>DDUQ01000010.1:9790-10306 GCA_002344885.1 Comamonadaceae bacterium UBA2334
ACCGGCACCGCTACCAGTGGCAACTACGCGGTGGACACCGCCCGGCCCACCGCGACCGTTGTACTTGCTGACACAGCCCTGAAAATTGGTGAAACCTCGCTGGTGACCATCACCTTCTCTGAGGCCGTGACCGGTTTCACCAACGCCGACCTCACTATCGCCAACGGCACGCTGAGCGCTGTCAGCTCCAGCGACGGCGGCACAACGTGGTCCGCCACGTTCACGCCCACTTCGGCCATCACTGCGAGCTCGAACGTCATCACCCTGGACAACACCGGCGTGACGGACGCAGCCGGTAATGCGGGCAGTGGCTCCACCGACTCGAACATTTACGCCATCGACACCGCCCGGCCCACGCTGGCCTCGGCCATCACCATCAGTGACTCGGCGCTGCGCATTGGGGACACTGCCACCGTCACATTCACGTTCACCGAGGCAGTGACCGGTTTCACCACTGCCGATTTGAGTGCTGAGAACGGAACGCTATCCAGCCTGAACAGCAGCGACGGAGGCATC
>DDUQ01000010.1:10612-12251 GCA_002344885.1 Comamonadaceae bacterium UBA2334
GACGGATGCGGCGGGCAACGCGGGCACCGGCACCGCTACCAGTGGCAACTACGCGGTGGACACCGTGGCCCCCATGTTGGATGGTGCCCACTCCACGCCTGCCGACAACGCCACCGGCGTGGCAGTAGCCGACAACATCGTCATCGATTTTTCCGAGAACATTGCCTTCGGCAGCAGTGGCACCATCACCCTGCGCAACGTCACCGACAACAGCACCACCGCCAGTTTCACCATTGCGTCTGGTGCGGTGGGCACCCCCACCGGCGGCACAGCCAGCATCAGCAACGACAAGCTGACCATCAACCCCACCGCCGATCTGTTGGCTGGCAAGGCGTACTCGGTGCAATTCACTGCCGGCTCGTTAACCGATACAGCTGGGAATGCCTTGGCCGCCATCGCTGACGACACCACTTACAACTTCAGCACGTCCGTTCCCAACGCTGTCCCCACGCTGACCAGCTTTGCTGCGGCAGTGGCCACCACGTTGGAGGACACACAAGAAGAAATCACGCTGGACTACCTCAAGGCCCAAGGTAACGAAGTCGACAGCGACGGCACGGTCGATGCGTTTGTGGTGCAAACCGTCAGCACAGGTTCTCTCAAAATCGGCACCAGCGCACTGACAGCCACCGCCTGGGATGCCACCACCAACAACACCGTCGACGCAACGAATAAAGCCTACTGGACCCCGGCAGGCAACGCCAGCGGAAATGCGCTGAATGCGTTCACGGTCAAGGCTAAAGACAACGGGGGCGCTGTGTCGGCAACCGCCGTGCAAGTCACCGTGAACGTGACCGAGGTCAATGACGCACCCTCGCTCAATGCCAACGGTTCCACACCCACCTTCACTGAAGACGGCAGCGCCGTCACGCTGTTCAACAGTGCCAATGCATCCACAAACGAAGCAGGTCAAACCCTGAGCGGCCTGACCCTGACGGTGACCAACGTCACCGACGGTGCCAGTGAACGCCTGGGTATCGACGGCAGCATCATCAACCTGACCAACGGCACCAGCGGGACCACCGCCACGAACGGCATGACCTACAGCGTCAGCATGGCCAGCGGGACCGCCACCGTAACCGTGACCAAGGCCGCAGGCATCTCGGAAACTGCCATGGTGACGCTGGTCGAGGGCATGACCTACAGCAACACCAGTCAGGCGCCCAGCACCGCCAGCACGCGGGTGGTCACACTCACGTCTGTTCAGGACAACGGTGGCACGGCCAACGGAGGTTTGGACACCGCCACGCCCGGTGGCACACAGCCTGTTGCAGTAACGGTGACAGCAGTCAACGACGCGCCCACCAACATCAGCCTGAGCGCGACAACCATTGCCCAAACCGATGGCGTCAACGCCGTAGTCGGCACGTTGACCACGGCCGATGTCGACACCGGCGATACCCACACGTACAGCCTCGTGGCAGGCAACGGCACAAACGACGCGCACAACAGCAGTTTCAACATCAATGGCGGCACATTGCGTGCAAACAACGCCGGCGCACTGGCCATCGGCAACTACAACGTGATGGTGCGCACCACTGACAATGGAACTGGCAACCTGACGTATGACAAGGCTTTCACCATCACAGTGGCCGACACCATCGTCACCACCCAGCTGGACACCAACGACGACACCACC
>DDUQ01000032.1:0-148 GCA_002344885.1 Comamonadaceae bacterium UBA2334
GCCTGCTGCCATGTGGATGGAAAAAGAAGGCATGTTCGGCAATGCCGAGCGCCGTGGCCAGATGTGGCGTCAACAGGTCAAGGCGCCCGGCGATGCCAAGTCGGACCTGTGGCAGTACCTGGAATTTTCCAAGCGCTTCACCACCGAC
>DDUQ01000032.1:467-630 GCA_002344885.1 Comamonadaceae bacterium UBA2334
ACGCCAACGGCGAGTGCAACAAATTCCCGAAAGAAGACTGCGCCAAAGTCAACGCCCACGCCTGGGCAGGCTACACGAACGACGAGTCCGAATACTTCGGCTATTACGTGCAGAAAGGTCTGTTCGAAGAATACGCCCGGTTCGGCCGCGGCAAGGCGCACGA
>DDUQ01000032.1:967-1090 GCA_002344885.1 Comamonadaceae bacterium UBA2334
CGCGAAGGCTATGACCCCTACGTCAAAAAAGGCGAAGGTGTCCGCTTTTACGGATACGACGATGGCAAAGCAAAGATTTTTGCCCTGCCCTACCAACCTGCGGCCGAAATGCCCGACAAGGAC
>DDUQ01000032.1:1341-9579 GCA_002344885.1 Comamonadaceae bacterium UBA2334
CGACCTGTGGCTGTGCACCGGCCGGGTGCTGGAACACTGGCACAGTGGCTCCATGACCCGCCGTGTGCCCGAGTTGTACAAGGCCTTCCCCGATGCCGTGGTGTGGATGCACCCCAAAGATGCCGAAAAACGCGGTCTCAAACGCAACGATGTGGTCAAAGTCAGCACACGCCGGGGCGAGATCGAACTGCGGGTCGACACAAAGGGGCGCAACAAGATGCCGGAAGGGCTGATCTTCATCCCCTTCTTCGACGAGCACCGCCTGGTCAACAAACTGACGCTGGATGCCACATGCCCGATTTCGAAAGAAACGGACTACAAGAAATGTGCAGCCAAGGTGGTGAAAGCCTGAAGCTGACACCTGCGTGAGACGTGAGCCCCCTTCCGGGGCTGCGGCCCGAAAACATCACCCAACCCGAAGAGCATTTGCGATGGACCCCGCACGGCGACAATTTGTGAGCGACACCGCACGCATGGCGTGTGGCGTGGGCTTGCTTGGCACCGGCCTGGGGTTCTACGCCCGTCATGCCACGGCGTTGCCGCCTGCGGCCATCCGGCCACCGGGTGCCTTGCCTGAAAAAGACTTCTCTTCAGCATGCATCCGTTGCGGTCTGTGCGTGCGCGACTGCCCTTACGACATCCTCCACCTCGCCAAACCCGAGGAGCCGATGTCCACCGGCACACCCTACTTTGTGGCGAGGCAGGCACCCTGCGAAATGTGCGAAGAGGTGCCCTGTGTCAAAGCCTGCCCCACGGCCGCGCTGGATCATTCACTGACCGACATCACCAAGGCCAAAATGGGCCTGGCTGTGCTGGTTGACAAGGAAACCTGCCTCAATTACCTGGGCTTGCGCTGTGACATCTGTTACCGCGTGTGCCCGGTGCTGGACAAGGCCATCACGCTGGAGCCGCAAACCAACGAGCGCACCGGCAAACACACGCTGTTCATTCCGGTGGTGCACTCCGACCACTGCACCGGCTGCGGCAAGTGCGAAAAATCGTGCCCAACCGAAGTGGCC
This sequence comes from Comamonadaceae bacterium UBA2334, assembly GCA_002344885.1. Lineage (GTDB taxonomy): Bacteria > Pseudomonadota > Gammaproteobacteria > Burkholderiales > Burkholderiaceae_C > UBA2334. The sequence goes on from DDUQ01000032.1 coordinate 2,361, forward strand.
TCTATCAAGGTCATGCCCATGTACATGGCCAAAGGCCAACTATCAGCCCACTACAGGCTCGGTTGGGTGGAAAAAGAAAAGGCTGGCGGCAGCCTGGTGGCACCCGAAGCCGAACACCGCTACAACATGCCGGAAGGCATGAAATACGAACACGGGAAAGGTTTGAGCGCTGACCCCAAACCCGAGGTGGCACAACCAGTTGCCCCCGCGTTCAAAGCCTTGAAAGGGGACAAGCTGTGAGCGCCCCTGAACTGAAAATTGGTGCCGAAGCCATTGCCGAAAAAGGTTGGCTGACCGCGCACAAGTGGTTGTTGCTGCGCCGCATCACGCAAGTGGGCATCCTGCTGGCATTCCTGGTGGGCCCTTGGTTTGGGCTGTGGATCGTCAAGGGCAACCTGAATTACAGCTACACGCTGGACGTGTTGCCACTGACCGACCCCTACATGCTGCTGCAGGCGTTGCTGGGCGGGCGCTTGCCCGAAACCCTGGCCTGGATCGGCGTGACCATTGTGTTGGGGTTTTACATGCTGGTCGGTGGACGGGTGTACTGCTCGTGGGTGTGCCCGATCAATCCGGTGACCGATCTGGCCAGCTGGCTGAGGCGGGTGCTGGGCATCAAAGGTGGCATCCGCCTGTCCGAAGTGACGCGCTACTGGGTGCTGGGCATGACGCTGGTGGTGGCGCTGCTGACCGGCACCATTGCGTGGGAAATGTTCAACCCGGTGTCCATGCTGCACCGGGGCCTGATTTTCGGGCTGGGTTTTGCCTGGGTGATCGTGCTGGCGGTGTTCCTGTTCGACCTGTTCGTGGCCCAACGCGGCTGGTGCGGACACGTGTGTCCGGTGGGTGCGTTCTACAGCCTGGTGGGTAAAGCATCGGTGGTGCGGGTGGTGTTGCCCAAGCGCGAAGCCTGCAACAACTGCATGGACTGTTATGCGGTGTGCCCCGAGTTCAAGATCATCAAGCCCGCGCTCAAGGCGGTGGATGGTGCGGCCCCCATCATTCTGGATGCAACCTGCACCAACTGCGGACGCTGCATCGATGTCTGTTCCAAAAACGTGTTCACTTTCGGTACACGTTTCAACGTTCCCGCTTCGCACCAGTCTGCTACCGACCCCACGGTGGCGGACAGGGTGAAGCCATCCTGAGTTGTCCTGTTTCCCGCTGTAAGGAGTTCATCATGAAAAAGACTGTCAGTCTCACACTTGCAACCCTGGTGGCCACTGCCGTGATCGGCTGCGCGACCACAATGGCCCCGACATCCATGCGGGGTGCCGATGTCATGACGGCTGACAAGGCCCCAGCACTCAAGCAGTACAGCGAAAAAACCCCAGGCGTCGGCACACCACAGTTGATTGCACGCAATTACCCGACGCAACCTCCGATGGTGCCGCACAACATCGAGAAATACGTACCGCTGACGGTGGAAGAAAACGCCTGCATGGACTGCCACCAGACAGAAGAAATCCGCGGCCAGAAGATCCCGCAGATCGGGGTCAGCCACTACTCGAAAACAGTCAAAGCCAAGGACGGCAAACCCGTGCTGGAAATGTCGCGCTTCCAGTGCGACAGCTGCCATGTGCCACAGGCTGACGCCCCCCCACTGGTGGAGTCACGCTTTGTGGGTTTGTCCAAGTAATTTTTTAACCACGTCAGTACGGAGCTTCCAACCATGACACGTTTTTCTTCCCTACTCGGCGCAGTTTCTGCTGCTGCCGTTCTGTCCATGGGTGTCGCAGCCCCGGCAGCAGCCCAGGACGTCGAAGCAGCCAAAGCGCTGTCACAGGCCAACAACTGCACACAGTGCCACGGCATCAAAAAAGACAAGGACGCGCCCGCTTTTCTGAAAATCGCTGAAAAGTACAAAGGCAAAGCCGGTGCCGAGGACGAACTGGTCAAACACATCACCTCGGGCAAAAAAGTGAAGCTGCTCGACGGCAGCACGGAAGACCACAAGATTGCCAAAACCATCCCGCCCAACGACACGGCTCAACTGAAGAACCTGGTCAAGTGGGTGCTGGCCACTCAGTGATGCACTGAACCGGACATCGTTTGGAGTAAAACATGACACAACAGAACCCGGAAGGGCGCTTGGCGCGCTGGTGGTCGATTCTGAAAAAACCCAGCGTCAAGTATTCGCTTATCGGCTTGCTGACAGCCGGGTTCTTCAGCGGCATTGCGTTTTGGGGGGCATTCAACACCGGCATGGAAGCCACCAACACGATGCAGTTCTGCATTGGGTGCCACGAGATGAAGGACAACGTGTACGAGGAATACAAGTACACCATTCACTACTCGAACCGCACCGGTGTGCGCGCAGTGTGCTCGGACTGCCATGTGCCCAAAGACTGGACGCACAAAATCATCCGCAAAGTGCAGGCGTCGAAAGAGGTCTGGGGCAAGATCACCGGCGTGATCGACACCAAGGAAAAGTTCGAAGAGCACCGCCTAGTGATGGCAGAACGGGAATGGGCACGCATGAAATCGAACAATTCGACGGAATGCCGCAACTGCCACAGCTTTGACGCCATGAGCCCAGAGTTGCAGAAGAAAGGGCCGTTCAAGGTCCACACCAAAGCCAAGGCCGAGGGCAAAACCTGTATCGACTGCCACAAAGGCATCGCACACAAGCTGCCCAAGGGCTACAAAGACCCGAACGCCGAAGAAGAAGAGTAAGCGCACGAGAGCTGGCCTGCCGCCTGTCGGCGCATGCCAACCCACTGACGCAAGCTGCCCCGGGCAACCGGGGCAGCTTTTTTTGTGTGCCGTCGCGCAGCTCACCACGGCGGTGCTTTGGCTGTACAGTCAGGCTCTCGCAAGACTGCACACCGCATGGCATCGTCCCTATCCACCAAACTTGTCCGCATCGGCACAGGCCTGCTGCTGGTGGCGCTGGCCTCCATCGGCCTGACGCTGTGGGTGACCTGGCAACTGGAAGGGGGGGCAGCCGCCGTGAACGAGGCAGGGCGACTGCGCATGCAAACCTGGCGCCTGGCCAGCGCCATACAGGCCAACGTGCCCGAAGCCGAACGGCACACCCTGGTGGCCAAGCTGGATGACAGCCTGCGCCTGCTGAAAGAAGGTGACCCGGCGCGCCCGCTGTTTGTGCCCTGGGACCCGGAAGTGAGCAAGCACTTTGCTGGGGTGGAAGCCACCTGGCAGAACCAGCGCAATTTCTGGCAAACCGGCGCACCCGGCATCCAGTCATCGGTCCGCACCGATGCGGAACTGCTGGTCAAGGCCATCGACGGCCTGGTTTCAGTCATTGAAAAGCAGCTGTCCGGCTTCACCACCGTGCTCAACCTGTTTCAATTCGTCATGATGGCACTGGCCATTGCCGCGTCGGTGGTGATGCTGTACGTGGGCTACCGGTTCATCATCAGTCCGCTGGCACAGGTCCGCGATGGCCTGCTGCGCGTGAAAAAGGGTGACTTCACGGCACGGATCGACGTGCACACACAGGACGAATTCGGGCAGGTGGCGGCTGGGTTCAACCGCATGACCGAAACGCTGCATTCGCTGTACGCGGGGCTGGAAGCGCAGGTGATGGCCAAAACCCGCGACATCGAGGCACAGCGCAAGCGCCTCGAAACACTGTATGCCGTGAGTGCCTTGCTATCCAAAGCTGGCACGATTGACGAAGCCTCGAAAGGATTTGCGCAGTCGGTTCGGGTGCACCTGGGTGCCGATGCCGCTGCGGTGCGCTGGTCAGACGAGGCCAACCAACGTTTCCTGATGCTGTCATCCGACTGTTTTCCTGAGGAACTGGTCGAATCCGAACGCAGCCTGCTGGTCGGTGCCTGCGCGTGCGGCATCAGCCAGGGCAAGCAGCATCCGGACACACGCGTCATTCCCATTCAGAGCCTGGACGATGCCACGCGGCGACCGTGCGCCAAACTGGGCTATGAATCCGTCATCAGCGTGCCCATCAAACTGCAGCAGCGTCTGCTGGGTGAACTGAACCTGTTCTACCGCGCACCGGTGCAAGTATCGGCTGAAGAGACCGAACTGCTGGACACGCTGGGCAGCCACCTGGCCAGCACGCTGGAAAGCCTGCGCGCCGCTGCACTGGAGCGCGAAGCAGCTGTGGGCGAAGAACGTTCGTTGCTGGCCAGGGAACTGCACGACTCGATTGCCCAGTCACTCGCATTTCTGAACATCCAGTCTCAACTGCTGCGCAACGCCATACAGAAGAACCAGCCTGACAACATTGCCCGCACGTTGAACGAACTGGATGCAGGCCTGAAAGAAAGCATGGCCGACGTGCGCGAACTGCTGGTGCATTTCCGCACCCGCACGAGCACTGACGACATCGAGGCGGCATTGAAAGAGACGCTGCAAAAATTCCAGCATCAGACGGGGCTGCCCACGTTGCTGGAAGTCGAAGGCGACGGTTTGCCCTTGCCGCCCGATGTCCAGATCCAGGTGCTTCACATCATCCAGGAATCCCTGTCCAACATCCGCAAACACGCCCAGGCCACGCACGTGGCATTGAATGTCATCAAAGGCCCCGGCTGGGTGTTCGAAGTGGTTGACAATGGCGTCGGGTTTGACACGTGGAGCGTTCGGGTACACACCCATGTGGGCCTGAAAATCATGCAGGAACGTGCTGCCCGCATCGGTGCCCAGGTGAACCTGGACTCCCATCCGGGCATGGGCACCCGCATGACCCTGACACTGCCCGATGCCAGTACCGTGACCGAAACCGTTGCGCTGGCCGGTATCCGACATTGACCCCCCTCACCCACTGAGCATTGCCATGAACGACCTGACAACTCCCATCTGCGTGCTGGTTGTGGACGACCATACCCTGTTCCGCCGTGGCCTGCTGGCCCTGCTGGCCCAGGACGAACGCTTCCGTGTCGGCTGCGAAGCGGCCGACCTCGGCGAAGCGCTGCGTTGCATTGCCGACCGTCAGCCCGACATCATCCTGCTGGACAACCACATGCCTGGTGTACGGGGCATTGACGGCATACCGTCACTGAAGCAGGCAGCACCCGAAGCCCGCATCCTGATGCTGACCGTGAGCGAGGAGGAAGACGATCTGGTCAATGCCCTGCGCGCCGGCGCAGACGGCTACCTGCTGAAAACCACCGAGTCGACTCAGCTGAGCGAGTCAATCATCAAGGTGTTGACGGGCGAGTCGGTGGTCAGCCCTGAAATGACATCCAAACTGGTGGCGTTCCTGCGCAACATGCCCCAGAGCATGCCGTCCGGCCCGTCAGCAGCGGATGCGGCCACCTTGTTCAAAGAGTTGTCGGAGCGCGAACGCGAGATCCTGCTGCTGATAGCCAACGGTGCAAGCAACAAGGTCATCGCGCGCGATCTGGACATCGCAGAAACCACCGTGAAAAAACACGTGAAGCACATCCTGCGCAAGCTGCACCTGACGTCGCGGGTGCAGGCAGCGGTGTTTGCCGTTCACCACGAAATGGCCTGAACACCGCCGTTCAGCCTGGCGGCGTGAGCATCTGAATGGCGTGCGTGGGACAGGGTGCCACACACTGGCCGCAGCCACTGCAGTCGGTTGCTGACACCTCGGGTTGAGCCACCCCGTTCAGGGAGGGCCGAAACCGGATGGCGCTGGCATCGCACATCTCGCCACACACCCGGCATTCCACCCGCTGCACGGCCAGGCAAGCCGGCCCGATGACGGCATGCCAACTCCAGGGGCGTCAGTCTGGGTGCCACTCGATGGATTTTGGAACACAGACTTCACTGCAGCGCTTACATTCATTGCAACCATTGCTACTGAAATTAACAACCGGAAAACCACCTTCGCCACATTGAAGAATCTGCTGCGGACAGGCATCGATGCACGCATCACAGCGCGTGCACACCGCGGTGAACGCAGGCTCTGCCAAGGCCCAGGGCGGCCGGGGCGGTGCAACCACGACCACAGGGGGTGATGCCACACCCCCCCGCAGAAAAAAGCGTCGGGAACGGTCCATATCTCGGGTCAGCGGGTGCTTGCGGGCCCGCGAAAAGCAGCAAGGAAGGGGTCAGCAAATTGTCCCACGATGCCCGCGCGCCTGACAGGCACTTCACCGTCCGGACACGCCCCATTCTCCCGATGAGCCAGGAGCGCGCCCGGGCATCCTCCTTCTGAGCCCGCCGGATGCTTCTTCCGAGCCACTGCAAACCGCGTTGAACTGCCTAGACTTGCCTTCATCTGTCGGCAGCCTGACGAATTGCCACGTGCCACCGCCCCAGCCCAAGCCCCTTCAGTCGATGCAAGGCCCTGCACCCGGGCAGCCACCTGCCGCCATGGCCGGGGGAAGGCCTGCGCGCTGGTCCATCAAAGCCTTGCTATGGGCACCGCACCGAATGGCTTTTTTTCTGGCCATGTGTGTGCTGCTGGCCTGCAGTGTCTGGTGGTTCGGTACGCAGGTGGCGCGTCAATCCTGGGGCCTGAGCTTGCCGCTGGCCCTGTCACCGTCGGTCACGCATGCGGCGGTGATGAGCCTGGGCTTTTTCCCGATGTTTTTTGCCGGCTTCCTGTTCACGGCAGGCCCCAAATGGCTGGGTGTGCCCGCCCCCGAAGCAAGGCGTTTGCTGGTACCCCTGGGGTTGCAAGGGGCAGGCTGGGCAGCGTGGTTGACGGGCGCATTGTGGTCCGAAGCGCTGGCACGCACCGGGCTGCTGCTTGCATTGCTGGGCCTGGTGGCCATGTACGTCCGGTTTGGCTTGCTGGTTCGCGCCAGCCCCGCCAACGACCGCACGCATGCCCAACTGGCGGTGGGGGCCGGCGGCGTGGGCGTGTGTGCATTGGCTGGTGCCGTGGCCTGTGTGTGGCTGGGCCTGCCCGACATGGCGCTGCTGGCCATCCGGACCGGCCTGTGGGGCTGCGTCGTGGCCACCTACCTGCTGGTGTCGCACCGCATGCTGCCCTTCTTCACGGCCAGCGCCTTGCCCGGCCTGACACCCTGGCGGCCCCGCTGGGTGCTGTGGCTGTTGCTGGGCATTGCCGCTGCGCAAGCCCTGGCACCCTGGGTGCCCCTGCTGGCACAAGGCCACTGGGCGGGGGTGCGCGTACCACGCGCCTGGATGCTGGCCTGGGGCCTGACGGAAGTCGCTGCGGGCAGCGTGGTGCTGTGGCTGGCGGTCACCTGGGGGCTGGTGCAGAGCCTGAAGGTACGGCTGCTGGCGATGCTGCACGTGGGTTTTGCCTGGTTCGGCCTGGCGCTGCTGCTGTCAGGCGCATCGCAGCTGCTCGGCC
>DDUQ01000005.1:0-832 GCA_002344885.1 Comamonadaceae bacterium UBA2334
GATGACTACGAAATCCCGGCCTTTCTGCGCAAGCAGGCCGATTGACGGGCAGGGTGGCACTTTCGGCAAGTTTCCGGCCAGCAGGACGCCGTGCAGGCGTGCCGGGATCTGTCGGGGTGGGTGAACGACCATGTTGAGGCAACGCACACTCAAAACCCTGACCCGAGCGGTCGGGGTGGGTCTGCACAGTGGTCAGCGGGTCGAGTTGACGTTGCGGCCGGGGCCGCCTGATTCGGGTATCGTGTTCCGTCGGGTCGACTTGCCGCATCCGGTGGACATCGCAGTGGGTGCCACGGCTGTCAGCGACACGCGTCTGGCATCCACATTGTCCTGCGGCGAGGCGCGGGTGCTCACGGTTGAGCACCTCATGTCTGCCTGTGCGGGCCTGGGACTCGACAACCTGCTGATCGACATCACCGCCGAAGAGGTGCCCATCTTGGATGGTTCGGCCGCCTCGTTTGTCTATTTGTTGCAAAGTGCCGGGGTGGTTGATCAGGACGCGCCGAGGCGTTTTCTGCGGGTGATCGAACCGGTGGAGGTGCGCGAGGGTGAAGGGGCCAATCTGAAATGGGCGCGGCTGGATCCTTATCACGGTTACAAGCTGACGTTTGAAATCGAGTTTGACCATCCGGCGGTCAATTCGACGGGGCAGCGCGTGGAGTTTGACCTGGGCAGTGGTCGCTACGCGCGCGAAATTGCCCGCGCGCGCACGTTCGGCTTCACGCGTGATGTCGAGATGCTGCGCGCCAACGGACTGGCGCGTGGGGGTGGGTTGGACAATGCCATCGTGCTGGACGATGACAAGGTACTCAACGCGGACGGGCTGCGTTAT
>DDUQ01000005.1:1149-84167 GCA_002344885.1 Comamonadaceae bacterium UBA2334
ACTGCTGAGCAAACCGCAGTCCTACGAACTTGTCACGTTCGACGATGTGCGCAAAGCGCCTGCCGGTTTTGCCAACCTGATGCCTGCCTGGTAAGCGGAGGGTTCAATGCTGCTCTTCCGCTTCACCATGATCCTGCTGCTGTTGGCAGTGGTGGCTACGTTCGTTTTCTACTTGGCCACAGGCGACGTGCGGTACCGCACACTGGGTCTCAAGATCATCAAATGGGCGGTCCTCGCAGCCCTGGGCTTCTTTGGTGTACTGGTGCTCGAGCGATTGGTGTAAGGGCGAGGGTCGGCTTCACACGACACACACGATGGCAGCGTTGTGAAAGCGGGGGAAGAGCAAGCCCTGCGCGTCGATGTGGTCGAGCTCGCCCAGTGTCAAGGCGCCGTGTACCGCGCTGGCGCGGTTCGTGTCGACAAGCTGACGCAGCTCATCACCTGCCTGTTCACCAAAGTGCATGCGACGGCCTGCGCAATAAAACACCGTCAGGGGTAAATCGTTTGCCCTGAGGGGCAAGCGTTGGGACAGTTCCGACACGCAGCGGCTGCTGGCCAGATCGGGTGCATGCAACACCCGCAGCGAGGAATGGGGTGATACCTCACCCACGCAGAAAATGGCCCCTTCTTCGGTCAGTCCGCAAGGGATGCGAACCAGCACATCCAGAGAGGTGACAACGCCCAGCGGGAAATGTACGGCGTAGGTGTAAAAGTTCTCTCGGGTCAGCTCAACGCCGTACTCCGATTTGACCACCTCCTGGTAAACCGACAGCGCAGGTCGGCCGTCAATCACGTCGATGCAGTTGCCATGAGTGGCGGTTGCCTTCATGCGGGCCTTGGACACCGGGTAGCCGTGTCCCGCCACGGCTGATGTGGGGCCCGGCACCGATAGGGCCAGCATGCCGTGGCCGACCAACTGTCGGTTGTCAAACAGGCAAGGCAGAGGCTGGAACGACTCGCTCCCCGCATTCACGCCCCAGCAACGCAGCTGGTCAGCCTGGTCGGCACACACGGCTGTCATCAGCGAGGCAATGCAGGGCAGCATGCTGTCAAACACCCCAAAGAGGGATCCACCTGTGGCAACAGTGGCCCGTAACAGGTCTCGTGCTTCGTGCCGCACCGCATGCAAGGCGCCGGGCAGGTCTGGCGGCAGGTCGCCAATCAATATGTGTGGAAGCATGGTGTCCATGCGCAACAGCCAGATACCGTCCTGCCTGAATCCCTGTGCCGTGACAAGGGCAGGAAACACCGCCCCAACCAGTGGCACACGCAGGTGCGTGCACTGCTGTTGCAATGTCGCCACCCGCTTGGACAGGGCCTCCGGCACCAGTGCAAATACACCCATGCCGGGTGACGTGCTTTGCCACCCGGTCAGCACAGCGTGCAGATCTTCTCCGTCCGGGGGCAACCAATGCTGGGCTTGGAACAAGCTGTTCATGAGCGATATTGTGCATTTGCCAGCTCGATGGGTGGGCAGCTTGCGGTCAGGGAAAGCCCGGAAATGTTGCGTTTCAGTAATTCCGTCCGCTCTTGTAGGCTGCACTCACGCGTGCGTTCAGGTCAGCCACCCGAGCAATGGCCAGGGTGGAGCGAGACACCTGCGCGTGTGTGATGGCAAGGCCGAGCGCATCGGCCGCGTCTTTGCCCGGCAGGCCGGGCAGATGGAGCAGGCGTTTGACCATTTCCTGCACCTGCGGTTTGGTGGCCTTGCCGTAGCCCACAACCGCTTTTTTGAGTTGAAGTGCGGTGTACTCGCTCACCTCCAGGTGGTTGGCCACCAGCGCCGTCAGGCAGGCACCCCGGGCTTGGCCCAGTTTGAGCGTGGCCTGCGGATCGACGTTGACGAACACGATCTCGCAGGCCGACACATCAGGGCGGTAGCGTTGCACCACTTCGCCTATGCCGTCGAAAAGCACTTTCAGCCGCTGCGGCAGCAAGCGGCTGTCCAGATGCTGGGTGGTGATGGTCCCGCTGGCCACGTAGCGCATCTCGGCACCGTCGACATCAATCACGCCGAAGCCGGTGGTCAACAAGCCGGGGTCGATGCCAAGTATCCGCATGTCCATCCCAACCGTTCACGCGCCAAAGTACCAGCGCACGGACTGGAAGAACACAGGCGCTGCAAAGCACAGCGCATCCACGCGGTCGAGCAGGCCGCTCGCACCGGTGACGCCTGAATTGGTGCCGCCCCAGTGCGGCACGCCCCGGTCGCGCTTGATGGCCTTCATGACCAGGTGGCCGAGGCTGCCCGCTGCACACGCGATCCAGGCCATGGCCAGTGCCTGACCGGGTTTGAAGGGGGTGATGCCGGTCAACAGAACGCCCACGGTACCCCCGGCCAGCAGCCCGATGAGCCAGCTGCGCCAATTGAAGCTGTGGCTCACCTGTGGCAAGGTGGGGGGGCGTTTCATGCGACGGCTGGCCACGTGTTGTGCCAAGAGGCAGGTCTGCACCACAGCCACCAGAAAAAAGGCCAGAAAGGCGCTGCGCCCTGCGTAGCCAGGGAAGTCCAGCGTGAGCAGCGCGGGCACGTGGCTCAGCCCGTAAACGCACACCATCACGCCCCATTGCAGCTTGGCATTGCGCTCCAGGAAGCGCTGTGGTTCGTTGCCAAAACAGCTTGCCACGGGCAAAGCCAGGAATGCGTACACCGGGATGAAGACCGTGAACAGGCCATAGTGCCCGGTCGCCAGCAAACCATACTGAAGAGGAAGAATTATGAAAAAACAGAGCAATAAAGCCTTGTGGTCACTGCGGTGGGTCGGTGTAAGGCTGATAAATTCGCGGAGTGTGAGCAACGAACCGAACGCAAACAGCCACAGCGCCCCCATGGGGCCAGATGCCCAGCCGGCCCAGAAAACACCCAGCATCAGCCATGAGCGGCGTACCCCCTCACGGTAGGCCTTCAGCCCTTGCCACCAACCGGCATCCCGCCCCTCGGCGTCACGGTCGCGCAAGGACAGCAGGAACCCGACCAGCGTCGCCACCGCCAGCGTGCCAAACACCAGTACAAACAGCAGACCCATCTGCTGGTCAGGTGTGAGGCTGCGCAAGAAGCGGGTCATGGTCGGGTGACGGGTGTGGGCTGGTGAACTGTGCGTGCCGGGTCAAGCCACCCGCAGGTCGACCACTGCCTGTCTGGCACGCGTGAGGAAGGCCGCACGGTTTTCGCCTGCGCCGAGTGCAACCGGTGTGCCGAATGTCACCGAGCACAGGATGGGCACCGGTACCACTTCACCTTTGGGCATGAGCCTTTGCACGTTGTTGATCCACGCCGGTACCAGCACCACATTGGGGTAGGCACGCGCCAGGTTGTACAGCCCGGCCTTGAAGGCCTGCGGTTCCTCGGCATGGCCGCGTGTGCCTTCAGGAAACAGAATGATGGAGTCGCCTTGCTCCAGTGCCTGCATCAGAGGCTCCAGTGGGTCGCTGTCGTCGGTACGTGCCCGGTCCACATAGACGGCGTTGAACACCTCCCGCGTGATCCAGGCACGCAGCGGGGTCTTTGTCCAGTAGTCTTTGGCAGCGATAGGACGTGTCTTGCCGCGCAATTCCTCGGGCAGCGCTGCCCAGATCATCACCAGGTCCGCGTGGCTCTGGTGGTTGGCAAAATAGATGCGTTGTTCGGCTTTGGGTGGGCAGCCGAGCCACCGGGCCTGTGCGCCGGTGAGCAGGCGCACAAAGCCCAGCAACAACCAGCCGAACAGCCGGGCCATCATGGCCTCGGCTCCCGGATCGAGCAGGTGCGCATCGGCATGTGGGTCAGGGCAGGATGGCGTTGGGCATACGGGCAAGTATCGTCGCAGTCCGCCTGTTCATGTAAGCGGAGTTGGGTCTCCGTTCGAACATTTTGGGTGCAGGCAGCATGACGGCCAGCCTGGCGGCCTGTTCCGCGCTGAGTTGTGCTGCCGAGACGCCGAAATAGCGTCTGGCTGCGGCCTCGGCTCCGAACACGCCGTCACCCCATTCCACGCTGTTCAGGTAGATTTCCAGAATGCGAGGCTTACTCAGGAAAGTTTCCAGCAGAAAGGCCAATATCAGCTCTTGCGCCTTGCGGGCCAGGTGGCGTTCACCCGACAGCAGCAGGTTTTTGGCCAGTTGCTGCGTGATGGTCGAACCCCCCACCACCTTGGCTGCCTGGGTGGTGCCCGCGCGTTGTGCGCGCTGGGCTTGCTGTCGGTTGCGGGCCCAGGCTGATTCCATCGCGGCCCAGTCCACCCCCTGGTGTTGCGCAAAACCGTCGTCTTCAGCTGCGATGACGGCCCGCTTGAGGTGAACGGACAGGTGTTGACCGCTGACCCATTGTTGTTGCCAATCCCGCACGGGGCGGGTTTCTGTCTTGCCTGCCGACAGGTTGCCCTGTGCATGCACGCGGCGCCAGGCCTCGGAACGCATGAATGCCGTGCTCTCAGGCGCCAGCCAGGCCATCAGGGCGATGCGCATCACAAAAAACAGCTGAAGGCCCACCATGGCCATCAGCATCCACAACAGCCAGTTGCGCAGCTTTCGCCAGCCCGCTTCCGGTTGAAAGCCAGCCCGCTTCATGGCGTGGTCACGGTGGTGCTGAGGGTTTCATCCCGCGTGAACTTGAACCGGGACACCACAACGATCTGATCGGCCCGGCGCAGCATGGCTTCGTTGAAACGGTTGAATGTCAATGCCTGCACGATGGCCTGCGCGCGGCGGTCCAGCTCCCGCTTGCCGGAGCCTTCCACCACTTCCGTGCTCAGCACGCGCCCATCGCGGTTGACCGTGATGACCATGGTCAGCTCGCCATACAGCTTTTTGCCACCGGACTGCGGAAAGTGGATGGTGCCGTGGTCTTCAATCTTGCGGCGCAGTTCGTCGTAGTAGAGGGCATACACCTCTTCGCGGGTAGACGGGCTGATGTAGCGTTTGCGGGGACGCGCGTTTTCTTCGTTCACGCGTTTTTCGATTTCGGCCAGCATTTTCACCATCTGCTGGCGTTTGCGCTCCCGCTCCTGCGCCTCGGGTGTCAGGGGTTGGCTGTTGGGCTGGGGTGGGGTCAGGGTGGCCAGTTGCTTTTTCAGCTGGGCCAGCAGCAGGGTTTGTTGCTGCTTGAGTTGCTCGATGCGCTTTTCTTCGGCATCTTCGGCGTTGTCGCCACTGCGCATCTGCACCGTTGGTGGCAGCGGTGACGTGGCGCGTCCCTTGGCCGCTTCTCCGCCCCCCTGCAGGTTGGCCTGCGCAATCGCCTGGGGCTTTTCGGGCCGCTCGGCACTGCGCGCGTTGACCAGCACCACTTCCAGGGGGGTGTCGTGGAACACGCGGTTGAAAGCCTCCGGGTTGACAAACCGGATGCTGAGCACCAGGGCATGCAACAACGCCGAGACCGCCAGCGCCCAGTGCAGCGTGGTGAGTTGCCCCAGGCCGAGCCTGTCCAGTCCGAGTCGGGCCAGTGGGGCGGATGTCACGGCAGGGGCAGTCACGGCAGCTGGGCAGTCGTCAGGGTTGGGTGGTTGCGGGCGCTTGCTCGGTGGCCTCGGCATCCGCCAGGTCGACCGCGATGGCGATGGGGCCACCCAGGTCGTCAAGGTCATCCGAATCGGCACCTTCGTCACCCGGCGCGACCTCGCTCGGCACATCGAAGCGTTCAGTCACCGTGCCACCGATGTCCAGGCTGATGTCGTCGACAGCGCCCAGCCTGACGCGCACCCGCGCGTTACGGGGCAGGCCTTCGGTGCCCAGCACGTTGAGCACGAGTGGCAGGGTGTCTGCCCTGACGACACCGTCCTTGATGACGGCACCTTCGATTTCGGTGATGCCTGCCTGTGCCAGGTGTTTGAGTGTCCAGTAGCGTTCCATGCCGTTTTGGAACTGGTTGTAGGCGGTGTAGGCCGCATCGAATGCGCTGACAATCGAGAACAGCGCGGCATCTTTGGGCTTGAACGGGGCTTTGAGTGCCGCCACGCTGCCGTGGCGTGCACACGCGATGATCTGCCACTGGTTGACCAGGTCGGTGTAGCGACGCAGGGGTGAGGTGCTCCATGCATAGCATTTGACGCCAATGCCGGCATGTGGCTGTGCCTTGGTCCCCATGCGAACCTTCACGCCCGGCGCGAGACTGGCCTGGCTGCGGTAGATGCCCGGCACCCCGCTGTCGGCCAGCAACTGGCCCCAGGTGCTGTTGGCCACAATCATGGCTTCGGCCACGATCATGTCCAGCGGCGAACCTCGGCGGCGGGTGCCGATCAGCACGGTTTCGTCGCCGCGAGGGCCTTTGTCCGGGTCGACCGCTTCTGCCAGCTTGAAGCTGTAGTCAGGGCGGTTGAAGTTCTCGGGTTTGCCCCTTGCCACTTCGCGCTGCGCCTTGAGGTGCAGGGCCAGCTTGTGCAGAAAGCGCAGTTCTTGCGCCCAGGTCAGCGCGATGTGCGTGCCTTCATTCACATCAGGCACCGGCGTGTCGCTGCTGAAGAAGTCGTCGGTCAGCACATCGTCCAGCAGGTCGTGGCGCAGGTTGGCCACGATGGGCACCCGTTCGGTCACAGTACGGGTGCTCTGGAACGCAAACGTTGCCTCGTCGAGTGTCACGTACAGCGACAGGGCGGGGCAGTCACGCCCTTCCTGCAAGGTGTAGGTTTGCACCACCTCGTCGGGCAGCATGGTGATTTTGTGGCCCGGCATGTACACCGTGCTCAGGCGGTGGCGGGCCACCTGGTCGATGGCGCTGTCCGGCGCGATGGCCAGGCCTGGCGCGGCAATGTGGATGCCCAGCGTGACGGTGCCGGTGCCCAGCCCCTGAATGGACAGCGCATCGTCGATTTCGGTGGTGGCCGAATCATCGACCGAGAAGGCCCGGACGCTGGCCAGCGGCAGGTCGTCGGTGATGGGGGGGGCCTGCAAGGGCGGAAAACCCGTGCCACGGGGAAAAAACTCGAACAGGAAGCGCTGCCAGTGAAACTGGTAAGCGTTGGCAATGGCCCCCACTGCCTTGAGCATGACCAGTGGTGCAGTGTGGGTCTGTTTGGCGGCCTCCACCACGGCTTTGTACTCGGGCGCGTTTTTGTCGGGCTTGAACAGAATTTTGTACAACTGCTCACGCACCGCCTGCGGGCACTGACCGGCGGCCAGCTCCGCCACCCAGGTTGCAATTTGTGCCTGAATGGCCTGTTTTTTCTCGATAGCTGCCAATGCTTGCTGCACTTGCTCCTGCGGCGCTTTTTTGAATCGACCCTTGCCTGCGCGGCGGAAGTAGTGGGGTGCTTCAAACAAGGCCAGCAGCATGCCCACCTGCTGGTCCAGCGGTGCGTTGTCGGCGAAGTAATCCCTGGCCAGGTCGGCAAAGCCGAATTCCTCTGCTGGGGCAAACTCCCAGGCCATCTCGAGCTCGATGGCTGTGGCGTGCTGTTGCGCAGCGCTCATCAGCTGTGCAGGTTGCGGCTTGTCGAACTTGACAAGCGTGTGGGCGGCTTTGACCTTCACGCGCTTGCCGGAGTCCAGCTCCACCTGGAGTGAGCTCTCGGCTTCGGACAGGATGCGGCCGGTCAGGAACTTGCCGGCTTCTTCGAACAATGCAAACAACGGAAACTTTCAGACAACGGGGTTGGGTTAGCGTGACAAGGGCTGTGAGCCCGGGCGTGCCATGCAGCAGCGCAGCAGTGTAGCGCCGGGGGCGGCGTCGCAGCGCAAAAGCAGTGGGTGTCAGCGGGCGAGCCGCAGGTGGGCCAGCAGGGTTGGGAGGTGGTCGTCAAAGTCTGACAGCGCATGGTCTGACCCCTGGACCACCCGCAGATCGCACGCCGCGTAGCGGTGTTGCATCTCGCGCCAGTCCAGCACCTCGTCACCGGTGGCGGCCCACACCTGATACCGGGCGGGGTGGGTCAAGTCACCGGCGGCCAGGCCGCGCAGTTCATCGACAAATTCGGGCCTGAAGTAGAACGTCTGGGAAGGGTCGTGCCAATGGGTCTGTTCCCCGATGTAGCGGGCCAGGTCGCGGGCGGGGTCAACGGCAGGGTTGACGAGCACGGCCCTGCAGCTTTGGGCTGCAAGCAGGTGCTCGGCCACCCATGTCGCATAGAACCCGCCCAGGGAAGAGCCCATGACGGCCACACGGCCCACGGGCCAGTTGGCGATGCCTTGTGTCACCAGCGCCATGGCTTCTCGCGGTGATGGCGGCAATTGCGGGCACCACCAGGTCACGCCGGGGTGATGACGGCTGACCCAGGCGGCCATTTTTTTTGCCTTCATGGACTGCGGCGACGAGCGAAAGCCGTGCAGGTAAAGCAAGTGAGTAGCGTCTGGCGGTGTGGCAGCCGTGGGGGCGCTGCCGGGCAACTGACATGTGGGGTCTGGCATGCGCGGGATAATACGGTTTGTGCCCACCCGCCGGGTGCCCAGGCCGGTTTCCCTCCCTCTTTTTCCTGTTTGATGGCCACTGTTATTGACAAACCCACGCTGTGGCAGCGCCTGTTCCCGTGGTTCAGCGGGTTTGACACCTGGTTGCTGCTGGCGGTTTTCATCCTGTGCGGCATCGGCCTGGTCACCATGTATTCCGTCGGGTTTGATCACGGTACACGCTTTACCGACCATGCGCGCAACATGCTGATTGCCGGTGGCGTGGTTTTTGTGGTGGCCCACGTGCCACCTCAGCGCCTGATGGCGTTTGCCGTGCCGCTGTATGTGGTCGGCGTGACCTTGCTGGTGGCGGTGGCGTTGTTCGGTATCACCAAAAAAGGGGCCACGCGCTGGTTGAATGTGGGGGTGGTGATCCAACCCAGCGAGTTGCTGAAAATTGCCATGCCCCTCATGCTGGCCTGGTGGTTCCAGCGCCGGGAAGGGCAGCTTCGTACCATTGACTATGTGGTGGCCGCTGGTCTGCTGCTGGTGCCGTTTGCGCTCATCCTGAAGCAGCCTGATCTGGGCACGGCCTTGCTGGTGGCGGCGTCGGGGTTGTTTGTGATCTTTTTCGCCGGTTTGAGCTGGAAGCTCATCCTGCCGCCTGTGGTGCTGGGGGTGGTGGGCGTGACGGCACTGGTGTCGTTCAGCAACGAGTTGTGCCAGCCCGACATGGACTGGCATGTGCTGCGCGAGTACCAGAAACAGCGTGTTTGCACCTTGATGGACCCGACGCGCGACGCGCTGGGCAAGGGGTTTCACACCATTCAGGGGATGATCGCTATCGGCTCGGGTGGCGTGTGGGGCAAAGGCTTCATGCAGGGCACCCAGACGCACCTGGAGTTCATTCCCGAACGGACCACCGACTTCATCTTTTCAGCCTTTTCTGAAGAGTTCGGCCTGGTGGGGGTGGTGGCGCTGATCCTGGCCTATGTGTTTCTGATCGGTCGTGGCCTGGTGATTGCGATGAATGCTCCCACGCTCTTCTCGCGCTTGCTGGCCGGGGCGATTGCGCTCATCTTTTTTGTGTACGCATTTGTGAACATGGGCATGGTCGGCGGCATCCTGCCGGTCGTGGGTGTGCCGCTGCCGTTTGTCAGTTACGGGGGCACGGCCATGGTCACACTGGGGCTGGGGCTGGGCATGCTGTTTTCCATCGCCAAGGCTGAACGCCTGATGCAAAGTTGACCTCCCCATGTCCTCACCACCCTCCATCGAGTTGCGTTCTACGGTTTCGTTTGTCGGCATCGGCAACATGGGCCTGGCCATGGTCGGGCGGTTGCGCGACCTGGGTTGGCCGGTGGCGGTGTGCGACATTGACGAAGCCGCATGCTCCCGCGCCCGCGAGCTTGGCGCCCAGGTGCATGCCAGTCCGCTGGCGTTGGCCCGTGCCATGCCGACTGACGGCCTGGTGGTTGTCGCCGTGGTCGATGCCGCCCAATGCCGTGACGTGATGTGGGGTGATGTTGACGGTGCCGACCAGACCGTTGCCCCATGCCACTGGCGAGGCCTGGGTGCCGCACAGGCGTTGCAGCCCGGCCAGACCGTGATGTGGTGCCCGACCATCTCGCCTGCCGATGTCGAAACATTGGCCGGGCGGCTCGCAGTGCAGGGTGTGCACAGCATCGATGCGCCCATGTCCGGCGGGCCGGCGCGTGCGCGGGCGGGCAGCATGAGCCTGATGGTGGCCGGTGCGTCTGAGGTGGTGATGCAGCACGAGCCGGTGTTGAGCGCCCTGGCCAACCCCGTGTTCAGGCTGGGCGAGCGGCTGGGTGACGGTGCGCGCACCAAGTTGGTCAACAATTTGTTGGCGGGCATCAACCTGGTGGGCGCTGCCGAGGTGCTGGCGCTTGCGGCCAACATGGGGCTGGACATGTCCCGCACGCTGGATGTGATCGGCCAGTCCAGCGGCCAAAGCTGGATCGGCGACGACCGCATGCGCCGCGCCGTGGCGCACGACCTGGTGCCCCGTGCACACATGTCGCTGCTGGCCAAAGACACCCGTCTGGCCAATGAGGCTGCTGCGGCCGCAGGGTTTGCGGGCCCGTTGGGTGCGCGCGCGGCAGCCGTGTTCCGGGCAGCGTGCGAATCTGGCCTGTCCGAACTGGATGACAGTGCGTTGCTTTTGTTTTTGCAGCAACACGGTCAATCCAGATAAACGCCAGATAATATTTTTACTTTAAAGTCCCTGCGTCCCACTGATGACGCCTGCCTTTCTACAATGCAGCCATGATTTCACGCGAACCCACCCTTGAACGCCTGGCGGTTGCCAGCAGCCTGCTGCTCACCCCTTACGACCTGACCGAGGCGCATCTGAAGCGTGCGCTGGGCGACATCCTGTCGCACGGGGCCGACGATGCGGACCTGTATTTCCAGTACACCCGAGCCGAGGGCTGGAGCCTGGAGGAAGGCATCGTCAAGTCGGGCAGCTTCAGCATCGACCAGGGTGTGGGTGTGCGCGCCGTCAGCGGCGAAAAAACGGCGTTTGCCTACTCTGACGACCTGAGCTGGTCGGCCCTGAGCGACGCCGCCCAGACGGTTCGCACCATTGGTGCCCACGGCCAGAGCGCCAAGGTGAAGGTGCCCAACTCCAAGGTCGGCAAAGTAGGGGCCCGAAAAGTGTCGCTCTCCCGCAGTCTGTATGGTGGGCTGGATCCGATTGCCACCCTCGACAGCAATGCCAAGGTCGCTTTACTTGAAAAGGTGGAAAAGCTGGCCAAGGCCCGCGACCCCCGCGTGCTGCAAGTCATGGCCGGGTTGGCCGCCGAGTACGACGTGGTGCTGGTGGCCCGCGCCGATGGCACGCTGGCGGCCGACGTGCGCCCGCTGGTGCGGCTGTCGGTCACCGTGATTGCCGAGCAGGCTGGCCGACGTGAAGTGGGCTCGTCAGGTGGCGGTGGCCGGTTCGGATTTGCGTATTTCGACGATGCAATGGTCAACCATTATGTGAACGAAGCGGTGGATCAGGCGCTGGTCAACCTCGATTCGCGCCCCGCACCGGCTGGCCAGATGGCAGTGGTGCTCGGCCCCGGTTGGCCGGGCGTGTTGCTGCACGAAGCTGTGGGCCATGGCTTGGAAGGCGACTTCAACCGCAAAGGCTCCAGCGCGTTCAGTGGCCGCATCGGCCAGCGCGTGGCCGCCAAGGGCGTGACCGTGCTGGACGATGGCACCATTGCCGACCGCCGTGGCAGCCTGAATGTGGACGACGAAGGCTGCCCCAGCCAGAAGAACGTGCTGATCGAAGACGGCATCCTGAAAGGCTACATCCAGGATAGCCTGAATGCGCGGCTGATGGGGGTTAAACCCACCGGGAATGGGCGCCGCGAAAGCTACGCCCACACGCCCATGCCCCGCATGACCAACACGTATATGCTCGGCGGTGACAAGTCGCCTGAAGAGGTGCTGGCCAGCATCAAGAAAGGCCTGTATGCCACCAACTTCGGCGGCGGGCAGGTGGACATCACCAGCGGCAAGTTCGTGTTTTCAGCCAGCCAGGCCTATTGGGTCGAGAACGGCAAAATCCAGTACCCCGTGAAAGGTGCCACCCTGATTGGCAACGGCCCTGATTCGCTCACCCGCATCAGCATGATCGGCAACGACATGAAACTCGACAGCGGTGTGGGCGTGTGCGGCAAGGAAGGCCAGAGCGTGCCCGTCGGGGTGGGGCAACCCACGCTGCGCATCGATGGGCTGACCGTTGGCGGCACCGTCTGAGCGTGGGCGGGCGCAGGGTCTCGATTTCGCGTGTCAGTTTCGCATCACAGGCTTGTGCTACATTGCGTCCCCATGCAGACGGTTCGTTTTTTCTTTGCCTATTTTTGGTTCTCACGCATTCATGGCGGTAGAGAGACGCAAGGCTGAGCCCAAAAAACAAAGCCCGAAGCACCTCGACAAAACCGCCGACACCCTCGGCGGTTTTTTTTTACCTTTCTGTTTTTTGCCGATTCCCCCTTTCATTGATCCACGGAGAGCCACATGACACCGCCCGCCAGCCATCAGCGTCCCGAGTCCTGGTACGCCAACGTCGAGAAAACCAGCAAGACCGACGACGAACGCATCAAGGACATCACCGTGTTACCGCCTCCAGAACACCTCATCCGGTTCTTCCCCATCCGCGGATCGGCCGTGGAAGCGCTCATCAGCCAGACGCGCCGCAACATCCACGCCATCATGCAAGGCAAGGACGATCGGTTGCTGGTGGTCACGGGCCCGTGTTCCATTCATGACCCCGCTGCCGCCATGGCGTACGCACAGCGACTGAAGGCAGTGCGCGAGCAGTACGCCGACACGCTGGAAATCGTGATGCGGGTCTATTTTGAAAAGCCCCGGACCACGGTCGGCTGGAAAGGCCTGATCAACGACCCCTACATGGATGAAAGCTATCGCATCGACGAGGGTTTGCGCATGGCGCGGCAATTGCTCATCGAAATCAACCGGCTGGGTGTACCGGCCGGCAGCGAATTCCTGGACGTGATTTCGCCGCAGTACATTGGCGACCTGATTGCGTGGGGAGCCATCGGTGCCCGCACCACCGAAAGCCAGGTTCACCGCGAGCTGGCGTCCGGCCTGTCTGCACCCATCGGCTTCAAGAACGGTACCGATGGCAACATCCGCATCGCGACCGACGCCATTCAGGCGGCTGCGCGGGGGCACCATTTTCTGTCGGTTCACAAGAATGGGCAGGTCGCGATTGTGCAGACGAATGGCAACAAGGATTGCCATGTGATTCTGCGTGGTGGCAAAGGCCCCAACTACGACGCGGCCAGCGTGGCGGCTGCATGCAAGGATCTGGAGGCTTCGAAGTTGCCACAACGTTTGATGGTGGACTTCAGCCATGCCAACAGCTCGAAGCAGCACATGAAGCAACTCGACGTGGCCGATGACATTGCCGGTCAGATTGCCGGTGGCTCGACGAGCGTGTTCGGTGTGATGATTGAAAGTCATCTGGTGGCCGGTGCGCAAAAGTTCACGCCCGGCAAGGATGATCCCTCCAAGCTGGCGTACGGCCAGAGCATCACCGATGCCTGCCTGGGCTGGGAGGACTCGGTGGCCGCCATCGACGTGTTGTCGCAAGCCGTCAAACAACGCCGTGCTGCCCGGTAAGTGGGGTCGCGGCGTTTGAGCCAGGTCAAACGGTGTGCGTTCAGGCCCTGATCGGGTGCGATCCGTTGTGCGCGGGGCCGCACATCGGATGCACAATGAGGCTTTGAAGTTTGTTCATCACAAGGAGTGTTCTGCATGCGCAGTGAAGTCAGTGTCACCTGGGGTGACAACGCCACCTACCGATTTGATCTCGAGGCACTCGAGCCCATGACCAGCGAGGCCGCACGCCATTGGCTGGACGAACAATTTGTGGCGCTGGAATGCGAGCCTGTCCGTGCGTCCGGCAAGGTGCTGACTGCCGACAAGGTGGTGGCGGTGGCCGTGGGGGCGGGTCAGGACAGGTTTGCGCAGCCGGAGCACCATGCGTGGGCGGTCGGTTTTGCCCGTGCCGCAGCAGGTGCCTTGGCCAAGCCTGTTGTGCGTGTCGATGCCGTCAGTTTGTCGATCGGCTACTGACCACGCATCACGATAGCGCCTGACCCTTGTACAGCAAGCGTCAGGAGCTGTTTTTTTGGCTGATTGCGTTGAGCAGACGCTGGTGAACCTGGCCGAAGCCGCCGTTGCTCATGCACAGGATGTGGTCGCCGGGCTGGGCAGCGGCCAAGACCTGATGGATCAATTCATCCAGTTGGTGGGCCACTTGCACGGAGTTGCCCAGGGGCGCCAACGCTGCGGCAGCATCCCAGTCCAGCCCGGCAGCGTGGCAAAACGACAGGTCAGCCTGGGCCAGGCTCCAGGGCAGCTGTGCTTTCATCGCGCCCAGTTTCATGGTGTTGCTGCGTGGCTCGAAGACGGCCAATATGCGTTCGTTTGATCTGCCTTGGCGGTCGAGTTGGTGGCGCAAACCATCGACGGTGGTGCGTATGGCCGTGGGGTGGTGCGCAAAATCGTCGTAGATGGTGATGCGTGCAACGGTGCCCCGCACTTCCATGCGGCGTTTGACATTCTGGAAACCTGACAGCGCTTCGGCCGCCACCATCGCCGGTACACCCAGGTGGTCGGCTGCGGCGATCGCGGCCAGTGCATTGAGCTGGTTGTGCACACCCGACAATGGCCAGCTGACCCGTGCCACCGTCTGCCCGTTGTGCTGAACATCGAACTCGGATGCGTCGCCGTCCGCCACATAGTCGCTGACAGCGGAGCCGAAACTGCGCATCTCGCTCCAGCACCCGGCATTCAGCACGCGGGTCAGGCTTTCTTCCAGTCCGTTGTAAACCACCCTGCCGCTGGCGGGTACGGTGCGGATCAGGTGGTGGAACTGGCGTTCGATGGCTGCCAGGTTGTCAAAGATGTCGGCGTGGTCAAACTCCAGGTTGTTCAGCACAGCCGTGTGTGGACGGTAGTGCACAAACTTGCTGCGCTTGTCAAAAAAGGCTGTGTCGTATTCGTCGGCTTCGATGACGAAACAGGCACCGCCGGATGATGAGGTCGTCTGGGGGCTGCCCCCCAGCCGGGCAGATACACCAAAATTCAGCGGCACACCGCCCACCAGGAATCCGGGTTGCAGCCCGGCGTGTTCCAGTATCCATGCCAGCATGGACGTGGTGGTGGTTTTGCCATGTGTGCCCGCCACAGCCAAAACATGGCGGCCGTGCAGCACCTGCTCTGCCAGCCACTGTGGGCCGCTGGTGTATCGGGCACTGCTGTCCAGAATGGCTTCCATCAGCGGAAATTTGGGCGAACCGTCGGGCAGGCGGGCCCGTGACACCACGTTGCCCACCACAAAAACATCGGGGTTCAGCTTGAGCTGGTCCGCACCGAAGCCCTCCATCAGCTCAATACCCAAAGCCCGCAGTTGGTCACTCATGGGGGGGTAGACCCCGGCATCGCAGCCCGTCACGGTGTGCCCCGCTTCCCGTGCCAACGCGGCGAGGCCGCCCATGAAAGTGCCGCAAATGCCCAATATATGTATATGCATGGGCGCGATTCTATGCACCCGGGCTTCGGTGGCAGGTTGGTGCTTGCCGGGGTGCGTGGGGGCATTGCAAACTCGGGATGCCCTGGCCGCAAGGGATGTGTGACGGTGCTGCCGACCGGTCCGGTCCAAACCGGGCACAATGGGTCACCGAAACTGACCCACAGGCGCACCTTTCGGTGCTGCTTGAGCGTCAGCGGGTCATTTGCGGCCATTTTGGCCCCTCTTCGTCGCCCGTAGCAAAGGCTACTGGCTCCGCAGTCGGGGCCAAACTGGCTCGCAAATGGCCTTGCTGCTCCCTCAAGCCCTGTTGGACGTTCTCGGTTAAAAGCATTTGTCAAAAGGTTGGCAGCGCTGATTCGGTGTGCGTTCAGGATGTGTTGAGGATGTATTCAGGCGACGATGACATTGCGGCCACGGCCGCCAGACTGGTGGTCGAGGATGGGCTGGATTGCGGTCTGGCCAAGCGGCAGGCCTTGCAGTTGTTGGGTCTGCCGGCCCGAACGCGGTTGCCGGACAACGATTGCGTGGAGGCCGCCGTCCGCGAGCACATTGCGATTTTCTGTGCCGATACCCAGCCGCGCGAATTGTTCGCGTTGCGAGAGTTGGCGCTCATCTGGATGGGGCGGTTGCAGCCTCTGCGTCCCTATCTGGCGGGTGCCGTCTGGCACGGTACGGCCACACGGCTCAGCGATATTGTTCTTCAGTTGTTCTGTGACGATGCCAAAGCAGCCGAACTCTGGTTGATCAACCATGGTCAGCGTTATGAGGTGGGTTCGGTGCGGGGCTTCAAAGGTGAGACCGTGGATGTGCTGAGCTTTTCGGCGCATGCCGAGGCTTTGGGTGAGGACATCGGCATTCACCTGTCTGTCTACGACCTGGATGATCTGAGAGGGGCGCTGAAACCGGACTCTCAGGGGCGCAAACCGCGAGGGGACATGGAGGCGGTGCGCCAACTGGTGTCTGCCCAGCGACGAGACGCGCACAACGATTTGCCCGCAACTGGAGGTGTGCATGTCTGAAACGAACAGGCAGGACGAGCGAGCTGTGGGGGTGTCACGTCGTACCTGGGTGGGTGTGGCGCTGGCGGCTGGCACGTTTGGGGCGGGTGCCAGTTGGTGGCTCAGACGGCTCACCACAGAGCCCCTTGACCAGGCTTTGGCCCAATTCTGGGCACAGACCTACCCCGATCCACAAGGTGCGCCGCTTGCCATGACAGCCTTTCAGGGGCGGCGGTTGGTCATCAATTTTTGGGCAACCTGGTGTCCACCCTGTATCGAGGAATTGCCGCTGCTCAACCAGTTCCATGTCAATCATCATGCAAAGGGTTGGACGGTATTGGGCTTGGCCGTGGATCAGGCCGAGCCCGTGCAGCGTTTTCTGAAGCGGCAGCCATTGGCGTTTCCCGTTGCTGTTTTGGGCTCCGGGGGGTTGGCCCTGACCCAGTCATTCGGCAACGCTGCCGGCAGCCTGCCCTACACCGCAGTGGTGGGTGCTGACGGGCGTTGGCTTCAGCGCAAGCTGGGCAAGGTCAATGAGCGTGATCTGGAGGCCTGGGCGGCGTTGCCCTGAGGTTTTTTCAAAAAAGGGGAAGAGTCATTCCTTGTTTTTGCCTATCTGCGGGTAAGTTGATTCATCTGACTTCTTCTTTGGATTATTTTTTGCAGACTTGAGCGCAGGCGAGTCGTTTTGATATGAAGCCCGGGTCGTGTAAACTGCGCGACTTCGGGGCTGTTTGCAGATTTGTATGGTGTGTGTTGGCTGCAGATGGTTTGTTTTGATGTCATTTCGTTGGAAAAAACATGGATTTAAGAAAACTGAAAACACTGATCGATCTGGTCTCCGAATCCAACGTTTCAGAGCTTGAAATAACCGAAGCAGAAGGCAAAGTTCGCATCGTCAAGAGCATGGGGGCTGTGGTGGCTGCGCCTGCAGTGGCCTACGCGCCGGTCGCGGCTGCACCCGTCCAGGTACCGGTTGCACCGGTTGTGGCGGCTGCGCCGGCCGCTGTGGCAGAAGCCGCTGCGCCATCTGCGGCGGCGGGGCATGTTGTCAAATCACCGATGGTTGGCACGTATTACCGTGCATCGAGCCCGGGCGCCAAACCCTTTGTCGAGGTGGGCAGCGTGGTGAAAGAGGGCGACCCGATCTGTATCGTCGAGGCCATGAAGATCCTCAACGAAATCGAGGCGGACAAATCCGGAACGGTGACGCAAATTCTGGTTGAAAACGGTCAACCCGTTGAATACGGTCAACCGTTGTTTGTCATCGAGTGAGCGGTCGCCCATGTTCAAGAAAATCCTGATCGCCAACCGAGGCGAGATCGCGTTGCGCGTGCAGCGTGCCTGCCGCGAGATGGGCATCAAGGCTGTGATGGTGTACTCCGAAGCCGACCGCGATGCCAAATATGTGCGGCTGGCTGACGAGGCTGTCTGCATTGGGCCAGCCGCCTCGTCGATGAGTTACCTCAACATGCCCGCCATCATTTCGGCAGCAGAGGTCACCGATGCGGAGGCCATTCATCCGGGTTACGGGTTCCTGAGCGAGAACGCCGATTTTGCCGAGCGGGTCGAGAAAAGCGGTTTCAAATTCATCGGCCCTACGCCTGAGTCCATCCGGATGATGGGGGACAAGGTGTCTGCCAAGCAGGCCATGATCCGCTCCGGCGTGCCGTGCGTGCCCGGCTCGGAAGGCGCGTTGCCGGATGACCCCGTTGTCATCAAGCGCACGGCCCGAGCAATCGGTTACCCGGTCATCATCAAGGCGGCGGGCGGTGGCGGCGGCCGTGGGATGCGCGTGGTGCACACCGAGGCGGCGCTGCTGCATGCTGTGCAGACCACCAAGGCCGAAGCAGCAGCTGCATTTGGCAACCCCGAGGTCTACATGGAGAAGTTTCTCCAGAATCCCAGGCACATCGAAATCCAGGTGCTGGCCGACCAGCACCGCAACGCCGTTTACCTGCACGAACGTGACTGCTCCATGCAGCGCAGGCACCAGAAAGTCGTGGAAGAAGCCCCTGCGCCGGGCATTCCCCGCAGGTTGATCGAAAAAATCGGTGACCGTTGTGCCACCGCATGCAAGAAAATTGGCTACCGTGGTGCCGGTACGTTCGAGTTCCTGTACGAGAACGGCGAGTTCTATTTCATCGAAATGAACACCCGTGTACAGGTGGAGCACCCGGTTACCGAATGGATCACGGGTATTGACATCGTGCGCACGCAGATTGCAGTGGCCTATGGCGAGAAGCTGCCGTTCACGCAGCGGCAAATCCAGTTGCGCGGGCATGCCATCGAATGCCGGATCAACGCGGAAGACCCTTACAAGTTCACGCCGTCGCCTGGCCGCATCACCACGTGGCATGCGCCGGGTGGCCCGGGTGTGCGGGTGGACTCGCATGTGTACGCCAACTATTTCGTGCCATCGAATTACGACTCCATGGTCGGCAAAATCATCGTTCACGGCGATACACGGGAGCAGGCGCTGGCACGCATGCGCACCGCGCTGGCCGAAACGGTGGTGGAAGGCATCAACACCAACATCCCGCTGCACCGCGAAATCATGGTCGATGCCAGCTTCATTGCCGGCGGGACCAACATCCACTATCTGGAAGAGTGGCTGGCCAACCGCCAGCGCTGAGGGGGCACCATGCATGAACTCGTGTTGCATGTGCCCGAAACGTCAGTGGAACTGGTCAGCGATGCACTCGAGTCACTCGATGCGCTGAGCGTGTCCGTCGAGGATGCAGATGCCCAGACCCCTGATGAGCAAGCCATGTTCGGTGAGCCTGGCATGCCCGCGCCCAAAGCGGGCTGGCAGCGATCCACGTTGACAGCGTTGTTTCAGACGACCGAACAGGCTGAAGACGCTGTGCGTTTGTTGTCGGTTCAGGACTTTTTCGAGGGCAGCTCGGTCGTCGGCGTGCAGCCTGTGCCCGATCAGGACTGGGTGCGGTTGACGCAATCCCAGTTCGACCCAGTGGACATCACGCCCACCTTCTGGATTGTGCCGACTTGGCACGAGCCTCCGCCTGCGGCACGTCAGGTGCTCAGGCTCGACCCGGGTCTGGCGTTCGGCACAGGCACACACCCGACCACGCGCATGTGCCTGCGCTGGATTGCTTCGCGCGATCTCCAGGGCCAGCGCGTGCTGGACTACGGTTGTGGCTCGGGCATTCTGGCAATGGCCGCCGGTCTGTTCGGTGCGCAGGCGATTGACGCTGTGGACATTGACCCTGCTGCGGTGTCATCGACGCAGGTCAACGCAGCTGCCAACCATGTCGAATTGCAGGCCGGTTTGCCTGACCTCGCCAATGGGCGTTACCACCTGGTGTTGGCCAACATCCTTGCCACACCCTTGAAGGTTCTGGCACCGCTGCTGTGCGGACACCTGTCACCGGGCGGTTCGCTGGTGTTGGCAGGCATCCTGTCGCGTCAGACAGATGAGCTGAAGCAGGCCTATGCGCCTTTTGTCGACCTCGCGGTGGCTGATGAGCAAGAGGGTTGGGTTCTGATGACCGCGTCAGCCCGTTCTGGTTGACGTCAGGGTCATCCCGTCGCACCCCATCTGCACTGACACCGTCGCAATCACGTCCGCATGTCCGCCATCACGCAATGCCCTCAGTGCGGAACCCGCTTCAGGGTCGTGCCTGACCAGCTGAAGATTTCCCAAGGCTGGGTGCGTTGTGGCAAATGTGCTGAGGTCTTCAATGCCCGCGAGGCATTGGATGCTGCGGCCGCGTTGAAATCAGGTCAACCTGCCCCCCCGGTGGCGACCCATGCAGCGCCACATCAGGTGTCCATCGTGTTGCGCCAGCAGGCGCTCGCCTCCGATATCGATGTGCCGACAGGTGCGGCCCCGGTACCTGGCAGCGAGACTGCGGGGGCGGCGGTTTCTCCTGTCACCGACGAGCCGACCCCGTCGCCTCAAGGTGCTGCGCTGGGTACAGTCGCTTTGCATGCTGACTTTGCCGAAGATGTTCAAGCCCGTTTGGATGATTCACTGTCTGGGGGGGAACTGACGTCAGAGCCTGACGCGGACGCAGGCGCTGTGTCTGCCGGATCGAAACCGGCAATCACCGGATCCGCAGATCCAACGGCCTCGCTCGGTCAACCCGCCCCCGAAGTTCCAGAAGAAACCCCGGTCGTTGCCAGCGTTGAAGTTGGCGCAAAGATTGATTTTTTGCTGGATGACACGCCGCAACCGCCGCATTGGCTTTTGCGCACAGACGTGGCTCCCATGGCACTGTCGGGCCTGTCAGCTCAGCCGGTTACACACCCCACTGAGCAGCTTCCTGGTGTTGCCGAGCCAGTCACCGAGCTTGAAAACGGTGTTGTGGTACTGCAGCAGGCCATGGCTGGCTGGACCCGTACAGAGGCAACGCCACCGGCCGATGTGGGCCTGGCCGTGCCAGGTGGGGAGGTGGACGGCGCTTTGGCAGCATGCGCTGCAATCGACACACACCTGCCGGTTGATGTGCTGATCGAGCCCGATCCGCCCCAGGCCCCCCATCCGCAAGCGCTAGCAAGTCCAGACGACAGTTGGGGTTCGTCTCCTGAAACCCCAACCCCATCCGATCTTCCGCATGCTGTTCAGCCTGAGGTGGGCTTTGTCCGACAGGCCCGCCGTCAGGCGTTCTGGGCGTCGGGCCCGGTGCGGGCTGCATTGGGTGCGCTGGTGCTGTTCACGCTGGGCTTGCTGCTGTTGCAGGTGACTGTGCACGAGCGCAACCGACTGGCTGCGCTGTTTCCGACGGTGAAGCCTTTGCTCGAGCAACTGTGCGAGCCCATGGGATGTGAAGTGGGCTTGTTCCAGCAGATTGAGTCGGTCGAAATCGTCAGCACCGAACTGATCAAGGCAAAAGACGGTTCCTACCGTTTCGAACTGGTGTTGCGCAATGCATCGGCATTGCCCGTGGCGTTGCCTGCGATCGAGCTCAGCCTCACCGACCGCCATGGCGAAGTGGCGCTGCGCCGCGTGTTGCTGCCTGAGGATTGGGCCGATGCGGCCGAGTCGCTGGCACCGTCTGCCGAAACCGCGCTGGCTGCCAGGCTGGCGCTGGTCAACCCCGATGAATTGCGCATGGAAGGCTTCCGTGCTGTTGTTTTTTACCCTTGAAAGACTGTCCCATGGCCGTACAAATTTGTGGCTCGCTCGCGTTCGACACCATCATGGATTTTGAGGGTCGGTTCGCCGAACAGATCCTGCCCGACCAGTTGCACATCCTGAACGTATCGTTCCTGGTGCCGGGTTTGCGGCGCGAGTACGGTGGGTGCGCTGGCAACATCGCATACAGCCTGCAACAACTCGGTGGCACCGCTTTGCCCGTTGCCACGGTGGGCAGCGACGGTGCCGACTACCTGGCTCGTTTCGAAGCGCTGGGCATTTCAACGCGTCACGTGGTGCTGCGGTCTGAAAGCTACACCGCGCAAGCCATGATCATGACCGACCGGGACAACAACCAGATCACGGCTTTTCATCCCGGTGCGATGTCGCAGGCGCACCAGAACCCGCTCAATCCGTCGCCCGACGTGACATTGGGTATCGTCTCGCCAGACGGGCGCGAGGCCATGATGCAGCACGCCCGGGAGTTTGCCGCAGCGGGGATTCCCTTTGTATTCGACCCAGGCCAGGGACTGCCCATGTTCAACGGTGCCGAGTTGCGCGAGTTCCTGGGACTGGCCACGTGGGTCACGGTGAACGACTACGAAGGCAAGATGTTGTGTGACCGTACCGGCCTGGACTTTGCTGCCATTTCCAGCCAATGCAAAGGTGTGGTCGTGACCTTGGCCGAGCACGGGTGCGATGTTTGGGAACACGGGGCCTGCACACGGGTACCCGGTGTGGCTGCTTCGCAAGTTGTCGATCCCACGGGCTGCGGCGATGCGTTCCGCGCGGCGTTACTGGCCGGATTGGAAAAAGGCCTGCCTCTGACTACCTGTGCCGCCTGGGGCAATCGGGTCGGTGCTGTCAAAATTGCGAGCAAAGGCGGACAGAACCACGACCTGTCCGCTTTGGCAGTAGAATTTGGAAAAGATTAAGCGCTACAGCTTGCTGCACATGATTTGAGTGCTGTTGCCTTTGTATAGGTGGCGCGACACAACCCTGGCGTGGAGCCAGGGTCTTTACCACCTGTCGTCAGGCACCCTGACGGTGTGGCCTGTTCGGCTCGTCACGGCTTGCTGCTGGTCGGAAACGGCCACGCTGCATGCGGATTGAGCTTGGTCTGAGTGGCCGGTGCGGCTGCCTTGGTTGGCGTGGCTGCTTTTTTGGCTGGTGCAGCTGCTTTTTTGGCCGGAGCGGCCTTTTTGGCTGGTGCTGAAGGTTGGGCCGCTTCGGCCTTCTTGGCGGGCGCTGCCGCCTTTTTGGCTGCCGGAACTGCCTTCTTGGCTGCAACGGCTTTCTTGGCCGGCGCTACGGCTGATTTGGCCGCTGGCTTGGCGGGTGCCGTGGCTGCTTTCTTGGCAGGTGCAGCGGCTGCTTTCACGGCAGCTTTCTTTGCAGGTGCGGGTGCAGCAACTGGAGCTGCTTTTTTGGCTGGTGCCGATTTGGCTGTTGCGGCCTTTGCCGGTGCGGCAGCTTTCTTGGCTGGGGCCGACACTTTCTTCGCAGCAGGTGCCGCAGCGGTGGCGGCAGCCTTGGCTGTGGCGGCTTTCTTTGCCGGCGCGGCAGCCTTCTTCACGGGTTCACTCTTCGCAGGGGTAGCAGACTTTTTTGCTGTGGCCATGTTGTTATCTCCAGGAGTGGGTTGCAAAGAACGCTCCATTGCCCAGTGTGCGGGCGATGGAACGATTCAGTGCACCGCTCGCTGGCTGAGCAAACTCAAGGCTCGTAGCGGGGCGCTGAATGGGGTGAAGCCGCCGTGCGCCAACCGTTGACTGGCAACGGTCGTGCAGCGAGTGGGCTGGCGGCTGGAAGAAGGTCATTTGCGTTGTCGTTGTGCAGGGATGCTTTGAGGGGCCATCAGTCCCAGGACAAGGCACCGCCGGACTGGTACTCGATGACCCGCGTCTCGAAGAAGTTGCGTTCTTTCTTCAGGTCGATCATCTCGCTCATCCAGGGGAACGGGTTCTCTTCGTTCGGGAACAGCGTTTCCAGGCCGATTTGCGTGGCACGCCGGTTGGCGATATAGCGCAGGTAGCCTTTGAACATGCTGGCATTCATGCCCAGCACACCGCGCGGCATGGTGTCTTCGGCGTACTGGTATTCCAGTTCGACGGCCTTCATGAACAGGGCCTTGATTTCGGCCTTGAACTCGGCGGTCCACAGGTGGGGGTTTTCGAGCTTCAGCTGGTTGATCAGGTCGATGCCGAAGTTGCAGTGCATGGACTCGTCCCGCAGGATGTACTGGTACTGCTCGGCCGCGCCGGTCATCTTGTTCTGGCGACCCAGGGCCAGAATCTGTGTGAAGCCGACGTAGAAGAACAGCCCTTCCATCAGGCATGCGAACACGATGATCGATTTGAGCAGCGTCTGGTCGGCTTCAGGGGTGCCCGTTTTGAACTCGGGGTGCATGATCACGTCGATGAACGGGATCAGGAATTCGTCCTTGGCGCGGATGGACGGTACTTCGTTGTAGGCGTTGAAGATTTCGCCTTCGTCCAGCCCCAAGCTCTCGACGATGTATTGGTAGGCGTGGGTGTGGATGGCCTCTTCAAACGCCTGACGCAGCAAAAACTGGCGGCACTCGGGCGCGGTGATGTGCCGGTAGGTACCCAGCACGATGTTGTTGGCGGCCAAGCTGTCGGCCGTCACGAAAAAGCCGAGGTTGCGCTTGATGATCCGCCGCTCGTCTTCGGTCAGACCGTTGGGGTCTTTCCACAGCGCGATGTCGCGGTTCATGTTCACTTCCTGCGGCATCCAGTGGTTGGCGCAGGTGGCCAGGTACTTCTCCCAGGCCCACTTGTATTTGAACGGCACCAGCTGGTTGACATCGGTCTGGCCGTTGATGATCCGCTTGTCAGCCGCGTTGACGCGGCGACCATTCAGTTGCACCGCCGCGGGCTGGATGGCGGCGGGCGGCTGGGCCACCGCCGGCACAGGACGCGCGAGCGGTTGATCGGCCTGCACGGTGGCCAGGGCGGGTGAAACCAGTGCCGCGACAGGCGCAGAGAAAGAGGGGGTCGTGACCGCCGATTTCGGTGGCTGGCTGGGTGTGGCGGTGATGGTGGGCGTGACGTCGTCGTCCCAGGTGAGCATGTCGGTTTCCTCTGATGTGATTATGAAAGGCTGTACCCAAAAAGTGAAGCGGCAAAAACTTGTGTTGCTGGCGTTTGTTGTGGCGCTGCGTCGAAAATCTGCAGGCGGTAACCGTGCAAGGTGTCGTGTTGCCGACACCCTTGCGCCACACCCTGCCGGTGTGTCACTGGCAGGCCTCGCAACCTGGGTCATCGATGGCACAGAACTTGATGTCTGTGGCCGCTTCGGCAGGTGCCGCCGCAGCCGCCATCACTGGCTCGGGTGTGCTGTGTGACACCGCATTCAGTTGCCCGGCGCGACCGGTTGCCTTTTCGGCGTGTGTGGCGGCCATGGTGCGCAGGTAGTAGGTGGTTTTCAGGCCGCGCAGCCAGGCCAGTTTGTACGTGTCGTCCAGTTTCTTGCCCGAAGCGCCTGCCATGTAGATGTTCAGGCTTTGTGCCTGGTCGATCCACTTCTGGCGGCGGGCGGCGGCTTCCACCAACCACTGGGTTTCAATTTCAAACGCCGTGGCGTACAAGGCCTTGATGTCCTGCGGTACGCGGTCGATGGCGCGCAGCGAGCCGTCGAAATGCTTCAGGTCCATCACCATCACGTCGTCCCACAGCCCCAGGCGCTTGAGGTCGCGCACCAGATAGCTGTTGACCACGGTGAATTCGCCCGACAGGTTGGACTTGACCGACAGGTTACCGAACGAGGGTTCGATGGACGCATCCACCCCGATGATGTTGCTGATCGTGGCGGTGGGGGCGATGGCCACGCAGTTGCTGTTGCGCATGCCGTCTTTGGCAATCTTGGCGCGCAACGCATCCCAGTCGAGCGTGGCGCTGCGGTCGGCTTCCACGTAGCCACCGCGCTGCTCGGTCAGCAGGTTCAGGGTGTCCAACGGCAGGATGCCCTGGTCCCACAGCGAGCCTTTGTAGCTGCTGTAGCGGCCCCGCTCGGCGGCCAGTTCGGTGGACGCCCAGTAGGCGTGGTAGCACACGGCTTCCATCGAACGGTCGGCAAACTCAACTGCCTCTTGCGATGCGTAGGGCACGCGCAGGGCGTACAGCGCATCCTGGAACCCCATGATGCCCAGGCCCACCGGGCGGTGGCGCAGGTTGGAATCGCGCGCCTTTTTCACGGCGTAGTAGTTGATGTCGATCACGTTGTCCAGCATGCGCATGGCGGTGGACACGGTGCGTTTCAGCTTGGCGTGGTCCAGCTTGCCGTCGGCGATGTGCTGCAGCAGGTTGACCGAGCCGAGGTTGCACACGGCGGTTTCGGCGTCGTTGGTGTTCAGGGTGATTTCGGTGCACAGGTTGGAGCTGTGCACCACGCCCACATGCTGCTGGGGGCTGCGGATG
Source organism: Comamonadaceae bacterium UBA2334 (assembly GCA_002344885.1). Lineage (GTDB taxonomy): Bacteria > Pseudomonadota > Gammaproteobacteria > Burkholderiales > Burkholderiaceae_C > UBA2334. The sequence continues at coordinate 27,064 of DDUQ01000005.1, forward strand.
TTGCAGGGGTCTTTGAACGTGATCCAGGGGTGGCCGGTCTCGAACAGCATGGACAGCATCTTGCGCCACAGGTCGGTGGCGGGCACGGTCTTGGCAGGCTTGATCTCGCCACGGGCAGCTTTTTCTTCGTAGGCCACGTAGGCTTTTTCGAAGGCGGTGCCGAACAGGTCGTGCAGGTCGGGCACGTCGGACGGGCTGAACAGAGTCCAGTTGCCTTTTTCCATCACGCGCTTCATGAACAGATCTGGGATCCAGTTGGCCGTGTTCATGTCGTGGGTGCGGCGGCGGTCGTCACCGGTGTTCTTGCGCAGCTCCAGGAATTCTTCAATGTCCAGGTGCCAGGTTTCTAGGTAGGCGCACACCGCGCCCTTGCGCTTGCCGCCCTGGTTCACGGCCACGGCCGTGTCGTTGACCACCTTCAGGAACGGCACCACGCCTTGTGACTCGCCGTTGGTGCCCTTGATGTGGCTGCCCAGGGCGCGCACGCGGGTCCAGTCGTTGCCCAGGCCGCCTGCGAACTTGGACAGGAGGGCGTTTTCCTTGATGGACTCGTAAATGCCATCGAGGTCGTCGGGTACGGTGGTCAAATAGCAGCTGGACAACTGGCTGCGGCGTGTGCCAGCGTTGAACAGTGTCGGCGTGCTGCTCATGAAATCGAAGCTGGACAGCACTTCGTAGAACTCGATGGCGCGGGCTTCACGGTCGATTTCGTTCAGGGCGAGGCCCATCGCCACGCGCATGAAAAAGGCCTGAGGCAACTCGATGCGCTGCTTGCGCACATGCAGGAAATAACGGTCGTACAGGGTTTGCAGGCCCAGGTAGTCAAACTGCATGTCCCGCTCAGCCTTGAGGGCTGCGCCCAGGCGCTTCAGGTCGAACTGGCCCAGCTTGTCGTCCAGCAGTTCGTTTTCGATGCCTTTTTTGATGAACTGGGGGAAATAGTCGGCATAGCCAGCGGCCAGCTCGGCATAAGTCACCTCGTGACCCAGCACTTCTTTGGCGATGGTGTGCAGCAGCAGACGGGATGTGGCGTAGGTGTAATCCGGGTCGCGTTCAATCAGGGTGCGGGCAGCCAGAATGGACGCCTTGTGTACCTCTTCAAGGGGCACACCGTCATAGAGGTTGCGCAGGGTCTCAGCGACGATGGGGTCCGGCTTGACCTCGTTGGACAGCCCGGCGCAGGCGGCGCGGATGCGTTCATTCAGCGCGTTCAGGTCCAGCGGCACCTTCTGGCCACGGTCCAGCACATGCAGTTGTTCAGTGGGCTGGGCGGCAGGTGCATGGCCCTGGGCGGCGCGCTCCTGGGAACGACGCTCGCGGTACAACACGTAAGCACGGGCCACTTCATGGTGGCTGCCGCGCATGAGGCCCAGTTCCACATGGTCTTGCACATCTTCGATGTGGAAGGTGCCGCCACCCGGGCGTGAGCGCATCAGCGCCTTGACGACCGATTGGGTCAGGGCTTCCACCGTTTCACGCACACTGGCCGAAGCCGCTCCCTGCGTGCCATGCACCGCCAGAAAGGCTTTCATCAGCGCCACGGCAATCTTGTTGGGCTCGAAATAGACCACTGAGCCGTTGCGGCGGATGATCTGGTAGTGGCTGAGGGCCTGCGGTGTGGCCTGGCGTTCGGCTGCCAGGCTGGCGTTGGAAGACAGGGTGTAGTCGGGCGCGTCGGTGGTGAAGGTGGCTTGCATGGGTCCTCTTTGGTTTGCTCATGGCGCGGCCCCGTCGCAGGGCGTGGCGCTTCGTTTTTGTAGGGGCCAACGGGGCCGGAAAGCGGTGATCAGATGGCCTGATCGGTGGCACGTTGGCGGGTGCTGTGAATCACAGGTCGACACTATATCTAGTGTTTGGGTGAATTTCTGACACTACCTATAGTGTTGAAGAGAAATTTTTTGAGGGCCTGTCAGGCACCGTTTTTGTGCTAGCTCATGCGAGTTTTGCGACGCATTGCATCCAAATCTGAAGCGTCTTCTCCAGCGCTGCTGGCCCGGTGTTTTGGATGGCGTCGGTTGAAAAGCAGTGCAAAAAAATGATCGGTCACGCGACGCATTCACGCGAAAAATTTCATCCTCTGAAACCGTTCGAAGTGGCGTGTGCGCGGTATCAGGGAAAGTACGGGGTCAGGGTTTGACCATCAGCTGTCGCAAATCCGCCTCGTATCCAGCCAGGACGCGGCGCGCATGCAAGCGTTGGTCCGGTGTGGCACTTGCATGGACGTGCGTGAACTGTTCGCAGGCTTCGCGCACCAGGGTCTGGCTGTAGGCGGCGTAACCCGGCGTGGGCGAATGCGACAGCCGATTCACCCACGCTTGCACCTGGCGTTGCGCGTCAGCCGGGTGGGCGGCCTGGTTGACGGCATCCAACGTGGTCATCAGATCCTGGTGGCGGCGCTCCCGCTCTGCCAGCGTGCGGCCGGGGTTGAACGACGAGCGGTCGATCGAGCGTCGCAAGGCATCGACCTGTTGGGTGTTCAGTTCGCCGTACAGGCGGGCGTAGCGGTCTTTCAGGTTGGACAGGCGGTTCGCCGTGGGCGATGAAGGCGTCCAGTTGATGAACAGGCGGTTGGACGAAGCGCCCGCATCGGCGGCCAGATAGGTTTGGCGAAAGGTCTGTTGCGACCTGGCCTGTGTGGTGTTCAGTTCGTCACGCTGGGCAGGGGTCAGGGTTTTGGCCAGCGTCACCATGCCAGGTGCGGACTGGGCCATCAGCCGGGTCCACTGCGTCCGGACCTTGTCGAACTCCCCACATGCCTGTTCCGCTATCAGGGGCTGGTCCACCAGCCTTTGCCAGTGTTGGAGCATGTCGACCATTTCAGGCAGGTCTGTGCGGCGGTGCCACGCCATCACGGCCTGCATGTCTTGTTTGACTTGTGAGGTTTGGGTGCTGTCCAGGCTCACCTGGCGTTGCAGCCACCAGACGGTCAGGTCGGGCAGGCGGCCGTACCCCAGGCTCACCAGGCTGCAGGCACCGAGTGCAAGGGTGGCCGCCAGCAGGGCCAGTCGCTTGGGCATTCGCAGGGTCCCCATTCGTCTGTCGACCGTCTGGGTGGTTGCCGGTGTGCCGGTTGCGCGTGTGAAGGGGGTCCGTGCGAGGCCGGCGCGTATCATCCCGCGCCAGAGCCTGGGGCAGCGTGCCTTGGGCAGGTTGGATGGCTCGTGGGAGTGAAGCATGGACAAACCGGTTGATGTGGTGGTGATGGCGGCAGGCAAGGGCACGCGCATGAAAAGCGCTTTGCCCAAAGTGTTGCACCGATTGGGCGGGCGTGCACTGACCGCCCATGTGCTCGACACGGCGGCACGGGTTTCTGCGCGCCATGTTGTGGTCATCACGGGGCATGGTGCTTCCGAAGTGGAAGCATCGTTGTCAACGTGGACAAGCGATGGGGCCTGTTTTGGCTTTCAATCTTTGGCGGTACAGGGCTCAGCGGCGGGTGTGCAGCCGGCTGAACTGGCGCCCCAGGCTGCGCCGCAGTTGCAGTTTGTGAGGCAGGCGCCGCAATTGGGCACCGGGCATGCGGTGCAGCAGGCCATTCCCGTGTTGCCGGACGATGGCATCACGCTCGTGCTGTCGGGCGATGTGCCACTGACACAGGCCGACACGCTGCAGGATCTGCTGGCCCTGTGCCGGGGCAATGGCGCGTTGACCGAGCCCGGGTTGGCGCTGCTGACGCTGGACATGGCCGACCCCACGGGTTACGGTCGCATCGTGCGACAGCCTGACGGCGCGGTGCGTTCAATCGTGGAGCACAAAGATGCCACCGACGCGCAACGCCAGATCACCGAGATCTACAGCGGCATCATGGCCGTGCCGACGTCGCGCCTGCGGGGCTGGCTGGCCCGGTTGGACAACGACAACGCGCAAGGCGAGTACTACCTGACTGATGTGGTGAAGTTTGCCGTGGCTGACGACTGCCCGGTGCGGGCCCATTGCATCACCGATGCGGTGCAAGTGGCCGGCGTGAACAGCCCGCAGCAACTGGCCGAACTGGAGCGTGCATGGCAGGCACGGATCGCCGGCCAGATGATGGCTGAAGGCGTCCGCCTGGCGGATCCGGCGCGGTTCGACCTGCGCGGTCACCTGCGTTGCGGACGGGATGTGGAGATTGACATCAATTGCGTGTTTGAGGGCTCGGTGACGCTGGGTGAAGGCGTGCGCATTGGCGCCAACTGTGTGATTGCCAACGCGGTGATCGCAGACGGCGCGGTGATCCACCCGTTCACCCACATCGACGGTGAGAAGCTGGGCGTGAAGGTGGGCGAGGGGGCGTTGATTGGCCCGTTTGCCCGCCTGCGCCCCGGTGCCGACTTAGGGGCAGAGGTGCACATCGGGAATTTCGTGGAGGTGAAAAACTCCACCCTGGCTGCGGGCGCCAAAGCCAACCACCTGGCCTACCTGGGCGATGCCACTGTGGGTGAGCGGGTGAACTATGGCGCGGGCAGCATCACCGCCAACTACGACGGGGCCAACAAGCACCGCACCGTGATCGAGGCCGACGTGCACGTGGGCAGCAACTGCGTGCTGGTGGCACCCGTCACCCTGGGTGCGGGGGGCACCGTGGGAGGGGGCAGCACCATCACCAAAAGCACCCCACCCGGCGCACTGAGCGTGGCCAGGGGCAAGCAGGTCAGCATTGCCAACTGGCAGCGACCCACCAAAAACAAGTCCTGAACCGGGTCAAGCCCAACGACTCAACCCTGTCCGGCCTGATGGCCGGTTTCTTTTTTTCGAGCAGCGTTTTGACTTCAGCATCGCCCGTGACCGCGCCTGTGTTGGGCATTGACTTCGGTACGTCCAATTCAGCCGTTGCGTACGTCGATGCCAGTGGCCAGCTTCAGGAGGTGCCGTTGGGGCTGGGGCGGGCCGAGATGCCGACAGCGCTCTTTTTCGATGCAGAGACCCACGCCGTGCTGTACGGCCATGAGGCCATGCACGCTTACCTGTCCGGGGCTGAAGGGCGCCTGCTTCGTGCCCTCAAAAGCCTGCTGGGCAGTCCGTTGATGGACGAGGTGACGTCCGTCAACGGTGAGGCCATGCGGTTCTTTGACATCCTGGTGACGTTTTTCAAGGAGCTCAAGCGCCGCAGCGAGCTGCATGTGGGTCAGCCCATCACCGGTGCGGTGCTGGGACGTCCGGTGCACTTTGTGGACGAAGACCCGGGGCGTGATGCCCTGGCGCAAGATGCCTTGGCGCGCGCGGCGACCGACGCCGGGTTCACCGACTTGCGCTTCCAGCTCGAACCCATTGCGGCGGCGCTGGACCACGAACAGCACCTGACCGGCGAAACCACGGTGCTGGTGGTGGACATTGGCGGGGGCACGTCGGACTTCACCGTCATTCGCCTGCATCCGGCACGCAGCCGCCAGACCGACCGAGCGGTTGACATCCTGGCCACCACCGGCGTGCACATCGGTGGCACCAATTTCGACCAGTTGCTGGATCTGGACAGGGTCATGCCGTTGATGGGTTACCGGCACGCCGATGCTGCCGGACGCCCGGTTCCGAGTGGCGTGTTCTTCGACCTGAGCACCTGGCACCTGATTCATCAGGCGTACAGCCGCAAGTCCATGCAGTTTGCGCACAGCCTGGCTACCCATTACGCCAATCGTCACCTGCATGCCCGGCTGATGGCTGCGTTGCACGGGCAGCACGGACACCGGATGCTCGCCGGGGTGGAGGCGGCCAAGATTGCCTGTTCGCAAACCGGTGAGCCCACCCTGGTGGCGCTGGATTTCCTGTTGCACGACCCACCCGCCCCCGGTTCCGCGGCCCAGGCGCTGTCCGCCCGGCTGGATGCGGATACCCTGACCCGGGCCCTGCAACCCGCCTTGGCGCCGGTGGTGGCTTGCGCGCGCCAGTGTGTGCAACGCTCGGGGCTGGCGGGGGTGGACGAGGTCTACCTCACCGGTGGATCGTCGGCATTGCGCCCGCTGGCAGATGCCGTGCAGCAGGCGCTGCCGGGTGTCCGGCTGGTGTCGGGCAACCGCTTCGGTGGGGTGGCAGCCGGCCTGGCGGTGATGGGTTCGAATTTGATATAAAAATAGCCTTCAGCGCTTTATGGTTATTGAAGTTTGCTATTTTTTTAGATATTTGCTTTTTTGAAGCAGGGGCGCCGCCCCTTGGGGCTTGCGGCTGTGCACCACCAGTTGCCTCAGCCCAACACCACTTGTGTGCCGAATTTCGCGCGCTTCACGCTGAAAAAAGCCTTCACATTGCGCACATTGGCGTCGGTGTTGAACAGTCGTTGGGCCAGCGCGTGGTAGCCCGGCATGTCGGGTACGACCACCACCAGCACGAAATCTGGCCCTGGGCTGACGCGATAGCACTGCTGTACCGCTGCGTCTGAGACGGCACGGATTTCAAACGCATCCAGTGAGTCCGCATCCTGTTTGTCCAGGGACACTTCGGCCAGTGCTGTCAGGCCATGGCCCAACAGTTCGCCCAGGCGGTCGGTATTGAGCAACGCCACCTGCCGCTCAATCAGCCCTGCGTCCCACAGCCGACGCGTGCGCCGCAGGCACGTGGCGGGCGACACCCCCACCATTTCCGCCAGCGCTTGGTTGCTCAGGTTGGCGTCGGTCTGCAGCCTGTCAAGAAGCGCTAGGTCCAGCGTGTCTGGCTCAGAGAATTTATCGGTCATTTTTTTGAGAAAAAAGAAATTATCCGTTAATCGCTTCATCGGGTGAAATAATCATGACGAATCACAGAATATTTGAAAGCTCATTTCTCTGTTGTGGGCTTAGCATGACGCCATGAGTGCACCCGCCCCGGGTGCGTGAGGATGTGTTTGACCTGGAGGGTGGCGTATGTGTGGCATCGTGGGTGCGGTTTCGCGCCGAAACATTGTTCCGGTTCTGGTTCAGGGCCTGCAACGGCTGGAGTACCGGGGGTATGACTCGTGCGGGCTGGCACTGCATCAGCCGTCGGGCGGACTGACGCGCCTGCGCAGCACCGCACGTGTGGCCGAGCTGCTGGCACAGGTGCAGGCTGATCAGACAGCGGGAGGCACAGGCATCGCCCACACCCGGTGGGCCACACACGGCGCGCCGGCGGTGCACAACGCCCACCCTCATTTCAGCCACGGCACGGGGGCTGACAAGCCTGCCCGCGTGGCACTGGTCCACAACGGCATCATTGAAAACCACGATGCCTTGCGCGCCCAGCTGCAGGCCAGGGGCTACGTGTTTTCCAGCCAAACCGACACAGAGGTCATCGCACACCTGGTGGACAGCCTGTATGACGGCGACCTCTTCGCCGCCGTGCTGGCCGCTACCGGCCAACTGACCGGCGCGTTCGCGCTGGCCGTGATGCACAAGGATGAGCCCCATCGGGTCGTCGGTGCACGCTCGGGCTCCCCATTGATTCTGGGTGTGGGCCAGGCCGCACCTGCGCAACCGGACATGCAGGGTGAACATTTCCTGGCCAGCGATGCCATGGCTCTGGCAGGGGTGACCGACCAGATTGTCTACTTGGAAGAGGGGGACCTGGTGGACCTGCAGTTGGGCAAGTACTGGGTCACCGACCGGACAGGCAAGCCCGTCCACCGGGTGGTGCGCACCGTGCAGGCGCACAGCGGCGCGGCCGATCTGGGGCCGTACCGCCACTACATGCAGAAAGAAATCTTCGAGCAGCCACGCGCCATTGCCGACACGCTGGCAGGCATCGAGGTCATCGCGCCCGAGCTGTTCGAGTCGGTCAACCTGCCCCCGCCTGGCGAAGGTGCACACGCCACGTTCAAGGCCATCGATTCGGTCCTCATTTTGGCCTGCGGCACCAGCTACTACAGCGGCTGCGCCGCCAAGTACTGGCTGGAAGAGATTGCAGGTTTGCCCACGCAGGTCGAGGTGGCCAGTGAATACCGCTACCGCACCAGCGTGCCCAACCCCCGGCAACTCATCGTCACCATCACCCAGAGTGGTGAAACGGCAGACACCCTTGCCGCCTTGCGCCATGCCCAGGCACTGGGCCATGCCCACACGCTCACCATCTGCAACGTGGCGACCAGCGCCATGGTGCGTGAATGCAAGCTTGCTTATGTGACCCGTGCCGGAGTGGAAATTGGCGTGGCCAGCACCAAGGCGTTCACCACGCAGTTGGCCGGGTTGTTCTTGCTTACGTTGGCGCTGGCGCAAGCCAAAGGGCGCCTCACGCCCGAACAAGAAGCCGCCCACCTGAAAACCATGCGCCACCTGCCCGTGGCCCTGCAGGCCGTGCTGGCGCTGGAGCCGCAGATCATCGGTTGGGCCGAGCAGTTCGTGTCCAAGGACAACGCGCTGTTTCTGGGTCGGGGCCTGCATTACCCCATTGCGCTCGAAGGGGCGCTGAAGCTGAAAGAAATCAGCTATATCCACGCTGAGGCCTACCCTGCCGGGGAGCTGAAGCACGGCCCGCTGGCGCTGGTGACCAGCGCCATGCCAGTGGTCACGGTCGCACCCAACGACGCCCTGCTGGAAAAGCTCAAAAGCAACATGCAGGAGGTGCGTGCCCGTGGCGGCGTGCTGTACGTGCTGGCCGATGCCGACACGCACATCGAAAGCGGCGAGGGCTTCCACGTCATCCGCCTGCCCGAACACTACGGCCTGCTCAGCCCGCTGTTGCACGTGGTACCGCTGCAGCTGCTGGCCTACCACACCGCTTGCGCGCGGGGCACGGATGTGGACAAGCCGCGCAACCTGGCCAAGAGCGTCACGGTGGAGTGAAGTTGCTTTGCGAGTGTCGGCCGGTACCATCGGGTACATGGGCATGGCTTGAAGGAGCGCGCAATGGACTCAACGCGATGGTTGGCGGAACGGCTGGTGAAGGTGGAATCCCTGACCGCCCGCTTTCGTGGCGAGAAATACCTCAGTGCTTTGGTTTTGTGCCTCACGCGGGTGCTTGAAGTCCAATTTGCCGTGGTCACGCTGCGGCTGCCGGGTGCCGTTCCGCGCGGACGTGCCGTGGTGTTTGCCGACGCCCAGAACACGCGAGCGCCGTTTGTGTACGAGACGCGAACGCACCCTTGCTACACCGTGTTGGCCGGTGAACCCGTTTCGGTGCCTTGCAACGCTGCCGAGTTGTACCCCGGTGCTCAAGATATAGATGCGTACATTGGTCAACCGTTGTACGCAATCTCCGGGGCTGTGATGGGATTGCTTGCGATTGAGCACACGCGCCGGATCACAAGGGATCAGGAAATTTCGCAATTGCTGTCATGCCTGTCTGGCCGCGTGGCTGCTGAAATTGAGGCTTTGGGTCTGGATGCAGCGGCGTTGTCAGGGGGGTGATCGGGTCGTGCTTCTCTTGGCAAAAGCAGTGGCCTTTTGCGTTTGAATTCGGTGAAAGGCTCATCCGGTTGAGGATGGATGTGGCAAGGTATGTCGATGCGATCAGCTTTCAATCACTCGGGTCTGGTGTACTCGACCGAGTCAGGGCGCATGTGTCCGGCATGCAGACAAGCGGTGGCCGCCTGTGTGTGCGGCATCAAACCCGCGCCCAAGGGGGATGGCACCGTGCGTGTGTCGCGCGAGTCCAAAGGTCGCGGGGGCAAGGTTGTCACCTTGGTCCGGGGGCTGCACCTGGACGATGTGGCGCTGCAGTCTGTTTGCAAGCGTTTGAAGACGGTGTGCGGCAGTGGCGGGACCGTCAAAGACGGCACGGTCGAAGTGCAGGGTGACCATGTGGAAAAAGTTGCCCAGCAACTGGCGCGCGATGGCCACCGGGTGAAGCTGGCGGGCGCTTCCCGTCCGGCTTCCTGACATGAGGCAGTTTTTATGATAAAAAAGTCCTTCTACCGCTTATATGGTAAGCAATGACTGCTATGAATGATATTGGTGCATTGGTTGCCGTGGAAACACCCGCAACGGTGTCGGCCGACCCGTCGGTGTTCGACGTGATCGTCATCGGTGCGGGGATGGCGGGTGCTTCGGTGGCGTACTGGTTGTCGCGGTGTGCGCGGGTGCTGGTGCTGGAGCGCGAGTCCCAGCCCGGCTACCACACGACAGGGCGGTCGGCGGCGATGTATCTGCAAGCCTATGGCAGCGCACAGGTCAGGGCGTTGTCGCTGGCCAGCAAAGTGTTCTTCCAATCTCCCCCGGAGGGCTTTGCCGAGCATCCGCTCATGTCACCCCGTGGTGCCCTGATGGTGGCCACCCCGGCAGAACTTGACCTCTTGGACGCCCATGTGGCGTTGTTGCGGGAAACAGGTGTGCGACACGAACGGCTCACGCCCGAGCAGGCCTGTGCGCGGGTGCCGGTTCTCAGGCCGGAGCAGGTGGGGGCAGCCGTGCTGGAACCTGATGCGGCCGATCTGGACGTGCACGCGTTGCACCAAGGCTTTCTGCGTGGGGCGAAGCAGCATGGCCGGGTGGTGTGCAATGCCACGGTGACGGGGCTGTGCCGGCGGGATGCCGCGTGGCAGGTGACCACCAGCGCAGGTACCTGGACCGCGCCACGGGTGGTCAATGCGTCCGGTGCCTGGGCCGATGAGGTCGGGCTGTTGGCCGGTGCCCGTCCCATCGGGTTATTGCCTTGCCGCCGAACGGCCTTCACTTTTGCGCCCCCGGCGGGGCTGGATGTGTCAGGCTGGCCCATGGTGCTGAGCGCGGCCGAAGCCTGGTATTTCAAGCCCGATGCAGGGGTGTTGCTGGCGTCACCCGCCAATGCCGATGCGAGTTTTCCGCACGATGTGCAACCCGAGGAGTGGGACGTGGCACTGGGGATTCACCGGCTGGAGGAGGCCACCACCCTGAGCATTCGTCGGCCGTCCCACACCTGGGCTGGTCTGCGCTCTTTTGTGGCAGACCACTGCCTTGTGGGCGGGTTTGATGACCAGGTGCCCGATTTCTTCTGGCTGGCGGGGCAGGGTGGCTACGGCATCCAGACCGCACCGGCCATGGGCGAGGCGTGTGCATCGCTGGTGTTGGGTCATCCGTGGCCTGTGTACCTTGCAACGGTCGGGCTGAAGCCTGAGATGCTCGGGCCGCAGCGTCTGTGGGCCTCGGGCGAGCAGGTCAGTGGCAGAGCCTGAAATGGCGGTGCGGAGGGCAAACGGGGTGCAAACAACCGGTGAAACCGTCAGTTCTTGATTTGGATCAAGGGCATCCGGGGTGTTAACCGTGAGACTTCCAGCCTGCCGCGAAGCTTGACCCGGTTTGGAGCCGGGGCCTGCTTGCTCCCATCACTGTGCCTGGACGCAGGCATTTTTCAAGCACCTGACCACCATGACATTGCCTGACACAGCCGCTTCCCCCATCCATGACTTTTCCAAGTGCCATGCGGGCATTTTGGGCAAGCTTGACAACCTGCAGGGACTGCCCGCCTTGCTCGATGCGGCAAGCCGTGCCAGGCAGACGGCGCAACAGGCACTGGATTTCTTCCGCGAAGCGATTTTCGAGCATCACGCCGAAGAAGAGCGTGAGCTGTTCCCGGCTGTGCTGGCCAGCACAGAGTCCGGCGAAGAGCGAGAGCGCCTCAAAGCAGTTGCCGAGCGGTTGACCCGCGAGCACCGGGACCTGGAAGCCCAATGGAAGAAGCTGGAGCCGGGGTTGAAACGTGTGGCCAAAGGCCAGGACAGTGATCTTGACGCGGCAGCGGTTGAAAAACTGGTGGCGCAGTACACCGCTCATGCCCGGTTTGAAGAGGCTGAGTACCTGCCACAGGCCTACACCGTTCTGAGCCGACATGCCAACCGCATGGATGCGCTCGCCCTGGCTTTGCACCTGCGCCACGCCCCCGCCGTCGTCGGTTACGTCTGACGCCCCCGTACTTTTGCCTTTCGATCTTTGCCTGAGCGGGGTTTGAGCAGAGTTTTGGCAGAATTTTTGGCCCGAATCGGGTGGGCTACCTCCCCCAAATGGTGGATGGTGCGCAGCATGCGAAATCCTTAGGATCTGCGAATCCATCAGCAGAGACAAAGGGGAGCTTCATGTTGCAGCCAGTCCACACCGCGTCGGATCGAACGGCAGGTGCATTCGGTAGCGCGGTCACCGGTTCGGCTTTTTTCCCGGGTCAGTTCAACGGGCGAACTGCGTTGGCCTCGGTGCTGGCGCTCGCAGAGGTGCACGGGGTTGCCGCACGCAGTGTGGCAGAGCTGGCAGTCAGCATGGGCGTCGGATTGCCGACCAAGTTGGGCGTGCACGACCTGATGCGGGCGGCAGACATCCTGGGCCTCGATGTGCAGTTGTCCCAACTGTCGCCGAATGATTTGGCGCATGTGCCATTGCCTGCCCTGTTGCTGAACACCCATGGTGGCGTTTCAGCAAATCTGTTGGTACTGTCACACTGCGACAGTCGTTATGCTGTCACCGAAGACCATGCCAGCGCAGTGCCATTGAGCAACATGGGGCCGTTGAGCCTCCTGGCCGAGCAGTGGGCAACGGATGGCAAGGGCTGGTGCCTGGTCGTCAAACCATCTCCCAACTGACAGAGACTCGGCAGTTTGTCTGCCAACGCAAAAGCGATTTGCCAATTTTGGCAGTTCAATGGCAGTCTGGTGGCGGTCAATGGGCAAAAGATTGGCGGAGAACCGGCGGCCGATGCTCATTTGATCCCGGCATTCGAGCTTTTTTGCGTTGGCAATCTGTCAGGTTGACCGGTTTGAGCAGACAACTGTGCGGCTCGACCTGTTTGAATGCCCTTCAGGGCAAGAATTTGAAGGTTGTTTGATCTGATCGGTATGGACTGGCACGGAAATTGGAAACAATACTCCCAGTTGCATCTTCAGGTACGTCTATGAGCACTCAACCCACTCCTCCTGCAGCCGACGGCAAGCAGCCCGGCGCGCAGACCGAAGAACTGGTATCGCTGTACCAGTCCAGTCAGGCCATTTACGCAAAGGCCGTCAACGGCTTGTTTTCAAAGTGGCGCTGGGCCTTGGTGTGGTTCACCCAGATTCTGTTCTACGGTTTGCCGTGGCTGGACTGGAATTCACGCCAGGCGGTTTTGTTCGATCTGGAGGCGCGTCGCTTTTACCTGTTCGGGCTGGTGCTGTACCCACAGGACCTGATCTACCTGGCGGGCTTGCTGGTGATTTCGGCTTTGGCGTTGTTTCTGTTCACAGCCGTTGCCGGCCGGTTGTGGTGCGGGTATGCCTGCCCACAAACGGTCTACACCGAAATTTTCATGTGGTTTGAAAAGCAGATAGAAGGTGACCGTGCTGCACGCATGCGCTTGGATAAAAGTGAGTTGTCTGCAGTCAAATTTGGACTCAAAGCCGCCAAACACACCACTTGGGTGCTGTTTTCGCTCTGGACGGGCTTCACGTTCGTGGGCTATTTCACGCCCATCAAGGAATTGTGGGCGCTGACCCTTGCCGTGAATTTGGGACCCTGGCAAACATTCTGGGTGCTTTTTTACGGCTTCGCCACTTATGGCAACGCAGGTTTCATGCGTGAACAGGTTTGCAAATACATGTGCCCCTATGCCCGCTTCCAGAGCGCCATGTTCGACAAGGACACGATGATCGTTACCTACGATGCCAAACGTGGCGAGCCTCGTGGGGCGCGTTCCAAAAAGGCAGACCCCAAGGCACTCGGGTTGGGCTCGTGTGTGGATTGTTCGTTGTGTGTGCAGGTGTGCCCGACGGGTATCGACATCCGCAAGGGATTGCAGTACGAGTGCATCGGCTGCGGGGCGTGTATCGACGTGTGCGATGAGGTCATGGAAAAGGTCGGCTATCCGAAAGGGTTGGTCAAATACTCAACCCAGAACGGCTTGGAAAAAGGTTGGTCCACGGGCGAAATGGTTCGCCATGCCTTCAGGCCCAGGGTGTTGATCTACACAGGTATCCTCGCCGCCATATGTTTGGCCATGGCCGTGAGCCTCTACCTCCGCGTTCCGCTCAAGGTGGATGTCATCCGTGACCGGGGCACCCTGGCGCGAATCGTTGAAATGGGCCATGTCGAAAACGTGTACCGTTTGCAAGTGATGAACGCCACCGAGTCCAAGCAGACTTATGTCATCACTGTAGAAGGTGTCAATGGCATCAAACTGGCCTCCGAGACCACCATTGAGGTGTTGCCCACTGAATTGCGTGGCATGGCTGTGCGGGTGCAGGTGCCGCCGGAGCATGCGCAGCCCGGATCGCACCCCATTTACTTTGGCATCCGTTCAAGCGGAGACGATCCGCACGGTGTGCGTGAAAAGGCTGTTTTCATCGTGCCCCGTTGACGTCACAGCGCCGACAGAGCCATGGCGCTCTGTCGGCCTGCAAGTTGTCCCATGGCTACAGGCAGGTCGGACACCTGCCGCAAAGGGCTGCCTTTTCAGGTGGCCCTATTTCATGGGGATGATCACGTCAGGCCCGAGCGGGACTGCCGTGACACTGTTTTGGGGTGACCCTTCGATCACGCGATCCGAGTAGGTGAGATAGACCAGCGTGTGGCGTGAGGTGTCCACCATGCGGATCACGCGCAGTTTTTTGAACACCAGCGAAATGCGCTCGCTGAACACCTCTTCTTGTTCTTTCAGTGGTTTGCCCTGAAAGGAGACAGGCCCCACCTGCCGGCAGGCAATGGAAGCTTCGGCCTTGTCTTCCGCCAGTCCGAGTGAGCCCGAAATGCCGCCTGTTTTCGCGCGGGACACGTAGCACGTGATGCCTTTGATCTTGGGGTCGTCGTAGGCCTCCACCACGATTTTGTGGTTCGCGCCCACAAACTTGAAGGTGGTGCTCACTTCCCCTATCTGTTGTTGCGCGTGTGAGGTTGCGCTGCAAACGAGGCCAAGTGACGCCAATGCAACGTGAAGAATGGATGTCTTTTGAAGCCGCATGTCGATCTGTCCGTCTGGTTGGCAAGGGTCAGGGCTTCATCCGGTTGAGCTCAGTCCAGCCCGTCCACATGATTTCGATGCCGATGCACAGCAAAATGAAAGCAGCCAGGCGCATCATGACCAGGGTGCCGATTTCCCCCAACCTGAGCAGCAACGATGCCGAGTGTCGGTACACCACGTAAATGATCAGTGATGTGATGGCTGCGCCCAGCAGGGCCACCGCAGCACCCTGCACATAGAGCGCGGGTGAGCTGGGTAGTTTGGCACCCAAAGCGATCGATGCTGCGATGGACCCTGGCCCCGTGGTCAACGGAAAGGTGATGGGGAAAAAACTGCGCCGGACAATGTCGGCTTCAGTGAAAGATGTGGCCTGGCTGTGCGCCACCGCGCTGCGCACGCCGTCGTCGTCCTGGCTGCTCAGCATGCGCCATCCCGTGGCGGCCACCAGCAGACCACCGGCCACCCGGACGATGGGCAGTGATATGCCAAAAAATTCCAGCACATAGGTGCCGACCAGCATGGACACCACCAAAACGGCAAAGCAATTGATGGCCACCTGCTTGGCCAACCGCTGTACGAAAGGCCCCCGCCCGCCGGCCGTGGCGAGAAAAATGGGTGCGCCCCCCAACGGGTTGATGATGGGTAGCAAGGTCAATGGCACGATGACCATGGCCTTTAAAAAAGGCAAAAAAGCGTCCAAGGGCAGTGAACTGTTGTGGTTGTGAAGGGGTTGGGTGTACCAGCAAACGGCCGGTGTGGGCACCGACGGGGCAAGCCGTCTGCCGACAGTCTGAATTTGATCTTACACTTTCGGCTTGTGTCCACATCTAACAGGTGTGGCAGCGATGGACTGGCGCACGCGCCATGTTATGGAGAGCCGTTGACATGTCCTGGTGGAAAAATTTGTTGGGTCGCAAGACGCTGAATGACTCGGCAATGGCGGCACGCCAGCCGGGGCAGAAGCTGATGACACTGGACGAACGCATGGCCTTTCGCCGAGAGATGGTGTTTGAAGCCATGCGAGAAGTGCTGGTGGCGCATGGTTTGCCACCGCTCAGTTACAAGCTCAATGTCGCGCGGCTCGACTCCCGGGGGCACCGCTATGCGGTCATGGTCGATCTGGTGCCTCAGCTTGCCGGGCGCGTGGTCGATCACCCTGGCGAATGGTTGGTCATGGAAGAGCAGGCTGCACAGAATGCCAACAGCCGCTACCGGGTGAGAATTGCAAACGTGTACTGGCGGCTGGAGCCCCAGGGTTTCTCGCCTGCCCATCATGCGGAGTTGATGGCAGCACATCAACAGACTGCATCGCCCAAACCTGTGCCGTTGGCGCCTGCTTTTGCACAAAAGGCGGCAGCAGGTTCAGACGACCCTGCAGAGGACTTTCCGCCCACGCAACTGGACGACAGGCAATGGGTGGACGAGCCGATCAGCCAGGAAGAACTGCTGGCATTTGAGCAGGCGGTCAAGCGTGGGCAGACATCGCACCAGGCCGTTCACCTAGGATCACGCACTTACCAGACGGATTTCATGCCACTGGGGTAGCCGTCTGATGGCAGCCTCTTGGCTGCTGTGATGTGCTGGTCAGACTTCGTAAGAAGACTTCAGATTGCCCGAACGGCGAACGCCGCCAAATGCGGACTTGCTGCCGTACCCACCTAACGATTCACTGGGCAGCAGCGCAGCCAATGCCCGGTCGTTGGCTCCGCTTTGCTGCAGCAGGGCTTGCCTCAGGTGTTTGAACCGCCGATCCAACTCCAGAACATCCTGTTCTGACAACCGTGGGCGTTGTGTGCTTGAGGGTGGGGCTTGTTTCAGGTCCCCGAGTGCGGTCACCAACGCCTGACAGGCGGCAGACAAGGCTTGAGGTTGGTGCTGCAAAAGCGCGGTTTCAATGTCTTGCAGTTTGGCATTCAGCAGTTCAAAAAGGGGTGAATGCGTGGTCATGCCATGGTTATAAACGATCAGCGGCGGGCAGCCGTCAACATTTCACGTGCGTTGGCGATCAGTTTGTCGGCAATGGCCTCGGCGTTGACGGTGAAACTGCCGTTGGCAATGGCAGACTTGACGGCTTCCACCTTGCCGGCATCGAACACGTCACTGCTGGTGTTACCCACTGACTGGCTCTGGCTCGACAGGGTAACGGTGACACCATTGGCCGGGGCTGGATTGGCGGCTGTGGATTTGGACGCAGAACGGCCTCCACCCACTGCGCTGCTGGCAGGGCGGTCAACAGGCTTGGTCGCCGCGGTGGGCGGCGTGCCAGTCTGAATTTCGGACATCAGGTCAAGTTTCATCGCACTCTCCAAGCCCTGAAACAGGGCGGCTTGGAAGGACTATCGGCGGGGTTCCGATGAACTTTACCCAAATTTTGAAAGCTGCGCGCGAGATTCTGGTTCGTTGATGCTGTTGTCGACTGTCAGGTGTGGTTTCTTTGCTATCAAATACTGATAAACACTGTCCCGCCGCTCTGTACGACACCAGACACCACCTTGCCATTGCCCAGTTTGACCCGAGCTTGTTGGCCCACCAAGCCGATGCTCAGTGCTTGCCCGATGGCTGACATTTCGAAACCGGTGCCTGCCGTGACGACTTTCACCTCGGTGCCGACGCTGAAAGCCTGAGGCGGTTTGACGGCGTTTTGTCGGATGGCCTGGCCGGGGACCAGTGTGAAGGCTGCCTGCATGCCTTGCCAGTGTTCCGGCAGGGCAACAATGGGCGAGCGGGCATCCGCCCAATCCACTTCCTCATGCCTTTCGGCGTCACCAGGTTGGAGGACGGCGTTGGCCTGTACGGTTTTCTTCATCACCCACGCAGGGCCCCAAGCTTTGACGGTGACCGGCAAGAACACGTTCCAGGCGACAGGGCCTTCGACGCATTTCAGGCCGATGCGGGTACGGCCCCACAGTTGGGTGCCTTTGGGCAGGTAGGGCTCCACACGGCCGCACGGGGCCAGTTGCAGTCGGGGGTCGAGGTTGCCTATCTGCACCTCTGGCCGCAAGACCGATTGTTTGCTCAGTTCGGTTGTGGATTCGAGTGCCTGGTCGATCCATTGCCGTGCAAAGTGGTCGAGTGACTGGGCGTGTGCCGACAGTCCGCTGCACGTCACAACCACCATGGCAGCTGCGCGCCAAGTGTGCACAGGGGAGGGCCGCGTTGTGAGTCTGGACATGTTGCACCTGTTTTGCGGTAGTGACAGGCTTCGGACTGTAGTGCTCCAGGGCGTTCGCACCAGCCGGAAAAGACGGGTTTTCGGGTGGCTTATCTGCGGATTGACAACCCTCAAGATCTCCACAATTTGCGTACCGGCGGATTCAGGTGTCTTCCATCCGGGCTTGCTTCAAACGTCACCTCTTGCGGAGCGCATCATGCTTGAACAACTCACCAGTCGTTTGGGGACTTTGTCCAGCGCGCTGCAATTGCGGGCTGCCCGCCAGCAAATACTGGCCAGCAACATAGCCAACGTCGACACGCCTGGCTACCAGGCGCGGGACATTGACTTCAATGCAGCGCTGACCAATGCCATGCAAGCCCGAAACATGCCGGGCCTGACACACACCAGCCAGGGTCACCTCACCATCACCAGCACCGAAGGGATGATTGGCAACCCTCTGGCCTACACCGTGCAGACGCAACCCAGCCTGGACGGCAACAGCGTGGATCTGGACCAGCAGCGCGCGAATTTTGCCGACAACACCATCCGGTACGAAAGCACCTTGCGGTTCATCAATGGTCACGTCAGCACCATGTTGAGTGCCATCAAGGGGCAGTAAGCCGCTCGCTTGACAGGAGTCGATCATGTCCATGTTCAATATTTTTGGGGTCAGCGGCAGCGCCATCAGTTCACAGGCGCAGCGGCTGAACATCGTGGCCAGCAACCTGGCCAACGCCGATGCAGTGGCCGGGCCGGACGGCAAGGCCTACAAGGCGCGGCAGGTGTTGTTCCAGTCGATGCCAGGCAATGACCCCGGCACGGCGGGTGTGAAGGTCAAAACCATTCATGAGAGCGACGCGCCCCACCGGCGTACCCACGAGCCTTCGCATCCGAGTGCGGACGCAGAAGGTTACGTGACCCATTCCAACGTCAACCCGGTGGAGGAAATGGTCAACATGATTTCTGCCTCGCGGTCTTACCAGAACAACGTCGAAGTGATGAACACAGCCAAGTCGCTGATGCTCAAGACGCTCCAGATGGGTCAATGAAAGGTTGAAACATGTTTGCAGTTGCCAAAACGTCGTCCGAAATCGAGGCCTACAACTCGCAGAGCACGGCCTCCAAGAACGGAGCCGACCCGCAAGCCATGCAGGACAAGTTCATGAAGATGCTGGTGGCTCAGTTGAACAACCAGGATCCGTTGAACCCGATGGACAACGCCCAGATGACCAGCCAGATGGCGCAGATCAACACAGTCAGCGGTATTCAGCAGCTCAATGAAACCATGCAAAACATGGCCACCCAATTCGGCAGCTTGCAGGCCTTGCAGGGCGTGTCGCTGATTGGGCGCAACGCCATGGTTGAGGGCAACATACCGCTGGTTCAGGATGACAAGGCATCAGGCGGATTGCGTTTGGACGCAGCAGCGCAAAGCGTCAAGGTGGATGTTCTGGACAAAGCCGGCAAGGTGCTGGGCAGCGTGAACCTGGGGGCGCTCCAAGCGGGCCAACACACGTTTGAAGTGCCTATGGCCGGGGCCGATCCGGCGACGGTTGGCAGCTTCAAGGTTACAGCCCTCAATGGTGATACCCCGGTTGCAGCCAAAGGCATCAGCTTTCACCCTATTGCATCAGTCGGCATGAAAGACGGTGCCATTCAATTGACGGCTGGTAATGGCAAGACGTATGGGTACGGAGATGTGCTGGGGTACCGCTGATTGGAACGACGGTTTCAATTGAAGGCAATTAAATTACTGATTGGAGAACATCATGGGATTCGGAACTGGTTTATCGGGCCTGAATGCAGCTTCTAAAAATTTGGATGTCATCGGCCACAACATTGCCAACACCAACACCACCGGTATGAAGGCCGGGCGGGCTGAGTTCTCTGAAATGTATGCCAGCGCCTTGGGTGCTGCAGGTGGCGGTAACGGCGGTATTGGCGTGGCCATTGCCACAGTCGCTACCCAATTCAGTCAGGGCAACTTGAAAGTGACGGGCAACAACTTGGACATGGCGGTCAATGGTGAGGGCTTTTTCAAGGTGAATCTCACGGATGGCACAACAGCCTACACCCGGAATGGTGAGTTCAAGCTTGACAAAGAGGGTTACATCATCACGAACAATGGCGCAAAAGTGCAAGGGTACATGCCAGCGAGTATTGGGGGCATCATTCCAACGGGTGTTACCACCAATTTGCAGTTGCCCACCTCTCAGGCAATTGAGCCCAAACAAACGACGGGTGCGACGGCAACAGACCCAGCCATTTCGTTGACAGCCAATTTGCCAACGGATGCAACCATAGGTGTTGCGACGCTTCCAGCAACAGGGGATTTGTCGGACGCACAGAAAAAATATGCGACATCTCTGAACATCTACGATGCAAAGGGCAGTGCAATTCCGGTGCGCATTTCCTTCGTCAACACAGCTGCAGGGGCTTGGAGCGCCATAGCTTCTGTTCAGAACGAAACAACAGGTGCATGGTCGCATACCGCTGCTGGTTCTGTGACGTTTGCAGCAGATGGCAAACCGTCAGCGTTTACTCCTCCTGCGGGTTTGGGAATTCCATCGGGGTGGCCAGCAGTTGATGCCGTTCGGACTGGAGTGCCCTCTGCTGCCACCACGGCAGCGCTTGCAATTGGCGTAGGGGATGCGACAAGTGGCTGGACATTGACGCAGTACGACATGGAGTTTGCTGTCAATGAATTGTCACAAACAGGCTATGCAGCTGGCGAACTGACAGGCATTTCAGTCAATGAAGAGGGCATTATCAAAGCCAGTTATTCCAATGGCGAGAACATGAACGCTGGCCAGCTGTCTCTGACTCGGTTCCGGAACATTCAAGGGTTGAGCACGGTGAACGGGGGGTACTACCTGGAATCCGCCAATTCGGGCACCCCAGTGGAGGGCAAGCCCATGTCGGGGCGCTTTGGTCAGATTCGGGGAGGAACTTTGGAAGAGTCCAACGTCGACATGACCGCAGAGCTTGTCAACATGATCGTTGCCCAACGCTCTTACCAAGCCAACGCGCAGACCATCAAAACGCAAGATCAAGTGTTGTCCACACTGGTCAACCTGCGCTGATCGCGCTCGTCATCACAGGTTGAATCACCATGGACCGCATCATTTACGTCGCCGCATCGGGTGCCAATGCGGCCATGGCGCGTCAGCACGCGCTGTCCAACAACTTGGCCAACGTGTCCACGCCCGGTTTCCGTGCCGAGATGCACACGCACCGGGCGGTGCCCATGGAAGGTTCGGGCGCCAGCACGCGTGTATTTGCACTGGAGGCGGCTGCCGGCCACTTGGACAAGCCAGGGCCCATCACCATGACTGGCCGCGATTTGGATGTGGCGGCGCGCGACAATGCCTACTTCGCCATCCAGTCGCTGGATGGGACCGAGGCCTATACCCGTGCCGGGTCATTGGAGGTGCGGGAAGACGGCTCGCTGGTCAATCCGCAGGGCCTGCCCATGCTGGATGCCGGGGGGGCGCCTATCAATGTGCCCCAGGGTGCACAGGTGAGTATCGGTAGCGACGGCACCATCACTGCCAAGGTGGGCAACCAACCGGCCGCTGTGGCGGGTCGGCTGAAAATGGTGACGCCGACCGCCGCAGAGCGGCTCAAACGTGGCGAGGACGGCTACTTCCGGTCCACCACTGGCGGCCCCCTCAATGCCGACCCGAATGCCCGGCTGCAGGATGCCGCGTTGGAAGGCTCCAATGTCAACCCCATCGAGTCGATGGTCGGGATGATCCAGGTGGCCCGTCACTTCGAGCAGCAGATGAAGCTGCTGCAAACCGCAGAAAAGAACGACCAAACGGCCGCTCAACTGCTGAACATGGGGTGACGGTTCGCGGTAACCTGACCCCTACCTCGTATCAGGAGCGCAAGCCATGATCAATTCACTCTGGGTGGCCAAAACCGGCATGCAGGCCCAGCAAACCCAGCTGGATGTGATTTCTCACAACCTGGCCAACGTGTCTACCAACGGCTTCAAGCGTGGCCAGGCTGTTTTTGAAGACTTGATTTACCAGAACCTGCGTCAGGTGGGTGCCAACAGTTCCGAGCAAACTCAGTTGCCGACGGGCTTGCAGCTGGGACTGGGTGTGCGCACGGTGGCCACCAGCCGCACGTTTGCACAGGGCAATTTGCAGCAGACCACCAATAACCTGGACCTTGCCATCAATGGCGGGGGGTTCTTTCAGGTTCAAATGCCGGATGGCACCATTGGTTACACGCGTGATGGTGCATTCCAGGTCAATGCCCAGGGTCAGATGGTGACATCGGGCGGCTACCTGCTGTCTGGCGGTATCACCATCCCTGCCGATGCACGCAGCCTGACCATCACCACGTCAGGACAGGTCAGTGTGGTGCAGGGCAACAACACCGCGCCCACAGTGGTGGGGCAACTGGAGCTGGCCACGTTTGTCAACCCGGTGGGCCTGGAGCCCAGGGGCCAGAACCTGTACACAGAAACCGCTGCATCAGGTGCGCCCACCACGGGTGCGCCTGGTTCGACGGGCATGGGCAGTGTGCTGCAGGGGTACGTGGAATCGTCCAACGTGAACGTGGTGCAGGAACTGGTCAACATGATCCAGACGCAGCGCGCCTACGAGATGAATTCCAAGGCCATCCAGACATCTGACCAGATGTTGCAAAAACTGGGTCAGTTGTAATTGGATGCTTTTTTGCCTTTCAACGCTTTAAGGTATTCATATGTTTGCTACACATGAATCGAGCTGCAGGATGCGCCGGCACGGCTGGTTGCGAGCAGGTGCCGTTTGCCTGGTGGCCTGGGGCCTGTCGGGTTGCGTGACGCTGCAGGAAACGCCCAAAATTGATTTGGCTGAACCCGCTCCCATCGATTGGAAGAAGCAGTCCCAGCAGTATGCGGCTGCAACCAGGCCGAGCAATGGCAGCCTTTTTCAGGCGGCGACGTATCGCCCGGGTTACGAAGACCCACGCGCCCGCATGGTCGGCGACAGCCTGACGGTACAAATTGTCGAACGGGTGACGGCCACGCAGAAAACCACGTCCAACGTCAGCAAAGACGGTGCCATCAAAAGCGGCGTGACCACTTTGCCGTTGATCGGTGCGAATGCCAACCTCATGGGCAAACTGGGAGTGGGTGGCGAAAGCACCAACACCTTCAAGGGTGCGGGTGACACCGCCAATGACCAGACCTTCCAGGGCACCATCACCACCACGGTGATGGAGGTCTTGCCCAACGGTCATTTGCTGGTGGTGGGCGAAAAACAGGTTGGCATCAACCAGAGTGTCGATGTGTTGCAGTTTTCGGGCATCGTTGACCCGCGCCATGTGCGACCGGGCAACGTGGTGAACTCCACCCAGGTGGCCGACGCGCGCATCATGTCCCGTGGACGCGGCCAGCAAGCTGAAGCACAGCAAATAGGCTGGTTATCCCGGTTCTTTTTGAACGTTTTGCCTTTTTAGATTTCGGCAAACTTGTCGTACAGCCTGATGTACCTGCGGGTACACGGTGCTGGGACCGACAAGGAGTGCCGACATGTTCCACAACCCACTTTCTCACCAGCCAGCCAGGCGCAACAGCCTCCGGTTGGCTGGTTTGCGTTGGCTGGCAGTCTGCCGCCAAACGGCCGGCATGGCAGCGGTGCTGGCGGTGGCTGCCTGGGGTGCAAGTGTCGCGTCGGCGCAGACCATGCGCATCAAGGAGGTGGCCGCAGTACAGGGTGTGCGCACCAACCAGTTGACGGGTTACGGCCTGGTGGTGGGCCTCGATGGCACGGGTGACCAGACCAACCAGATGCCGTACACCGCTCAGGCCATGAGCAACTATTTGCAGCAGTTGGGCATCACGCTGCCGGCAGGTATCGGTGCGCAGACCAAAAACGTGGCAGCCGTGCTGGTGACCGCGCAGTTGCCTGCATTTGCACAGCCGGGTCAGATGGTCGATGTGACGGTTGCTTCCATTGGCAATGCAAAGTCTTTGCGCGGCGGCACCCTGATCTCCACACCGCTCAAAGGTGTGGACGGTGAAATTTATGCGCTGGCACAGGGCAATCTGGTCGTCAGTGGCGCGGGTGCATCGGGTGGTGGCAGCAAGGTTCAGGTCAACCACCTCAGCGCGGGCCTCATCCCGCGTGGTGCGCAGGTGGAGCGGGCGGTGCCCAACGGCTTTCAGGGCGGCGATACGTTGATCCTTGGCCTCAACAGTGCAGATTTCGCCACGGCCAACCGGGTGGCGCAGGTCATCAACAAGGCGAAGGGGCAGGGCACGGCGCAGGCGCTGGACGGGCGCATGGTGCAGGTGCGTGCGCCGGCGGATTCCAATGAACGGGTGGCTTTTCTGGCCGAGCTGGAAGAGCTCAAGCTCGATGCTGTGGTGCCTATTGCGCGTGTCGTGGTCAATGCGCGCACCGGTTCGATTGTGCTCAACCAGGCCGTGACGCTCAGTCCAGTGGCCGTGGCGCACGGCAGCTTGTCGGTCAGCATCAGCTCCACGCCTGTCATCAGCCAGCCCAATGCTCTGTCTACTGGCGGACAGACGGTGGTGACCGAAAAAACCGATATCAAGATCCAACAGGAACCCGGCGCGTTGATCCAGATGCAGGCCGGCGCGCAATTGGCCGATGTCGTCAAGGCATTGAATGCCTTGGGTGCCACGCCTCAGGACTTGCTGGCCATTCTGCAGGCCATCAAGGCTGCCGGTGCGCTCAACGCAGAGCTGGAGGTGATCTGACATGACTCCCACTTCTTTGCTTGGCAGCTCCACGCTGTTGAATCCAGCCGCACTTGGCCAGCAAGTGACCAGTCAGGTTCAGGGTCTGGCGGCAGATGGGGCATCGCTCAACAACCTCAAGCTCAAGGCAGGCCAGGACAGCAAAGCCGCTTTGAAAGAGGCCGCCAAACAGTTTGAGTCGCTGTTCATGCGTGAAATCATCAAGAGCATGCGGCAGGCCACGGCCAAGTCGGGTCTGATGGACGACAGCGCCGGCGAAAACCTGGCGACCGACATGTTGGACCAGCAGATGGCGGTGCACATGACCGGCTTGCCGGGTGGTTTGAGTGAAGCTATCGAGCGCCAGCTGGCCCGCCAGATGGATCCGAACAGCAATGGCTTGGCCGCCAAGGTGTCGTCTGCTTACCAGCGGGCAGCAGGTGCCGAGTCCTTGGCCAGGGCCAGCATGCCTGCGGTCGGGCGCATCACCGAAACCCAGACTGCGTTTGTCAACAAGCTGAGCCAGGCGGCCAATCGGGTGGCCGCAGAGGTGGGTATCCCGTCTGCCTACATGCTGGGTCAGGCGGGGCATGAAACCGGCTGGGGCCGCAGCGAAATCAAGAACGCGGATGGTTCGAACAGTTTCAACCTGTTTGGCATCAAAGCCACCGGTGGCTGGACGGGGAAAGTGGCCGAAATCACGACCACCGAATACATCGATGGCGAACCGCGCAAAGTTGTTGCCAAGTTCCGTGCTTACGACTCTTACGAAGAGTCGTTCAGGGACTATGCCAGGCTCGTGGGCTCCAGCCCCCGCTATCAGGCGGCCATGCAAAACCTCGGGTCAGCCCAGGCCTTTGCCACCCAGTTGCAAAAGGCGGGATACGCCACTGACCCGCAGTACGCAGCCAAGCTGAGCCGGGCTATCAACACCACGCTGAGTTTGCAGCGGGTGTATCAGGCCTGACGCAGGGGGATCATCATGAGTTTGAACGTCGCAGCACGCGCCCTGACCACCAACCAATCGGTATTGCAGGTCATTGGCCACAACATATCCAATGCAAACACCGTTGGGTATTCGCGGCAGTCAGTGTCGTTGGATTCTGTTACAGGTCAAAAGCTGGGTAACGGGTACTTTGGCAAGGGTGTAGAGTTGACTGCGGTCAAGCGGTCCTACGACGCTTTTTTGACCAAGCAGGCGAACAGCACACAGGCCGTTGCGTCTGCTGACGAAGTGCGTTTTCAAAAAATGCAGCAGGTAGAGGCCTTGTTCCCGTTAGGTGTGGGCAGTTTGGGGTCGTTGCTGAACACGGCGTTGAATGCTTGGGTCGATGTGCAGGCTTCTCCCACAGACTCAACCGCCAGACAGGTGGTTATCGATAAGGCTGATGAGTTTGCAGCCCGCGTAAGGGATACCTTCACGCGTCTGAACGAAATCGGGCAAACCGCTCGTCTGCAGGCTGCTGAGGTGACTCGAACCATCAACCAGTATGCGACGCAGATTGCTGGATTGAATGGCAAAGTGGTTGATGCTTCGGCGACCGGTGTGCCGCCAAACGATCTGTTGGACCAACGTGACCAGTTGCTGGCGGACTTGAATAAGCTGATCAAAGTCAGCACTATTCAGGACACAAACGGGTCGATCACTGTGTTTGCGGCCAGCAGTCAGCCCCTGGTATTGGGAAAAAATGCTGCTTCGCTTGAGGTGGAGCCGGATCCTTCGGATCCAAATAATCGCCAGATCGTTAATTTTCTTCAGAATGGCGCAGGATCACGGTTGGATCCAGATTTCCTGGGTGGTGGCGAACTGGCAGGCTTGCAGCAGTTCATCAACAACGACCTGAACCAGGCCATGGGCGAACTGGGGCGCATGGCGTTGGCCACTGCAGTGGAAATCAACCTGCAGCACCAAAGTGGCCTGAAGTCCGATGGCACGCTCGGAGGGCGTTTTTTTGGATTTTCCGTGCCTGTCACGCCCGCATCGTCTTCGTTTGCGCTTCAATTCCAGTCAACAGGCTTGGCAGCAGATGACTATGTGGTCAACTACACCGCAGCCAATGCGGCGACCGTGCAGCGCCTCTCGGATGGCAAGTTTTTCAACGATGCAACCGACGACTGGGAAACTGCTGCCACCAACATCAACCTGGCCACTTACAGCGCCAACACGCCTTTGGTGTTTGACGGCGTGCGGTTGGAGCCTACGGCTGCGGGCACCGCAGGCAGCCAGTACCGGTTTGCGCCCGCACGGGAAGCAGCCCGCAGTTTGTCCGTCAACCTTGCAACGCCCAGGGATGTGGCCGCTGCCAGTGCAGTGGGTGTCACTCCAGCCACGGCCAACACGGGAACCGGTGTCATAGAGAGTTACGGCATATCCCTGAAAAATGAATCGGGTGGATTGCCCGCTCCACTTCCCACGTTCAATCTGACCTATAACGCAGCGACAGCATCGTTTGCAATCGGTGCCGTCACCAACCTTGCAGCAGGCGTATTGACGCCTGCTGCAAACGTGGCCTATGTGCCCGGTCAGCCGATGACCATCACTTACACGCACGGCACGCCCGCCCGAGAGTTCAACTACGAAATCAAGCTCAGAGGTCAGCCTGCCACAGGCGATGTGTTCAACGTCGTCATTCCTACCACCATGTCTGCGCGCTTCAGTGGTGGCAACGCCGGAGCCATGCTGGCGTTGCGTGACAGGACTGTACTGGACGGCTCCGTGGCGTTGTCCGATGCATACGTTGCAGCGTTTTCGGGTGTGGCATCGGCATTGAATGAGTCCAAGGTCAACTCTCAATTTTCGGCAGCCCAGGCATCGCAGGCTGAAACTCAGCGTGCCAACGTGGCGGGTGTGAATCTGGACGAGGAGGCCGCGATGTTGATCCAGTACCAGCAGGCCTATCAGGCGTCCGCCAAATACATGGGAACGGTTCAGGGGTTGTTCGATACGTTGATGTCTGCTTTCCGATAAACCGATTTTTTGACACAGGGGACACATCATGAGCGTTTTCCGCGTGGCAACTGCCAACACATATGACCGGGCTCGCTTCAACATCCAGCAGCGACAAAGCGAATTGGGTGTGTCACAGGAACAACTGAGCTCGGGCAAGCGGGTGCTGAAGGCCAGTGACGATGCCGTCGCGGCCACGCTGTCAGAGCGCACGGTCAACCGTCAGTCGCGCACCGAGGCGGATTTGCGAGCGCTGGAAGCATCGCGGCGTTCATTGGCCCAGGCAGAGAGCACCTTGGGTGATATTTCCGAGTTGTATGGGCGGTTTCAGGAGTTGCTGACCCAAGGCGGCGATGCCGTGCTGAGCGCATCCGATCGCGCCTCGCTGGCCAACGAAATGGAGGGTTTGCGCGAGCGGGTGCTCAGTTTTGCCAACTTGAAAGACTCTGCAGGCAAGTCCCTGTTTGCCGGCTTGGGTGCGAACAACGTGGCAGGCCAGGCCTTCATTGAAAACACCTTCGCAGCGGTGGCCACGTCGTACGGCCCCGACGGCAGGGCTGTCAACTGGAGCGGCACCGATGGCCAGTTTGCAGCTACAGAAACCTTGTTGCCTCAGGTCATTGACGGCCTGCCCGTGTTTGGATCCGATACATCGAACATCTGGGAGACCTTTGACCGGGCCATTGGCGCGCTGAAGAACAACACAGGTACCGCGCTGACCACCGAACTCGATCTGGCTCGTGGTCAACTGGCTGTGCATCAGGATGCGCTGCTCACGGCACGCGGAAAGCTGGGTGACTGGTTGAACCGGGCTGACAACCTGGAAAACGTCTTTGCAGACCGAAAACTGGCCTATGAAAAGGAAAACTCTGAGTTGATCGATGTGGACATGGTGCAGGCCATTTCCAAATTCCAGCTCAACCAGACCGCCTACCAGGCCGCCCTGCAGTCTTATGCGCAGGTTCAGAAAATGTCGATGTTCGATTACCTCCGCTGAGTGGCAGCGCGTGGTTTTGAGGTAATGTTGGCGCATGTTGAACGCGCCGCTGGATGAAGTTGCCTTTGCTTACGAGCCGGTCTGGGACCGCACGCGGCGCATATGTGCGTCCCGACTGACCATCCATGCGCTGAACCCCCGCACGACTGACATCGTGCCCCTGCTGTCAGCACTGATCGACGGTTTTGCCCCTGATGCCCCCCCATTGTTGTTGTCGACTGACGAGCCTCACCTCCTGTTGTCTCTGCTGAAGCAGGCACCCGTGCGCAACACGTGGCTCGAAGTGCCCGAGTCTTTGTGGGCCAGGCCAGAGGCGCTGGAATGGGTGCTGAATGCCAGACGGTTCGGGCACCAACTGTTGTGGCGGGGGGAGTTGGCTCGGTTTACGCCTTACGCGCAAAGGTTCAAGGGGCTCAGAGGTGTCCTGGAGGTGTCTGTAGACGACGCTGTGCTGGCCTTGCAGGCCGCCAGTCAGGGAGGCGAATTTTCCATACCGGGTCACGTCGAGCGTCTGGAAAGTCCGATTCTGGCCGGGCACCTGTATGTGGGGGTGTCCAGCCGCAAGTTGGCTGAACACTGCCTCGACAAACAAAAAGCCTGGGGTGTGGTGGGGTGGCCTGATGACGAGCTGTTGTCGGCAGAGCGGTTCAAGGCCATTGGGCTGGATCAGCGCGTGATGGTTCAGATCATGCAGGCAGCCGATGCTGGGGCTCCCATACACCAACTGGTGGCGCTGCTTGTCCAGGACCCGGTGATGGTCTACCGCCTGTTACGTTTGGTCAACTCGGCAGCATTCGGGTTGTCGCACGAGGTGGCCACCATTCGGCATGCGGTGATGATGCTGGGTTACGACAAACTCAAGTCCTGGTTGCAGTCAGCTTATCCGGCGGCAAGCGCAGACAAATCGTTGCATCCGATACGCCATGCTTTGCACATGCGGGCCCGGCTGATGCGTGGCTTGCTAGATCCCAATTCGGACGAAGAACTGAAAGGTGAGGTCCAACTGACAGGCACGTTCGCCCACCTCGACCAGCTGATGAAAGAGCCGTTGGCCGAGTTGCTCCACCAGTTGCCCATTCCCGGTCGGATTTTCTCCACCCTGGTGCGTCATGACGGCCCTTACGTTGCCTACCTGGACGTGGCCAATGTCGCGTCCACCCCGCATCGGGTCGATCAGTTGCCGGCCGTTTGCGAACGGAGCGGCTTCGGTCTGGACGAAGTCAACCGAGCCATCATTCAGGTGCTGGCAACGGCGCGTTACCCGGCAGACAAAAGCTTCACGGCTGCCCGTGGGTTGGCGTAATGCCACTCCTTTTTTTGAGCGGTTTGACATGCACACCACTGCATTGGTCCTGTTTTCCGGTGGTCAGGACTCCACCACGTGTCTGGCGCATGCGCTGTCCCGGTTCGAACGGGTTGAAACGGTGGGTTTCGATTACGGCCAACGCCACCACGTCGAAATGACCGCCCGTCTGACGGTGCTGGACAGGCTGGGCCAGGCGTTCCCTGCCTGGGGCGCGAAGCTCGGCCACGATCATGTGCTGGACCTGGCTGTGCTCGGGCAGGTAAGCGAAACATCCCTCACGCGAGACATGGCGTTCCAGATGGAAAGCACCGGGCTGCCCAACACCTTTGTGCCGGGCCGCAACCTGCTGTTCCTCACCCTGGCTGCTGCCTTGGCCTACAGGCGCGGGCTGCAAGTTATCGTCACGGGTGTTTGCGAAACCGATTTCTCCGGTTACCCCGATTGCCGTGACGACACGATGAAAGCGATGCAGTTGGCACTGTCATTGGGCATGGACAAGCGCTACCTGATCGACACCCCGCTGATGTGGATCGACAAAGCAGCGACCTGGCAATTGGCCCACGATTTGGGGCAGCGTGCGCAGCCGGGTGGGGGCACGGTGTTGACAGACATCATTGTCGAGCACACGCACACGTGTTACCAGGGTGACCGTACCCATCGGCATGCGTGGGGTTACGGTTGTGGTGCGTGCCCGGCGTGCGAGTTGCGCGCAAACGGTTACCTCCGCTGGCAGGCGAGTTGCCTTCAACCGGTTGCTTGAGCCGACAGGTTGGTGTTTATCCAGGGTGGTGTTCATTCGGAATGCAAAACTGGCAGGCAATTTTGCGTCAATCCGATGCATCGACCGTTTGCAGGAGGCCTACACTGGACGAGGGTAGACCATTCAAGGGTGCACGATGAAAACCAATTGGAAAACGGCGGTTCTGTGTGGGGTGCTGACAGGGGTGTTGTCAGCATGCGGCGGTGGCAAAGACTCTGACAAAACGACCACCACGCCGCCAGTGGTGGTGCCGCCTGTTGTCACGTTGCAAAGCGTGGCCGTTTCGCCTGCCAATATCACACTCGCCGTCGGGAACAAACAAACGTTCTCCGT
Source organism: Comamonadaceae bacterium UBA2334 (assembly GCA_002344885.1). Lineage (GTDB taxonomy): Bacteria > Pseudomonadota > Gammaproteobacteria > Burkholderiales > Burkholderiaceae_C > UBA2334. The sequence goes on from DDUQ01000005.1 coordinate 58,012, forward strand.
CACCGGTGCGTATTCGGACGGCAGCAGCAAACTGGTGACAACCGGTTTGGTCTGGTCGGCCAGCGGCACGGTGGTGTCGGTTGATCCGGCGACGGGCGAAGCAACGGCGCGTTTTGTGGGTACCGACAGGGTTACCGTGTCAGTGGGTGGTGTGACAGGCAACGCACAGTTGACGGTGGTAGCAGCAGGTGTCGGTGCGGGTGTGGTCACGCCATACGAAAACGTGGGTGGCGGTTTTGCACACACCTTGGGTGTGAAGACCGATGGCAGCCTGCGCGGTTGGGGCTGGAACCAACGTGGTCAGGTCGGGGACGGAACCTTGATCGACCGGACGTCCCCGGCCGTTGTCGGGGCCAGCAAACTCTGGACCCGGGTGGCGGGTGGTGAGTACCACTCGGTAGGCCTGATGTCGGACGGTACCTTGTGGTCATGGGGATTGAACCAGAACGGTCAGTTGGGGCAGGGCAATCTGACCGATCTGGCTGTGCACACCATCATCGGCAAGGACAAGTACAAAGACTTTGCAGTGGGCAAATCGCATGTGCTGGCGGTGAAAGACGATGGCACCCTGTGGGCGTGGGGGCGCAACTTCAGCGGCCAGTTGGGTGTGGGCAGCAATGTGGACCAATCCAGCCCCACACAGGTAGGTGCCTTGAAAAACTGGGTGGCCGTGGCGGCAGGTGCAGATCATTCATTGGGTCTGACAGCAGATGGCAAGTTGTGGGCCTGGGGCAGCAACGCAAGCGGGCAATTGGGTCTGGATGAAACGACCACCACGACGGACAACACCACTACACCTCCCACTGTCACCACGACCACCACGCCAGTAGCGGCGTCGACTGCGCCACGCGAAGTGCCCAAAGCCCCTGCGGCGACCGATCCACAGATCAGCTGGATCCGTGTGGCGGCAGGTGCAACACATTCCTTGGCGATACGTTCGGATGGCGCGTTGTATGCGTGGGGTGCGAACGGCAAAGGCCAGTTGGGACTGGGAACGGTGTTGGATGTCAGGTTGCCAACACGGGTGGGCACTGACGCCACATGGGACAAACTGGCGGCGGGTGCTGAACATTCGTTGGCTGTCAAATCGGACGGCTCGCTGTGGATTTGGGGTGGCAACAGCGATGGCCAATTGGGTGATGGCAGCCTGACGGGGCGTCTGCTGCCAGTTCAAGTTGGTACAGCACGAACATGGACCAAGGTGGCTGCGGGCAGTTACACCAGTTTTGCCATCCGCAACGATGGTGTGTTGTTCGGCTGGGGCCGCAACACCGAGGGACAGCAGGGCAACGGTCAGACGTCGGCAGTGTTGCTGCCAGCAGCCATTCCCTGATTCGTCACACCCGCCGCCACGTGCCCGGCGGGGACGTGGCGCGCAGCAGATTCGGTGTGGCCGGTCTGGTCGTCAAAAAAGAAATCGGGCTCGAATTCGCGCAGGAACTCGCCCTTGTCCAGGCCGCCCAGGAACATGGCCTCGTCCACCTGGATCTGCCAGTTCATCAGGGTTCCGATGGCGCGTTCGTGTGCAGGGGCACTGCGGGCGGTCACCAGTGCGGTGCGCAAACGCATGTCAGTCGACGCAGACTGTTGCAAAGCCTGCAATGCCACAAGCAGCGGTTTGAACGGTCCGTCGGGCAACGGGGTGGCAGCGTGCGCTTCTTCGTGGCGGTGGAAGGCATCCAACCCCTGTGCCTGGAACACCCGTTCGGCTTCGTCACTGAACAGCACCGCATCACCGTCGAACGCGATGCGCACTTCGTGCGGGTGCGCGTCGCTGGCGTGGGCCGCATGCGGGTACACCTGGGCAGCCGGCACGCCTGCCGCCAGCGCTGCTCGCACGTCGCTCAGGTGCGTGCTCAGGAACAGGTTGGCGCGCAACGGGCGCAGGTAGCGCCAGGGCGTCTCGCCACCGGTGAAGGTGCCACGGGTGATGTCCAGGCCATAGTGTTTGGCCGAGCGGAACACGCGCAGACCGCTGACCGGGTCGTTGCGCGACAGGATGACCACCTCCACCCGTTGCCGATCGGGGGTGTTGAACGACAGCAGCTTGCTCACCAGCGAAAACGTCACACCCGGCCGCGCGGGTGTTTGCAGGCGGTCGAGTTGCAGGCGCATGTAAGTCTGTGCTTCGCCGGTTTCGAACACCCGGTTTTCGTCTTCGAAGTCGAACAGTGCGCGGCTGGAGATGGCGACCACCAGCTTTCCGTCGAGTGTCTGGGGCATGGGGCGGGGTTCCGTTGCAGGTCAGGGGCACAAGGGGCACAAGGGGCATGTGTGCCGGGCGGCGGTTGGCGCTGGCACGTTCACCTGACCAGTTGGTTCATCTGGATGATGGGCAGCAGCACGGCCAGCACGATCAGCATCACCACCGCGCCCATGGCCACAATCAGCAGCGGCTCCAGGATGGTGGCCAGTTGCATGGCGCGCCGCTGCACCTCGTTGCCCAACTGGGTGGCGGCCCGCTGGAGCATGATGGGGAGTTGTCCGGTCTGCTCGCCCAGGCGCGCAAACATGGCCAGCAAACCCGGGAAGCGTTTCTTGCTGGCCAGGGCCGATGCCAGTGGCGAACCCTCGCGCACCAGCACCAGTGCCTCCAGCGCGTCGGCCCGCATGGCGCGGTTGTGCAGGGTCTCGGCAGCGGTTTGCAGCGCCTTGAGGATGGGCACGCCCGCCGCGGCCAGCATGGCCAGCGTGGCCGCGAAGCGGGCGGCGTTATACCCGCGGCTCAGCCGCCCGACCAGGGGCAAGGTCAGCCATGCCGCGTCCATCGACAGCCTGAGCGTGTCGTGCTTGCGTGCCACCACCGTGCCCACGCCGCCTGCGACGCACAGCAGAGCCACCAGCCAGCCCCAGTTGCGCACGCCGTCGCTGATGGCCAGCATGGCCACGGTCAACACGGGCAGCGCGCGTTTGGAACTCGCGAACACCGCCGCCACTTGCGGCACCACATAGGTGACGAGAAACAGCACGATGACCACCGCCACCAGGCTCACGATGGCCGGGTAGAGCGACGCACCCACCAGCTTGCCCTTGAGCGTTTCACGGGCTTCCAGGTCATCGGCCAGGCTGTCGAGTACCGCGCCCAGTGCGCCGCTTTGCTCGCCAGCGGCGATCACGGCGGTGTACACGTCGGAGAACTCCTTCGGGTGCTGTTGCAAGGCCCGTGCAAAGCTGGACCCGGCATTGACCTCGGCACGCAGGTTGGCGAGCAGGTGACGCTGGCGTTCGTCTTCGGCCTCGTCTGCCAGCGCGGCCAGTGCGCGCTCCAGTGGCAGGCCCGAACCGACCAGCCCGGCCAACTGGCGCGTCCAAACCGCCAGTGCGGCGGCGCCGTACACACGGCTCGCCCACAGTGTGCGGTTGAGCCCGGTTCCGGAGCTGGTCGCGCCGCTGCTGGCGGCTGCCGGCTCCACCACCAGGGGCACCCAGCCACGTCCCCGCAGCTGGGTGCGGGCTGCACGCGCGGTGTCGGCTTCCAGCAGGCCTTTTTCGGTCTGACCGTCAGCGTTGAGGGCTTCGAATGCGTAGGCTGGCAAAATGAATCAGTAGCAAAGAACGATTGATGAGAAAGCGCTGGGTGCAAAAAAAAGCTTGAAAAATCAGGTGGTGCCGGATTGCATGCCTTGGTGTCAGTCCCGCGTCACGCGCAGCAGTTCTTCCCGGCTCGTGACCCCAGCGGCCACCAGGCGCTCGCCATCAGCTCGCATCAGGGTCATGCCCTGCGCCAGGGCGGCGGCAGACAGCTCGGCTTCGGGCGCCTGGCGGTGGATCAGGCTGCGCAAGTGGTCATCGACCACCAGCAGTTCGAAGATGCCGGTGCGCCCCGCATAGCCAGTGTGGGCGCAGTGCTCGCAGCCCATCGGGCGGCGTTCGGATGCGGGCGCAGTAGGGTCGAGTGCAACGATCGGCGCGGCGCAATGCGGGCACAGCCGCCGCACCAGGCGCTGCGCCAGCACACCCAGCAGGCTCGAGCTGAGCAGGAAGGGCTCGATGCCCATGTCGGTCAGCCGTGTCACGGCACTGGCCGCATCGTTGGTGTGCAGCGTGGCCAGCACCAGGTGGCCGGTGAGGGACGCTTGCACGGCGATCTGCGCGGTTTCGAAGTCGCGGATTTCGCCGATCATGATCACGTCGGGGTCTTGCCGCAGGATGGCGCGCAGGGCCTTGGCAAAGGTCAGGTCGATTTTGGCGTTCACCTGGGTCTGCCCCACGCCCGCCAGCTCGTATTCGATGGGGTCTTCCACCGTCATGATGTTGCTGGTGCTGGCGTTCAGCTTTTGCAGCGCCGAATACAGCGTGGTGGTCTTGCCCGAGCCTGTGGGGCCGGTGACCAGAATGATGCCGTGTGGCTGCGCAATCAGTTTTTCAAAACGTGCCAGCGTGTCGCCCTGCATGCCCACGGCCTCCAGGCTGAGCTTGCTTTCGGTCTTGTCCAGCAGGCGCAGCACGGCACGTTCGCCGTGGGCGCTGGGCAGGGTGCTCACGCGCACGTCGATGGCTCGGGTGCCCAGCCGCAGGCTGATGCGGCCGTCTTGCGGCAGGCGTTTTTCCGAGATGTCCAGTTCGGCCATGATCTTCAGGCGGCTGATCAGCGCCGCATGCAGCGCCCGGTTGGGCTGAACGATGTCGCGCAGCGTGCCGTCCACCCGGAAGCGCACCGCCGAATGCCGCTCGTAAGGCTCGATGTGAATGTCGCTGGCCCCGTCGCGCGCAGCCTGCGACAGCAGGGCGTTGAGCATGCGGATGATGGGCGCGTCGTCCGCCGCTTCCAGCAGGTCTTCCACTGCTGGCAGTTCTTGCATCATGCGCGACAGGTCGGCATCGCCCTGCACCTCGCTCACCACGGCGGCGGCGCTGCCACCGCTGGTCTGGGCAGCGTAGGCAGCGCTGATGCGTTGCGCCAGGTCGCTGGCAACGTGGCTGCTGAGCCGCCTGGGCGCGTGGACGCGCATCACTTCGCTCAACGCGGACAGACGCTGCAAGGCCTGTTCCTCGTCCGCCTCGGTCGCCGCCTGGTCGGGGCCTGCCCAGTGCAGGGTCAGGTGTTCGCCTTCCTGCTCCAGCAGCAGCAGGTTTTCGCGTGCGAAGGCGTAGGGCAACGGGTACTTCACGATGTGCGGTCGGTCATTTGGTTGTGGCAAACGGTTTCACACCGGTAGGTAGCGGTTGCATCGTCAGGTCAGGTGTTTTGACGAAGTTCGCCGGTGGCTGGCTGGCTGACATCGCACCAGGTTTGACGGTGGTCGTCAGGCTGGTGCCCATGCGCTCCGGTAGCACCGGAGCTTCGTTGATGCCCAGAATGCGGTTTTCTGTCGGCTGCGCCTGTTGCTGCAGCGTGCGCATGATGTCGTAGCGGTCCTGCGCGAGGCTCTCGGTCTGGCGGGCATCCCGTACCACCACAGGCCGCAGGAACACCATCAGGTTGGTCTTTTTCCGGCCCCGGCTCTGGCTTTTGAACAGGTTGCCAAAAACCGGCACGCTGCCCAGCACGGGTACCTGCTCGACGTTGCCCGAGTACTCGTCTTGGAGCAGGCCTCCCAGCACCACGATCTGCCCGTCTTCGACCAGCACCTGCGACTCGATGGAGCGCTTGTTGGTGTTGGGGCCGTTGGTGTTGTTGCGAGTGGCGGCATCGATGCTCGACACCTCCTGGTAAATGTTGAGTTTGACGGTGCCGTTTTCACTGATCTGTGGTTTGACACGCAGCGTCAGCCCCACATCCTTACGTTCGATGGTCTGGAAAGGATTGACCGTGCCGCCTGTGCTGGCGGTGGTGTTGGTGAACTGCCCGGTCACGAAAGGCACGTTCTGCCCGATGACGATCTTGGCTTCTTCGTTGTCCAGGGTCAGCAGGTTGGGTGTCGACAGCACGTTGCCATCGCCGTTTTCTTCCAGGGCGCGGGCCAGAAAGCCCAGCACGTACACACCGCCTTGCTTGTTCGCCAGGCCAAAGTTCACGCCCTTGCCCGGTGCCACGGTGCCGCTGGCTGCACCCGTCGCCAGGTTGATGATGTTCTTGCCCTGTGTCCCGAAGTTGCTGCCCAACAGACCGATGACGCTGTCGCCCTTGTTGCCCAGCGCACCTTGCCACTGAATGCCGAACTCGGCCGCACGTTCGGCATTGACCTCGGCAATCAGGCTTTCCACGAACACCTGCGCGCGGCGGGTGTCCAGCATGTCGATGACGGCACGCATCTGGCGGTACACCGGCTCCGGTGCCGTGATGATGAGTGAGTTGGTGGCGACATCGGCCTGGATCTGCCCGCCGGTTGCAGACAGGTTGTTGTTGGTGTTGGCGAAACTGCCGCCCGCAGAACCGGCGGCCGTGGTGGTGCCCGTCAGGGTGTTGCGGGTCGCCGGAGTGGCTGCCGGTGTGGCTGTAGATGCGGTTCCAGCGGTGCCGGTGGCCGCGCCCATTTCAGCCGCCATGGCAGCCCTGAGGGTGTTGGCCAATTGAACGGCATCGGCGTTTTTCAGGTACACGACATGGATGTTGCCTGTGGTGCGGTCCGAGGTCGGGCGGTCGAGTTTTTCTGCCAGCGAGCGGATCAGCGCCAGCCGCGCCGGGTTGGCGGTACGCACCAGCAGCGAGTTGCTGCGCGGTTCTGCAAGGATGGTGGTTTTGAAGGTGGTGTCGGTCTGTCCCTGACCCGGCGCAGCCCCGGCGGCTGAGCCCTCTGTCAGGCGTTGCACCAGGACGGCCAGATCGGCCGCCACGGCGTGCTTGAGGGGAATGATGTCCACATCGGTGGCGTTGGACACGTCGAGTGCCGCAATGATGCGGCCCAGGCGCTGCAGGTTTTCGGCATAGTCGGTGATGACCAGCGCGTTCGTCCCGGGGTTGACGTTGATGGTGTGGTTGGGCCCGATGAGCGGGCGCAGCACCGGCACCAGGTTGTTGGCGTTTTCGTGGCGCAGGCTGAATATTTGCGTGACCACGGTGTTGCCACCCACGGCCGAGCCGGGCAGGTTGCTCAAAGGGCCCGCGTTGACGGCAGCAGCCTGCAGCTTGGCATCTGCCTCGGGGACCACTTTGTACAGGCCCCCTGTTTCCACCAGGGAAAAGCCTTGCAGGCGCAAGGCGGCGGCAAATTGGTTCAGCGCCACGGCGGGTGGCACGGCGCGCTCGGTGTTCAGGGTGAGCTGGCCTTTGACGCGGGGGTCCACCACCACGTTGCGGCCGCTCAGCGTGGCCATGGCACGCGCCACCGCTTCGATTTCGGCATTGACAAAGTTCAGCACCACCGGTTCGCCCGACCGTCCGGCTGGCACTGCGGTCGGCGCAGGGTTGGCTGTTAAACCGGCTCCGGCAGCAGCGGGGATTGTTGCCTCGGTTGTCTGGTTGCCAACGGTACGAGGCGATGGGCTTTGTGCCAGAGAATCCAAATAAAAAAGGCAACCAGCGCTTATTAATAATAAACTGAATGCTATATCTTTATTGATGCTATTTCTGCGCGCACTGCGAGCGGAGGGCAATGAGTTGAACATCGGTTGGAAAGGCGGGGTAAACATGGTGTTCATCCGATTTTGATCAGGGTGCGGCTGCCTTGGCGGCGGCCCAGCAGGTTCATCAGGTTGTTCAGGGCTTCTTCGCGGCCGCTGGCTGCCTCCGCCACACCCTGGAAGCGCAAACGTCCGGCCACCCATTGGCCGTCGCCGCTGAGTTGCAGGGCGCCTGCCAGGGTTTGCAGTCGCAGCGTCGGGTCGTTGGCCGTCAGGGTCTCGCCGGGCAGGGTGGTGGGCCATTGCCACGTCAGCCGGTAGTTGCCCATGGGTTTGACGGTGGACAGGCGGCTGGCTGCTTCCAGCACGTCCAGCGTGGCGCTGCCCTGGCCCCGCACCCGGTTGCCTTGCACCTGGATGACCAGCCCAGGTGTGTTCAGGGCCAGTTGGGCCTGCAATTGCAGGGTGTTCCATGGGGCGCCCAGTCCGGTCAGCAACTCGGCTGGCCAGTGGCTCTGGTGGGCTGCGATCCGGATCGTCTGGTGTTGCCAGCCAGGTTGCCAATGCAACATGAGGGGGGTGGCCATGCAACAGGGCATGTGCAGGGCCAGGCCGAGTCCTGCGCCTTCGGGTGTCCAATCGGGCTTCAAGCGCCAGGTCAGGTTGTCTGGCAGTGCGGTGCGGTCGGTGCTGCCTTCTCCACCGGTGAACACCAGGCCACCCTGGCCTTGCCAGATGGTGCCTTGCGGATTGACCAGGGTCAGCCTGCCCTGTGTGGCCTGTGCCAGGGGGCGCACCAGCCAGCTCGCCGGGGCGAGCAGCACTGTGGCGAGCAGGGCACCGGCCAGCCAGGCCAGCACCAGCCCACCCACCGCGCCATGCTGGCCGTGTTGCCTTGCCCGGGCGGCATGCCTGTCGGTCAGGGCAAGGGGTTGACGGTGGTTCAACATGTCTGCAGGGCTGGGCAAATGGTACGGGCGGGCGGCGTGCGCGCTCAGCGCGGCAGTGCAAATACCACGCTGCCCTGCCAGGTGGCTGGCGCCGCGTTGGACTGGGTCAGCCGTGCTTCGGCGGGGGTGAGCCGGGCGTTGCTGCGGACTTCGGCCAACCAGTTGGCCAGTGCCGTGGCTTGTGTGGCAGGCAGTGTCACGGTTGCCTGGTCGCCGGTTGCTTTAAGTGAACTGCTGTTGCCCAGGTGCCGCTGGGTAGCTTGTTCGAGCGCGCGCAGGCTGTCGTCCCGGCTGGTTGCGGGCAGGCTTTGAAGTGAGCGTGCCTGAGCTGCCAGGGCTTGCATGGCTTGCAACTGCGCGTCCAGACGGGCGTGTTGTGTCGGTGCTTGCGCCAGGGTCTGGCGAGCGGGGGCCACCCATCCCCACCACAACAGGGCCCCACCCAGGGCGATGGTGGCCAACAGCACGCCAGTCTGCTCGCGCGGGGACATCCGGTCCCATAGCCTGCGCCAGCCGGCGTTCAGTGCCGAGGCACGCGATGTCGGGTTGGGCTGGGCGTTGGGTGGGTTCATGGTGGGCAGGGCCTGCAGTGGTGTCAGGGCCGCGCGGGCATGCCTGTCGGGTTGGGTGATCGGCGCGTCAGCGTCAGCACAGGGGCTGCGAAGCGCGACTGCCAGCCTTTGCGCTGCAAAGCCTCACGCAGATTGGGCAGGTTGGTGTCGTTGGCACCACTCAGCGTGGCCTGTATTTCGGTGGCAGAGAACTGAATGGCCGTCAGGCTGATGCCGTTGGGTGCAGCCTGGTTGAAATCGGTCAGGAAAACATCCAGATCGGCCTGGCCGGTCTGGCCTTGCAAGCGCTGGAGTGTGTCAACTTCCCGCTGCATCTGCACCGGTGCATCCAACACCAGCGTGATCTGCGGGAAGGTCTGCTGCAGCAGGGCACGGACGCTGTCCTGCTTGGCTGCCAGCGCCTGCTTTTCAGTCCAGGCGATGGCGCCCAGGCCTAGCAGACCTGTGGCCGCCAGTGCGAGCAGGCCCCAGCGCGTGGCAGCCCAGGCCGGGGCGTAAGCAAACTGCCGCAGTGCCTGCCCCAGTTGCTGGCTGCGGCGCGTACCGGCTGAGCGCTTGAAGTCGAACTGTGCCAGGTTCCACCCCGTTTGGGCGCTGCGCAGCAGCCGTTGTGCCACTGTTTCAAGCAGAACCGGCTGACCACAGGCCGCTTCGGCCTCGGCGGCGCAGACGGGCTCGGTTTGCCAGAGCCACTCGGTGGTGGGGTGTTCGGCCGTGGCGCGCGCCGGTGGGGCGGTCATTGGCAGGGGGCGTACGCCCTGTGGACCGGCGTGTACCCACCAGGCTTGCTCTGCGCACACCAGCGCTGTGCACACATGGTTGGCCTGCGGTACCTGGTCCGGCACGATTCGGTTGGCCGGGCGCTGCTGGCTGTCGAGCAACTGCAGCCAGCCGTTGAGCAGGGCCTTTTCACAGGCACACACCCATGCGGGCTGGCCGGGGTGCGCAGTGGGTTGCAACGCAAAGTGGAGTTGCTGCGGGTCTGTCAGCACGCGGTCTTCCAGCAATCCATCCAGCGCTTGGCGCAGGCGCGAGGCTGCGATTTTGGGCAGCGTCACCCGGTGCCAGGAAGCCGCCAGCACTGGCGGAACCAGACAGATGTCACTGTCGGTGGGCAACAGGGCGACCGGGTCGCAGCCCTGCGACGCGGGTGTCTGCCCGTCGCGCGTTTGCACCCAGTTCAGTTCGGTCGCCGGGCTGGGGCTGCCCCAGTTGACGGGCTGGATGATCAGCATGCGGTCCCTGTGGCAGTGGGCGCGTTAGTCAGGCTTGGCATGTCGGCATGTACGGGGACGCTGGGGGGCAGGGTGTGGAAATCAAGCTGACCATTGTAGGCAGGAGTCATGTCGGAATCGGCCGGAACTGCACTGAGTCGGCCCGTCAGGGCTTGCGAGCAGGTGTGTGCGGGTTACGGTCAGTGCCGTTGGCCGCTTTGTCTGGCGTGCTGGGTTGAACACGTTCGCGCCAGAGGGTTTTGACATCCAGGCCGTTGCGTTGCACCAGCGAGTGCTCTTCCACCACATGCTCGGTCAGTCTTAACCGGCCCTTGACCAGAAAATAACGGCTTTGCGTGGCGTGCTGGGTGCTGTCCAGGGTGGCACCGTCGAGCAGGGGTGTAATGTCGGCCAGCGTCTTGAAAGGTTGCAGGCTGCGTTGCGACGCCAGTCGCCTGGCACGAGCCATGTCCAGCGAGGGAATGCTGGCCAGCACCACTTCCACGGGTGCTGTGTTCAGGTTCACTGGCGTGCGCTCGGGCAAAACGGTGATGTACGGCTGCAGACGCATCAGGCTGGTGTGCGACAGACCCAGCCAACCCAACTGCGAGGTGCGGTGAGGCTTCAACGGCCTGGCTGCAGTCGGCTGGGCAGGCTCGGCAGAGCCAGCAGGTGGGCTGCTCTGGGTCGGCTGGCTTGCCAGCAGCCATTGACTCGCCAGTGTGTTCAGCTCCGCCTGTTGGAGGCCCAGGTGATCGAACAGGCGGCTGAATGCGCGGACATCCGGTTCGGACAGCTTGCCTTGATGAACGAGGTTCGCCACGTTCAGCAGGCCTTGCTGGTCCTGGATGCTGCCCGACAGAAAGGCTTCCAGTGCGGGTGGCGGGTCGGTTTGCTTGTCTGCGGCCAGAAAGCTCGCCAGTTTGGCCTCTTCCAGCCCGACGGCCCAGGGTTCGGCCAGGTGGTCGCCTGAACCGGTGTTCTGGTTGGTGCGGGCATCTTCGCGCAGGATGAGGCGTGCCCAGTCGAGCGAGCCGGTCAGTATCCAGCTGGCTTGCTGGCGGTCGCGCTCAGCCTGCTCCACCGCGACATGCTGCCATTGCTGCCACACAGCCGCACTGGCCAGTGTGGCCACCAGTGTGACCACCAGCATGGCCAGCAAGAGCGCGGCACCCCGTTGGCGCTGGCGGTTCGGTTGGTGCAGGGGCGTCATGATTTCCCGCCGCCCAGCACCGGTCGTGCCCAGTCGCGCACCAGTTCGCCGCTCAAGGTGCGCCCCGGGGCCAGGTTCAGCACCAGTCTCACCCCATCCGGCGGAGGTGGCACGGCGTTGGTGCCGGCCTGCCCCCCACCGACGGGCGGAGTGCCCGTTGCCCCTGCTGACGACAAGGGATGCGACCAGGCATCGTTGCGGTAGTAGAAAACCTGCCACTCCGTCGCTGCGGCAACGTTCACCTGCCGCGCGTTGTCTTCGGCCGTGGGACGTTCGCCCCAGCGTGCCGCAGCCTCCCAGGCCTGTGACAAACGTTCGCGGTTTTGCAGACCCGCTTGTTGCCACCGCATCCACTGACCATCGCGGATGCCCCAGGCCACCACTTGCAGGCCTGGACTGCCAGAAGGTGTTTCGAGTGCGTCCCGCCGTGTCAGGCGCAAGATGCGACCATTGAAGTCAATGGCGGGCACGTCGCCAGTTTCCACCACGGCATCCAGGTCGGCGCCCCATTGGCCCAGGCCCGCCTGAACGGCCAGCACATCGTCTGTGCGCTGCCGGGTGAGCGTTTCAGTGCGGCTCATGCCATCCAGCGCTTGCCAGGCCATGACCGACAGTGCGGCCATCACGCTGATGGCTGCCAGCAATTCGACGAGGGTGAAACCCCGGTGATTGAGCGCATGTCGCATCAGAAACGCCCCACCACGGTGGATACCTGTAACAAGGTGAGGCTGCCGGTTGTCGAGCCTGGGTCTTGCTCGGGTGTCAACACCCGGACATCGACGCGCCTGAAGTTCGGGTTGGGCGTGGCCAGCACGTCAACCTTCACATTCAACACCTGGCGGGCCTGGGTACAGATTTCCGAGCTGGTGCCAATGCCGGGCAGGGTTTTGGCCAGCCGAACCCTGGCCATCTGGTTGTCGGCGCACAACTGGGCCAGCATCTGCTGCTGTTGCCTTTCGGCCATGCGGGTCAGGGAGCCTGTGGCCTGCAGACCGGCTGTCAATGCAATGGCCACCACGGCCAGTGCGACCAAGGTTTCGATCAGTGTGAAACCCCGGCATCCGAGGTGGTGCAGGGTCATGGTGTCGGGATGATGCCGAATGGGCGCAGCCCATCGGTCGCCAGTGTGACCTGCCTGCCTGCCAGACTGAGCGTCAGGCGTTGGGGTGCCATCATGGGTTCGGGGCCCAGTGTGAGGGCTGCCGGACGTGGTTCGTTGGCCGTTTGCGCAGACTCCACCACCGCAAATGTGCCCTCGTTCAACCAAGCGTGGGATTGCCCCGCGAGCTCGAAGCCCATCGGCCTGGTTCGCCATTGCACGGGTACCCCGCTTGCGCGGGCCTGGGCATGGGCCGCATTGAGCAGGGCTGCCACCCGTTGGGCCTCGCGGTCGAGGGCTTGGCCCGATGCATCACGCAAAGACAGGCTGACACCTGCGGTGGCCAGTGCCACGATGGCCACCACCACCATCAATTCCAGCAACGTGAAACCGTGCTGCCGGTGCGTGTCGCGCTCAGGGTTGCCAGGAGCCGATGTCGGCATGTTTGCCCTCTCCGCCGGGCTGTCCGTCTGCGCCCAGCGACAACACGTCGATCTCGCCGTGGACACCCGGGTTCAGGTAGGCATAGGGCCGCCCCCAGGGGTCTGTTGGCAACTTGTCGAGGTAAGGGCGCCAGTTGGGCGGCACTGGGTTGGTGGTGGGTTTGGTCAGCAGGGCAGCCAGACCTTGTTCCGTGGTGGGGTAACGCTGGTTGTCCAGGCGGTAGAGTTTGAGGGCCTGCACCAGGTTGTTGACATCGGTTTTGGCCGCAGTGGTGCGTGCGTCGTCCGCACGGTCGAGCACGTTGGGCACGATCAGGGCGGCCAGCACGCCGATGATGACCAGCACGACCATCAGTTCAATCAGCGTGAAGCCCAGCGACCGCCTGGTGTGGCGGCCTGTGTGGCCGGGCAAACGGTTGTGCGTGACAGGTGGGAGGGCTGTGTCGGTCAGGGTCAAGGTGGTGGCTCCGAAAGTGGTCTGAATCATAATGGCTGGATGAGACCACTCCATGCTTTCGGTTTTTCGTCCAATGCGCGGCCCGCGAATGTGCAGGTAACCATTGGTGCCCCTCGTGGCCATTGGCTGGCGCGTCTGTCTGCTGTTGTGGTGTGGGCGGCTTGGGGTTTTGGGGTGGCATGGGGCGTGTTGCGCTGGGTGGGCCAGACGCCGCCGGTGGCCTTGCCAGCGCTGCCCCTGTCGGCCCCGGATGTCGACACGCAGGCGGTTTCACGGGCGTTGGGCGCTGTGCCGGTCGCCAGTGGGCCGGTGGCTTTACCCGCGTCTGATGTCCAAAATCGCTACGCGCTGGTAGGCGTGGTGGCAGAGAAGCCAACGGGTGCTGTGGGCAATGCGAACCACCGTTCAGGTGGCGTCGCGTTGATCACCGTGGATGCACAACGGGCCCGTCCTTATACCGTTGGCACTGTAGTCGACGGCCGCTGGATCGTTCATCAGGTCGGCCAGCGTGAGGTGGTGCTGCGCGCTGTGGATGGGCGCGCTGCCGATGGGCGTGCAGAGGGTGCATCTCTCACTTTGGCTCTGCCCAAGCCTCAGTAAAAATGTAGCAATATATTTATACAAATATTGCGTTGAAGCCGTTTTTGCTGTTTATTCAAGCTTTCGCTGATTTCGGCAAAGGGCCGTCAAACGGGCGTTGCGGTCGCGGACGGTGGTGCGCTCGCTTCGTTCTGCTGGCTCACACCTGCCGACTCGAAGGTGGCCATCTCGTTCATCAGGTGCGCGGCTGATTGCAACAGCGGCCAGGCCACCAGCGCGCCTGTGCCTTCACCCAAGCGCATTTCCAGGTCGAGCAAGGGTTGGCCTTGCAAGTGGATGAGCATCAACCGGTGGCCGACCTCGGCCGATCGGTGGGTGAACACCATGTAGTCGGTCACATGGGGGCGCATTTCACGTGCGACCAGCGCGGCTGCCCCGGCTATGAAACCGTCCACCAGGATCACGCGGCGAAGTGCGGCGGCCTGCACCATGGCCCCGGCCATCATGGCAATTTCGAAACCACCCATGGCCGCCAGGACGGCCAGTCCTGTCTTGGCGTCACGGTGTTTGCGCGACACGTCGAACAACACCCTCAGCTTGTGTTCCAGCTGGGCATCGTTCAAGCCCGTTCCACGTCCGACGGCATCGTCGAGCTGGACATTGCACAGCCGCGACAGCAGCAGCGCTGCACTCGACGTGTTGCCGATGCCCATTTCGCCGAACGCCATCACGTTACCCGGCAAATGGTTGACGATGTCCATGCCCGCGCCCAGGGCCGAGAGCGCCTGGGCACCGGTCATGGCCGGACCGCGGGCCATGTTGCGCGTACCGAACCCGATTTTTCTGCGCAACAGGACGGCAGAAGAGGCGGGCACCGGGTCAGCCTCATCCGGGATGGCTGATGCCACACCGGCATCGACAAGCGTGAGGCCGAAACCATGTTGCCTGGCCAGCACGTTCACGGCAGCGCCGCCACGCATCATGTTCAGCACCATTTGCACGGTGACGGCCTGGGGGTAGGCCGACACACCTTCGTCGGCGATGCCGTGGTCTGCAGCAAACACAACGATTTGCGGCGCATCAAACGCCAGCGTGGTGGTTTGTTGAATCAACCCGATTTGCAAGGCCAGGCTTTCCAGTTTGCCCAGTGCGCCCAGCGGTTTGGTTTTGTTGTCCAGCTTGCGACGCAATTCCGCTTCCAATGTCGCGTCGGCTGTGGTGGCCACCTGGGGCAGTTTGAGGGAGGCAGAAGGTTTGTTCACGCTGGACTCGCTGGTTGTCGCAGGAACAGTTGGTAAACCGGGTTGTGCGTTTCATCGACACAGGGGTAACCCAGTGTGGTCAGAAATTCTGCAAAGGCCTGGTCGTCGGACGGGGGCACCTGGATGCCCACCAGAATGCGGCCATAATCGGCGCCCTGGTTGCGGTAATGAAAGAGGCTGATGTTCCAGCCCGGGCGCATGAGGCTGAGGAACGACATCAGTGCACCCGGCCGTTCCGGAAATTCGAACCGCAACAGCCTCTCGTCCTGGGCCAGGGCGGATGGTCCGCCGACCATGTGTCGGATGTGCTCCTTGGCCAGTTCATCGTGGGTCAGGTCCAGTGCCGAAAAACCGTTGTCGGTGAAGGCCTGTGCAATGTGTGCACTTTCGCCCTTCTGGTGCGTGGTCAACCCGACAAATACGTGTGCCTTGTGCTGGTCGCTGATGCGGTAGTTGAACTCGGTCACGTTGCGCGGCCCACTGGTGCCACCAAAGCCGGGCAGGTTGCCGATGAGGCCGCAGAAGCGGCGGAAACTGCCGCGCTCCTCCGGGATGGTGACGGCAAACAGGGCTTCGCGTTCTTCGCCCACTTCTGCGCGTTCGGCCACGAACCGCAGGCGGTCGAAGTTCATGTTGGCACCGCACAGGATGGCCGCATAGGTTTCGCCCTGTGTGCCGCGCTCGGCTACATATTGCTTGATGGCGGCCACGGCCAGGGCACCAGCGGGTTCGACAATGCTTCGAGTGTCGACAAAAATGTCCTTGATGGCGGCGCAAACGGCATCGGTGTCCACGGTCATGAACTCGTCCACCAGCCCTCGGGCGATGCGGAACGTCTCCTCACCGACCAGCTTCACGGCCGTGCCGTCCGAAAACAGGCCCACGTCCTGGAGCGTCACCCGTTGACCGGCTGTGACCGACTGCATCATGGCGCACGAGTCGTTCATCTGCACGCCCACCACTTTGATGTCTGGGCGGACGGCCTTGATGTAGTTGGCCACGCCTGATATCAACCCGCCGCCGCCGATGGCCACAAAAATGGCATCGAGTCGGGCACTGCCCAGCAGTTGCAACTGCCGCAGGACTTCCATGGCTACCGTGCCCTGGCCTGCGATCACATCGGGATCGTCGAAGGGGTGAACAAAGGTCAGACCTTCAGCTTGCTGCAGTTTGACCGAGTGGTTGTAGGCATCGGTGTAGCTGTCGCCATGCAGCACGACTTCACCCCCGAGGGTCCGAACCGCGTCAATCTTGACCTGTGGTGTGGTCGTGGGCATGACGATGACGGCCCGGGTGCCCAATTTGCGTGCACTCATGGCGACACCCTGGGCATGGTTACCCGCCGATGCACAGATCACCCCCTTGCGCAACTGCTGCGGTGAGAGGTGGGCCATCTTGTTGTAGGCGCCGCGCAGTTTGAAGCTGAACACCGGTTGCTGGTCTTCCCGCTTGAGCAGCACGGTGTTGCCCAGCCGACTGCTCAGCGAACGGGCTGGCTCCAGCGGCGATTCGATGGCCACGTCATACACCCTGGCGTTCAGGATGCGCTGCAGGTAGTCCTGCGGGGTCGATGGCGGCTGGACGGCTGTTGCGGACGGGCTGGCAGGCGCAGCGGCCATGGCCTGCTGCGTGTTGGGTTGATCGGAGGCGGCGGTCATTTGGGTTTCCTTGCGCCCGATCATAGTGGGCAAAACCCAAAAAAAAGCCCCGAGCCGTGAGGCTCGGGGCTGAATCCACCGATACAGAAAAGGTGGAGGAGACAACAGGTGTGTCGGTGTCAACCTTCAAGGTCTCAACCAAAACTTACAATGATGTTACCTACAAAGATGCTGCAACGCAACAAGACGAACCTGAATAAGTCGCTTTTCTGACAGCTTTAGTGAACCTCCACTAGTCTTGTCGGTACCCGGCCCGGTCAGCAGGCGTCCATTCTCATGCCGAACACACTTCCACCTTCATCAGCCATCGGACGCATCCGTCAGGACATCCAGTCCATGCACGCCTATGCCGTTCAGGATGCCTCTGGCCTCATCAAGCTCGACGCCATGGAAAACCCCTTTTCGCTGCCCGATGCGTTGCAGGCGGAATTGGGCCAACGCCTGGGCAGGGTGGCTGTCAACCGGTACCCGGGCCCGCGCACCGAAGCGCTCCGTGCCGCACTGGGGCGTTACGCTGGCGTGCCAGACGGCTTTGACCTGATGCTCGGCAACGGCTCGGATGAACTCATCAGCCTGCTGGCGATGGCCTGTGACAAACCGGACCCGGACGGGCGGCCGGCTGCCATCCTGGCACCGGTGCCGGGCTTCGTGATGTATGCCATGAGCGCGCAACTGCAGGGCTTGTCTTTTGTGGGGGTGCCCCTGACCGCCGATTTCGAGCTGGACGAGGCTGCCATGCTGGCCGCCATTGCAGAGCATCGGCCTGCGGTGGTGTACCTGGCCTACCCGAACAACCCGACTGCCAACCTCTGGGATGACGAGGCCATCGAGCGCATCGTGGTGGCGCAGGGTGAACAGGGTGGCATCGTGGTCATGGATGAGGCCTACCAGCCGTTTGCGGCCCGCAGCTACCTTGGCCGGTTGGCGCGTCATGGCCACGTGTTGCTGATGCGCACCTTGTCCAAATTCGGGCTGGCGGGTGTCCGTCTGGGTTACATGATTGGCCCGAAAGCGCTGGTTGCCGAGGTGGACAAGGTGCGGCCACCCTACAACATCAGCGTGCTCAATACCGAGTGCGCGCTGTTCGCGCTGGAGCATGCCGATGTGTTTGCGCAACAGGCTGCACTGATCCGTGCCGAGCGGGAGGCCCTGCTGCGCAGTCTGGGTCAGTTGCCCGGTGTGGTGACCTTCCCGAGTGAGGCCAACATGATCCTGGTCCGTGTGCCGGACGCGCAGCGGTGTTTCGACGGGATGAAGCGTGCTGGTGTGCTGGTGAAGAATGTTTCTAAAATGCATACTCTGCTGCACAACTGCTTGCGCCTGACCGTGGGCACGCCGGACGAGAACCGGCGCATGCTGGCAGCCTTACAGTCCACCTTATGAACCTCTCTTGTGAGTCTGCGCCCATTGCCCGCCAAGCGGATGTGGTGCGCAAAACGGCTGAAACGAACATCCGCGTCGTGCTCAACCTCGATGGAACAGGCGCCTCGCGCCTCGCCACAGGCATCGGGTTTTTTGACCACATGCTCGACCAGATTGCCAGGCATGGCCTGATCGACCTCGACATTCAGGTGGAAGGCGATCTGCACATCGACGGTCACCACACCGTCGAGGACGTGGGCATCACCCTCGGTCAGGCCGTTGCCCGTGCGGTGGGTGACAAAAAGGGGTTGCGCCGGTATGGCCATGCCTATGTGCCGCTGGATGAGGCGCTGTCGCGCGTGGTGGTCGATTTCTCAGGTCGCCCCGGCTTGCACATGCACGTGCCCTTCACGGCGGGCATGATCGGCGCGTTCGACACCCAGCTCACCTTCGAGTTCTTCCAGGGTTTCGTGAACCACGCCGGCGTGACCTTGCACATTGACAACCTGAAGGGCACCAACGCGCACCACCAGGCTGAAACCGTGTTCAAGGCCTTTGCACGGGCGATCCGGATGGCCCTGGAGGTGGATCCACGCATGGGTAATGTCATCCCGTCCACCAAAGGCTCGCTGTAACCGGCCGGCGGGTGTCAACAGATTTTTTCCCTACGATTGTTTCCATGATCCGAAGAATGGTGGCAGTGGTGGACTACGGCAGTGGCAACTTGCGCTCCGTGTCCCAGGCCGTGATGCATGTGGCGCAAGCCGAAGACATCGAGGTGCGTGTGACGTCGCACGCCGCCGATGTGATGGCCGCCGAGCGGGTGGTGCTCCCGGGACAGGGCCACATGGCCGATTGCATGCGCGAACTGGCCCAATCCGGCCTGCTGGATGCTGTGTTGCATGCGGCGGCCAACAAGCCGCTGTTCGGCGTGTGCGTGGGCATGCAGATGCTGCTGGAGCGCAGCGAGGAGGGGCCGTGTGATGGCCTGGGTCTGATACCCGGTGCCGTGGTGCGCTTCCAGCTGCAGGGTCGGCTACAGGCCGATGGCAGCCGCTTCAAAGTGCCGCAGATGGGCTGGAACCGTGTGCACCATGAATTGGGGCGCGGGGCATCACACCCCGTGTGGTCAGGCGTGCCGGATGGTGCCTATTTTTACTTCGTGCACAGCTACCATGCCCATCCGTCCCAAGTGTTGCACAGTGTGGGCGAGACCGACTACGGCAGCCGTTTCTCGTCGGCCATTGCCCGCGACAACATCTTTGCCACGCAGTTTCACCCTGAAAAAAGTGCTGCGCAAGGTTTGCAGCTGTACCGCAATTTTCTGAATTGGCAGCCCTGACGGCTGCCGGTTGTCTCCCACCTTTTCAACTCCCCTTCACTTCTTTTTCTGCCATGTTGCTCATTCCTGCCATTGACATGAAAGACGGCCAGTGTGTTCGCCTCAAGCAAGGCGACATGGATCAAACCACCGTCTTCGGTGAAGATCCAGCGGCAGTGGCCAGAAGCTGGGTAGACAAAGGTGCCCGTCGCATCCACCTGGTCGATCTCAACGGTGCATTCGCGGGCAAGCCCAAGAACGAGGCGGCCATCAAGCGCATCCTCAAAGAGGTGGGTGACGAGGTGGACGTGCAGCTGGGCGGTGGCATCCGCGACATGGACACCATCGAGCGTTACCTGGACGCAGGCCTGCGTTACGTCATCATCGGCACCGCAGCGGTGAAAAATCCGGGTTTCCTGCAGGATGCCTGCACGGCATTTGGCGGGCACATCATCGTTGGCCTCGACGCGAAGGATGGCAAGGTGGCGACCGATGGCTGGAGCAAGCTGACAGGCCACGAAGTCATCGACCTGGGCAAAAAATTTGAAGACTACGGTGTCGAGTCCATCATTTACACCGACATCGGCCGTGACGGCATGCTCAGCGGCATCAACATCGAGGCCACCGTCAAGCTGGCGCAGGCCCTCAGCATTCCCGTCATCGCATCGGGTGGCCTGTCGAACCTGGATGACATCCGTGCCCTGTGTGCCGTGGAAGGCGAAGGTGTCGAGGGTGTGATTTGCGGTCGCTCCATCTACAGCGGTGACCTGGATTTTGAAGCCGCCCAGCAACTGGCTGACGAACTCAATGGCTGATCTGCCACCTGCGGGTTCCTCTTGCGGGCGGGATGAGGGTTTCACGACAACGGCAGGGGTGACGGCTAGCTGCAGCTTCACCACCGTCGGGGGGCAGCCGGCGCTGCGTTTGGCGCTGCAGCAGGGCGATGCGGTGGTGGTGGCGCTCCAAGGTGCCCAGGTGTTGTCCTGGGAAGCGGCGGGCCGCGAGCGCTTGTTTCTGAGCCCGCGCGCCAGGCTGGATGGGCATTCGGCCATCCGTGGCGGCATTCCCGTCTGTTTTCCGCAGTTCAACCAACGCGGTCCGTTGGTGAAGCATGGCTTTGCTCGCAATGTGCGCTGGCACGTCCGGCCTGAATGGGTGGCTTCGGACGGCGCGGCCGTGGTGTCGTTCAGCCTGACCGATGCGGACCTGGCACAGGGAGTCTGGGCGCAACGGTTCGCGGCAAGCATTGACGTTGCCTTGTCGCCAGGCGCCTTGCAGGTCACGCTGTCGGTGAGCAACCGTGAACCCGTGGGGCGCACCGATGCGCCGCTGGCCTTCACCGGTGCGTTGCACACCTACCTCGCGGTCGATGACGTGGGGCAGGCCACGCTCTCTGGCCTGGGTGGACAGGCGGAATGGGATGCGGTGGCCGACGTGAATGGCCTTGCGGCCGACGTGCAGCGCTTCCACACAGAATTTGACCGTGTGTACGCCGCATCTCCGCACGCCTTGCTGTTGCGAGACGGCGCGCACACGCTGGCCATCAGCCAGAGCCCCTCGTTTGCCAACACGGTGGTGTGGAATCCCGGCGAGCACCTGGGTGCCCAACTGGCTGACATGCCTGAAAATGGTCACGTGCACATGTTGTGCGTCGAAGCCGCAGCGGTGTTTGCGCCGGTGGAGGTCGCACCGGACACCACCTGGCAAGGCTGGCAAAAGCTGCAGGTTGTCACTTGATTTTTTGTAGCATTTAATTGTTTTCAATCAGGCGGTAAAGCCACTTTTTATTCATATATGCTGGCAAAACGAATCATCCCCTGCCTGGACGTCACCGGTGGCCGTGTGGTCAAGGGTGTCAACTTTGTCGAACTGCGTGATGCAGGCGATCCGGTTGAAATTGCCGCGCGCTACAACGAGCAAGGTGCCGATGAGCTGACCTTTCTCGATATCACCGCCACCAGCGACGGGCGCGACCTCATCCTTCACATCATCGAAGCGGTGGCCAGCCAGGTGTTCATCCCACTCACGGTCGGGGGCGGGGTGCGAACCGTCGAAGATGTGCGCCGTTTGCTCAACGCCGGTGCCGACAAGACCAGCTTCAACTCCGCGGCCATTGCCAATCCGCAGGTCATCAACGACGCCTCGGCCAAGTACGGTTCGCAGTGCATCGTGGTGGCCATCGATGCCAAACGCCGCAGCCCGGCTGACGAACAGCGGCTGGGCCCGCACGGGCAGCCTGTCGGGCCGGGGTGGGACGTGTTCAGCCACGGCGGCCGCAAGAACACCGGGCTGGATGCCCTGGCCTGGGCCATTGACATGGCCCACCGTGGGGCCGGCGAAATCCTGCTCACCAGCATGGACCGGGACGGCACCAAGTCGGGCTTCGATCTGGCGCTCACCCGTGCCGTGGCCGATGCGGTCGAGGTGCCGGTCATTGCGTCGGGCGGTGTGGGCAACCTCGACCACCTGGCCGACGGCGTGCAGCAGGGTGGTGCCGACGCGGTGCTGGCGGCCAGCATCTTCCACTATGGTGAGTACACCGTGGCCCAGGCCAAGACCCGCATGGCGGAGCGTGGCATTCCTGTCAGAATTTAGATAAAAAACAGCCTCTACCGCTTGTTGCAATTGGCAAGTTAGCTATGGATAAATCGAACTGGTTGGACCAAGTCAAATGGGATGCGGCGGGTCTGGTGCCTGTCATCGCCCAGGAAGCGCACAGCGGCGACGTGCTCATGTTTGCGTGGATGAACCGTGAGGCACTGGCCAAAACCGCCGAGTTGAAGCGGGCGGTGTACTTCAGCCGCTCCCGCAGCAAGCTGTGGTTCAAGGGTGAAGAGTCGGGCCATGTGCAAACGGTGCACGACATCCGCCTCGATTGCGACAACGACGTGGTGCTGCTCAAGGTGACGCAACTCGGGCACGAGCCTGGCATTGCCTGCCACACGGGGCGCCACAGCTGCTTTTTCCAGTCGCTCGCCGACGCCGGTTGGGTCAGCACCGAGCCCGTGCTCAAAGACCCTGAACACATTTACAAATGACCACCGAATCCTCCCTCGCTGCCCTGTCCGCCACCGACGCCTTGCGCCGCCTGGCCGACGTGATCGAAAGCCGCAAACCCGCCAATGGCGGCAACCCGGAGACCAGCTATGTGTCGCGTCTGCTGCACAAAGGGCCGGATGCTTTCCTGAAAAAAATCGGCGAAGAAGCCACCGAAGTGGTCATGGCCGCCAAGGATGTTGACCACGGCGCCAGCAAGCAGCCGCTGGTGGGGGAGGTGGCCGACCTGTGGTTCCACAGCATGATCGCGTTGGCCCACTACGGCCTGCACCCTGACGACGTGGTGGCCGAGCTCATGCGCCGTGAAGGCCAGAGCGGGCTGGAAGAAAAGGCACTGCGCAAAGCCAAAGCCCGCGCGGGTGAGGCCTAGGCACCAGCTGGGGGCTGACCATGAACGATGTGTCCGATCAACGCTCGGAAGCCGAACGGCTGCGGTCGCTCAACACGGTGGGCGTCGTCAGCTATGTGCTGCACCTCGCGGTGGCTGTGGCGGCGGTCTTGCCGGGGGCACAGCCCGGTGTCACGCTGTTGCTGGTGGCCCTGCTCATCGACTTCATCAAGCGCGGCGATGCAGTGGGTACCTGGCACGAAAGCCACTTCACCTGGCGCATCCGCACTGTGTTCATCGTGGGCGGGCTGTACATCGTCACCGCGCCCCTGTGGATCTTGTTTCTCTTGCCCGGCATGCTGGCCTGGTGGCTGGTGTCCCTGTGGTTTCTGTACCGCATCATCAGGGGCATGCTCGGCATGAATGCCGGTCGGCCCATGCCAACCTGACCCCCCCAACCCTTGACCAGACAGGTTTATCCATGAGTGCTGACGACAATTGCATCTTCTGCAAAATTGCGGCGGGCAAGATCCCGAGCCGCAAGGTCTATGAAGACGACGAGATTTACGCCTTTCATGACATCAACCCCTGGGCACCTGTCCATTTCCTGATGATTCCGAAGGTTCACATCCCGTCCCTGGCGCATGTGGGCCCCGAGCACCAGGCGCTGCTGGGACGCATGCTGGCGCTGGCGCCCAAGCTGGCGCTGGAGCAAGGTTGCCGGCCTTACCCGGAAGGCGGATTCCGCATCGTCACCAACACCGGTACAGAAGGCGGGCAGGAAGTGCACCACCTTCACATCCACGTCATGGGTGGTCCGCGCCCGTGGCTCAAGGGTTGACGCGGGGCTTGGCACCATTTGCTTGAACCGAAGGCGCAAAGTCAGGTCACACCGCAGAGTGGGCCGATGGATGGTGGCTTGCCAGCGTGCCGTCAAGCCACCCCAGTCCAGTTACTGTCACCCCCACCGCTTAGAATCGTCAGCCGTTGTGCCCGTGTTGCGGGTTGAGTGTGTAAAGAACGCAGGAGAAATTCATGGGTAGTCTGTCCATTTGGCACTGGTTGATCGTGCTGGTTGTGGTGATTCTGGTGTTCGGCACCAAGAAGCTCAAGAACCTGGGTTCAGACCTGGGTGGGGCCGTCAAGGGCTTCAAGGACGGCATGAAGGAAGGCGGCCAACCGGCAGCCGACGAGTCGGCAGGTGCGGCCAAGCCGCAGGTTGCCCAGCAACCAGCGGTGGAAAAAACCACCATCGATGTCGAAGCCAAGACCAAGTCCTGATGGTCGGTTACCCGTTTCCCCCGGTGCCCGCTGACGGGGGGCTGCCATGATCGATCTGGGCATTTCCAAGCTCGCCATGATCGGTGTGGTGGCGTTGATCGTCATCGGCCCCGAAAAATTGCCCAAAGTGGCCCGCACGGTCGGTGCGCTCCTGGGCAAGGCCCAACGTTACGTGTCAGACGTCAAGGCGGAAGTGAGCCGTTCCATCGAGTTGGAAGAGCTCAAGAAAATGAAGGAGTCGATGGAAGGGGCTGCCAAAGACGTGGCATCTTCCGTCCAGTCGTCGGCTGCCGATTTCGAAAAATCCTGGTCTGAGGCCACCGAAGCCTACAGCGGCGCGCCCACGCTGGATGGACCGGGTGTGCACGATGCCCTGTCGGAACTCGGCCAATCTGCCGTGCCCGTCTACAAGCACCCTGGCAAGAACTGGCGCGTCAAGCAAAATGCCATGCCCCAGTGGTACAAGTCGCGCAACGGGGTCAAAGGCCGGGTGCAGTCGGGCGCTGCGCGGGTGGCCCGGTTCCGGCCCAAGAGCAGACTTTCCTGATCGTTTCCACCCATGCCAGATCCAACCAGCGGGCCGCAAGACGAACTTGCCGGTACCGAACAGCCCTTTGTCCAGCACCTGATCGAGTTGCGTGACCGCATTGTGTATGCACTCGGCGGGGTGGTGGTGTGCATGATCCTGCTGGCCATCTGGCCGGGGCCCTCGGGTTTGATCGATTTGGTGGCTGTGCCCATCCGGGCACACATGCCACCCGATGCCAAGCTGATTGCGGTGGGGGTGTTCACGCCGTTCTTCGTTCCGCTGAAAGTGCTGATGATGTCGGGCGTGCTATTGGCATTGCCCTGGCTCATGTACCAAGCCTGGGCCTTCGTGGCACCCGGTCTGTACAGCCACGAAAAACGCTTTGCCCTCCCGCTGATTGTGTTCGGCAGCCTGCTGGCATACATCGGCATTGCGTTCGTGCAGTTTTTTGTGCTCGACAAGATGTTCGGCTTCATCCAGGGTTTCACGCCCGAAAGCGTGGCCGCAACGCCTGACATCGCCTCGTATGTCGAAGCCATTCTGTCGCTGTACCTGGCCTTCGGCTTGGCTTTTCAGGTGCCCATAGTGGTCGTGCTGCTGGTCAAGTTCAACATCGTCACGGTCGCGAAACTGAAGGAATTCCGGGGCTATTTCGTCGTGTTGTCGTTCGTGATCGCCGCTGTCGTGACGCCGCCCGACGTGATCTCCCAGCTTGCGCTGGCCATCCCCATGTGCCTGTTGTACGAACTGGGCATCATCGGTGCCAACTACATGCGCAAGATCGCGCCGCCGGAAACCGAAGAAGGCGACAAGGCCTGAGCCTGCAGGTTGAGTCCCAGAGCGGCCGCCGGGCCGCGTGTGCCCCTGGCTATTGCAAGTGCAGCTTTTGCATGTCTTGCTGTTGCACGTGCTGCACTTGCCGCGCCTGCACAAACCGCACCGCCAACGTTGCACAGGTCGCGTGGTTCTGAAAACTGAACCTTGGTGCGCTCCTGCAGAGCCGGTTCAGCGGGGGCGGACGGGGTTGCGTCGGCCTGGCACCACGGTCAACGTGGTTTCCCCCTGCTGACGCAGTACCAGCAAGCTGGCGGGCGTGCCGGGCTTCAGTTCCGCCACGCGTGACAGCAGTTCGGGCACGGTGCTGACCGCATGGCCGTCCACTTTCAGAATCAGGTCACCGGGGCGCACGCCTGCCTGCGCCGCCGGACCATTTTGCAGGACTCCGGTGATCACGACGCCATTGCCTTGCTTCAGACCGAACGATTCAGCCAGTTCGGGGCTGAGGTCGCGCGGTTCCACGCCGATCCAGCCACGGGTGACCTTGCCGTCCTGCACGATGGCGGTCATCACGGTCCGTGCGGTGGACGTGGGAATGGCAAAACCGATGCCCATGGACCCGCCGGAGCGCGAGTAGATGGCGGTGTTGA
>DDUQ01000005.1:84381-86689 GCA_002344885.1 Comamonadaceae bacterium UBA2334
CCGCCGGAGCGCGAGTAGATGGCGGTGTTGATACCGATCAGGTTGCCGGCCATGTCCACCAGCGCGCCACCCGAGTTGCCGGGGTTGATGGCGGCATCGGTCTGAATGAAGTTCTCGAAGGTGTTGATGCCGAGTTGGGAGCGCCCCAGCGCGCTGACAATGCCGCTGGTCACAGTTTTGCCTACACCGAAGGGGTTGCCCACCGCCAACACCGGATCGCCGACCTGCAGGGCGTCCGAATCTCCCCATGTGATGGCGGTCAGGCCTTCGCGTGGCACCTTCAGCACGGCCAGATCGGTTTCCGGATCGGTGCCGATGATGGTTGCCTTGACCACGACGCCGTCGCTGAACATGACTTCGATGTCGTCGGCTTCTTCGATGACATGGTTGTTCGTGAGCACATAGCCTGCCGGGCTGACCACCACGCCTGACCCCAGGCCCGACTGGGGCTCGCTGTTGCCCTGTTCGCCAAAGAAGAAGCGGAACCACGGATCGTTCTGGTGCGGGTTGCGGGGTGGCGCTTTGCTGGTGCTGATGCTGACCACCGCCGCCGAGGCCACCTGTGCGGCCCGGCGGAATGAATGGGTGCCTGAGGCATCACCAGCCTCGGCGGCCGGCGCAGGGGCTTCCAGGATGGGCACGACCGAGGACAGGCGCGGTTTGCGGTCCAGCCACTGGGGTTTGAGGGTTGCGACCACAAAGTAGGCCGCCAGCAGGACGGTGACGGTTTGGGTGAACAGGAGCCAGATGCGTTTCATGGTGCAGTCGGGGGCAGGACGATGACCCAAAGTGTGCCACGGACCCATCAGTCAGGGCGGGGAGGCCCCGAACGGTGGCGATGGGTTTCAGTTGGGCCAGTGGATGCGGTCGGCCAGTGCATGCCAGACGGGTGATAACTTGCCGGGCAGGGGCGGCAGTTTGCCCAGGTCGGTGTGGCTTTCTTTCGGGCTGTGGAAGTCGCTGCCCCGCGATGCCATCAGGCCGAATTCCAGCGCCATGTCGGCGTAGGTGCCGTATTCGTCCGGGCTGTGGCTGCCGGTGACCACTTCAACCCCCTGCCCACCGTGCGCCACAAATTCGGTGAACAGTGCGTACTCTGCCGTGGGGCTGTGGGCGTACCGTGCCGGGTGGGCAATGACGGCCATGCCGCCTGCCTCGCGAATCCAGCGCACGGCATCGCCCAGCCTGGCCCAGCGGTGGGGCACGAAGCCCGGTTTGCCTTCGGTGAGGTAGCGCCTGAACACCTCGTAGGTGTCGTGGCACACGCCTGTCTCCACCAGAAACCGCGCAAAGTGTGTGCGCGAAATCAACTCCGGGTTGCCCACGTACTTCAGGGCACCTTCGTACGCCCCTTTGATGCCCACGGCGGCCAGTTGGTCGCTCATTTCCTGCGCACGCTCGCCCCGCCCGCCACGCGTCTGGGCCAGGCCCTGTACCAGGGCGGGGTGATCGGGGTCGAAACCCAGGCCCACGATGTGCACCGTGACGCTGGCAAACGTCACCGAAATTTCCGTACCGGTCAGGTAGGGCAGGCCTGCAGCATGTGCGGCAGCCCTGGCCCGGTGCTGGCCACCGATCTCGTCATGGTCGGTCAACGACCACAGCTCCACGCCGTTGCCTTTGGCGCGAACGGCCAGCTCCTCCGGTGTCAGTGTGCCGTCCGAGACCACCGAGTGGCAGTGCAGGTCGGCGTTGACGAGTTGGGTGGCAGACGGTGTGTGCATGGGGGCATTGTAGGGAGGGGGAGAGGCCAGGTCGCCATGAGGCCCTTGGCCCCGCTGTGCCCGACCGCTGCCCGAAAGGCCTGGCCGGTGGCGATGTGCCGTCAACCCTCGGCACCTTCGACCAGGAAGCGCACGCGCCGCTGGCCCTGCCACTCGTCCGCATCGAGCCGGAAGGCCAGCTTGACGCGCGGTGGCAGCGGCTCGGCGTGGTTGAACCACATGGCATCCACCGGGTCGCCCTGGTGTTTGAGCTTGAGGGCCAGGTGCTTCTCGCCCACCAGGCGTTGGCCTACCACCTCGACGGTTTCGGCAAACGTGGGGGCCGGGAAACCCTGGCCCCACACCTCCTTGTGCAGGGCATCCACCAGGTCGATGCGGCGGTACTGCTTGTCCAGCGGGCCGTCGGCCTCCAGTCGGCGGGTGAGGGTGGCCGCGTCCAGCCACTCGTGCGCGACCTGTTGCAGCGTGGATTCGAATTCGTCCAGCCGGTCGGCGTCGATGGTGCAGCCCGCCGCCATGGCGTGGCCACCGAAGCGCAGCAGCACACCTGGGCAGCGCTTGGCCACCAGGTCGAGCGCGTCGCG
>DDUQ01000005.1:86907-87139 GCA_002344885.1 Comamonadaceae bacterium UBA2334
GGCCACCAGGTCGAGCGCGTCGCGAAGGTGGAAGCCGGGGATGCTGCGGCCGGAGCCTTTCAGCTCATGCTCTTTGCCCTCGGCCTGACTCATGGCAAACACGAAGGTGGGGCGGTGCAGCTTGTCTTTCAGGCGCGACGCGACGATGCCCACCACGCCTTCGTGGAAGTCGGGGTCGAACACGCACAGGGCGGGGGGCGGCTCCTCGCTGTCGTCCAGCATGTCGTCGGCC
>DDUQ01000008.1:0-41638 GCA_002344885.1 Comamonadaceae bacterium UBA2334
GGAGGCATCCATAGCATCTCCTGGCTGTGAGTGAAGGTTGACCGCCCCAACCAAGGAACCGGACAACCGGATGACAACAATTAATGACCAATCGGTTATTAGCAAATGATACGTCAAGTTGATGCGTGGCGCAGCGGCGACAATCCACGCCCATGAAAACCGGCGTTGCCCACGAAGAGAATTTCCCTGTCGCCTCCTGGCTGTGCCCGCCGAAGCTGCGCCCTGCCATCGGGGCCATCTACTGGTTTGCCCGCACAGCTGACGACCTGGCCGACGAAGGTGATGCCCCCGCCGACAAACGCCTGGCAGACCTTGCCACCTACCGGGAACAACTGAGGGCCGCGTCAGACGCACCACCCGGCTGGCAGCCCGATGCGCGATGGGCGAGCATCTTCACCCCCCTGGCCCGTCACATCCAGGCCCATCAGCTGCCGGTCAACCTGTTGCATGACCTGCTCAGCGCGTTCGAGCAGGACGTGCACCGCACCGCCGAAGGACGCTGGTACGACACCCATGACGAGTTGCTGGCCTACTGCCAGCTGTCGGCCAACCCGGTAGGGCGGCTGCTGTTGCACCTGTACGGGGTGAACGACCCGGTGCGCCTGGCGGAAAGCGACCACATTTGCACGGCGTTGCAGCTCATCAATTTCTGGCAGGACCTGAGTGTTGACCTGCCCCGCCGTCGCTACTACCTGCCCATCAGTGAGCTGACCCGGGTGGGCCTGTCGCCAGCCGATGTGCTGCCCGGAACCGCCACGGCTGCCCACACACAGAAAAAGTCAGAGTTGATAGCTAAATTGATAAACATGGCAAGCGACAGCATGCAAAAAGGCATCAAGCTTCCGCTCCACATCCCGGGGCGGGCAGGCTGGGAGCTGCGCCTGGTGGTGCAAGGTGGCCTGTCGATTGCCCGCCAAACCGCCCTTCTGTCACACCACAGCCTGCACACCCGCCCCAGGCTGAGCGTCTGGCAGCTGCCCCAACTGCTGTGGCGCGCCGCGCGCATGGGTTGAACGGACACCGGCCCGGCCTTTTCGCGCCAGCCCAGAACAGCCACACTGCACGCCCGCGTACACTCCGGCGCACACCCACATCCAGCCAACGGCCCGCCCGACTGCATGACCCCGCAAGAATACGTCCAGCAAAAAGCAGCCGCCTCGGGCAGCAGCTTCTACTACGCCTTTTTGTTCCTGCCAGCCCCCAGGCGCGCCGCCATCACGGCGTTCTACGCGTTCTGCCGCGAAGTGGACGATGTGGTGGACGATGTGGAGGACCCTTCCGTCGCAGCGCGCAAGCTGGCCTGGTGGCACAACGAGGTGCGGCAGGCCTGGCGCGGACAACCCACCCACCCGGTGATGCAGGCGCTGATGCCCCTCACCGGCACCTACGGCATCCGTGAAGACCAGTTGCTGGCCGTGGTGCAAGGTTGCCAGATGGATCTGGAGCAGACACGCTACCTGGACTACACCAACCTACAGGCGTACTGCCATCTGGTGGCTGGCGTGGTGGGAGAGGTGTCCGCCGCCATCTTCGGCCAGACCGATCCCGCCACCACCCGTTACGCCCACACGCTGGGGCAGGCATTCCAGCTGACCAACATCATCCGCGACGTGGGCGAGGACGCCATGCGCGGTCGCATCTACCTGCCGGTGAACGAGTTGCAGCAGTTCGACGTGAAGGCGCACGAAATTCTCAAACGGACGCACTCGGACCGGTTTGAGGCGCTGATGCGCTTTCAGGCGCAACGGGCCCACAGCCTGTACGACGAAGCCCTGGCCCTGCTGCCCGCGGCCGACCGCCGCAGCCAGAAACCCGGCCTGATGATGGCAAGCATCTACCGCACCCTGCTGCGCGAGATCGAGCACGAACGCTTCCAGGTGCTGCACCAGCGCATCGCGCTCACACCCATCCGCAAGCTGTGGCTGGCCTGGAAAGTCCAGGCCCTGGGGCACCTGTGACCGCCACCACCTGGCCGCCAACGCACCACAACCGGTAGTAGAGTCCGGCATGACCCCATCAGGAAGCGACAGGCCACGTCAGCGGGTGGCGGTGGTGGGCGGTGGCTGGGCAGGCCTGAGCGCGGCCGTGCGTGCCGCCAACGACGGGCACCATGTGACGGTGTTCGAAGCCAGCAGGCACTGGGGCGGCCGGGCGCGCACGGTGCACATCACCCTGCCCGACGGACAGGCGGTGGCGCTGGACAACGGGCAGCACATCCTCGTCGGGGCGTACACCGACACCTTGCGCCTGATGAGGCTGGTGGGGGTGGACACCGACCGAACCCTGCTGCGGCTGCCACTGGCACTGGTGTACCCGGATGGCTCGGGGCTGCGCCTACCCGCCTGGGGCACGGCCCAACCGGGTGCCACACCTCCGGCCTGGGCGCAGCTGCTGACCCGCGCATCCCATGCGCTGGCGTTGCCGGTGCTGGCGGGCGTATGCGCTGCACAAGGGTGGACATGGCGCGAAAAACTGGCGCTGCTGCTCACGGCCACGCGCTGGCAATGGCGTGGCTTTGCCTGCGATGCCCACACCACCGTGGCCGAGTTGTGCCAAGGCTTGCCGCGCGCACTGGTGGTCGGCTTCATTGACCCACTGTGCGTGTCTGCACTGAACACCCCCGCCCACCGCGCCAGCGGCCAGGTGTTCCTGAGGGTGCTGAAAGATGCCCTGTTCGGCGTGCCCGGCGGAGCTGACTTGCTGCTGCCCACGACCGACCTGGGCGCACTGTTCCCCCATGCGGCCACCCACTGGTTGGCCGCTCACCCCAGGGCGGCTGACCTGCGCCTGGGCACACGCGTGACGCAGGTGAGCCCGAACCCGGCGCCTCCTGCACACCCCGACAGTCGCCAGGCATCCATGCCAGCCAACCCAAACCCGTCAGCCTCGCCACTCGGCACATGGGGCTGGCAGGTCAACGGCGAGCCATTCGACCGCGTGGTTTGGGCTAATCAAGATACAAGATGCCTTTCAGCGCTTATTGCACATGAATTCATTGCTACGCAATCAGATAAAACTGATTGGGGGGCACAAGCCGAATCCGTTTCGCGTTGGACAACCTGCAGCCAGGCGCTGGGCTTTGAGGCCATTGCCACCGTGTACGCCTGGTGTGACGAGCCTGCACAGCAGCCGCACGTGCTGCCCCGCCCCATGACCGCGTTGCACAGCCAGGCGGCGGCACCGGCTCAGTTTGTGTTCGACCGCAGTTGGCTCAACGGCCCCAAGGGCTTGCTCGCGTTCGTCGTCAGCGCCAGCGAGGCCGATGCCAGCGCGCTGACCGAACAGGTGCGCCACCAGGCCCACACCCAACTGGGCCTGCGGGTGACGCCCATCAGAACCATTGTGGAAAAACGCGCCACGTTCTCCTGCACACCGGGGCTGGTGCGCCCGGGCGCGGTCATTGCGCCCAACCTGGTGGCGGCCGGAGATCACATCGATGGCCCCTACCCGGCCACACTGGAAGGTGCCGTGCGCAGTGGCTGGTGGGCGGGTGGCACCCCAAGAGGCTGAGCGGCCCACGCATCCACCTGCGGCTGAAACCGAGCGGTCAACCCGCGAGGCGCGTTCGCACGTGAGCCTCGAAAGTGGCCAGCATCGCGGGTCTGCCGAGCAAGTAGCCCTGGAACTCGTCACACCCCATGCGGGCCAGCATGCGCTGCTGTTCCGGTGTTTCCACCCCTTCTGACACCACCACCAGCCCCAGGCTGTGCGCCAGCGCCAGGATGGCCCGCACAATCGCCTCCGAACCCGGGTTGTAGGTCATGTCCCCGACAAACGCCTTGTCGATCTTGACCTCACGCAGCGGCAGGCGTTGCAGGTACGACAACGACGAATAGCCGGTGCCAAAGTCGTCCACCGAGAAACTGACGCCCAGATCGCACACCTGGTGCATGGTCGCGATCACCTCATCGGCATTCGCCATCACGATACCCTCGGTGACCTCCAGCACCAGTTTGTCAGCGGGGGCACCGGTGCTGCCCAACACAGCGGCCAAACGGCGGGTGAAATCGTTCTCCATGAACTGCCGGGGACTGATGTTGACGCTGAGCGTCAAGGTTTCAAACCCAGGCTTGTGCGCCCACTCCGCCAGGGTGCGGCAGGCCGTCACCAACCCCCAGTTCCCCATGTCCACGATGGCACCCGATTCTTCCGCCAGCGGGATGAACTCGGCCGGACTGACTTGTCCATGAACGGGGTGGAACCAGCGCATCAGCATTTCGGCCCCGACCGGTTGACCGGCCGCATCGGTCTGCAGCTGAAAATGTGCCGACAACTCCCCTCGCATCAGCGCACCGCTCAAATCAGCCGACAGAACTCCCCTGCGTTGCATGGCCAGTTGCACGCTGACATCAAAAGCGCGCACAGCGTTACGCCCGGCGTGTTTGGCCTGGTACATCGCCAG
The DNA here is from genome assembly GCA_002344885.1 of Comamonadaceae bacterium UBA2334. Lineage (GTDB taxonomy): Bacteria > Pseudomonadota > Gammaproteobacteria > Burkholderiales > Burkholderiaceae_C > UBA2334. Next base: position 4,403 of record DDUQ01000008.1, read on the forward strand.
GTCGGCACGTTTGAGGATGTCTGCTGGCGTTTCCACCTGGGACCCGAACAGGGCCACCCCCACACTGCCCGTGCAGTGGTAGATGATGCTTTTGACGGCACCCGGCTCGTCCGTGATGCGCAGCGGTGCCGGTTGCAACATGACATCGTGCAAGCTGTTGGCCAGCCCCATGGCCAACCCCAGGGCCTGCCCGGCATCGTCGGGCAAGTCCCGAACCAACACCACAAACTCATCGCCACCCAACCTGGCCAGCAGCGCTGAATCGGGCACCACCTGCCCCAGCCTGTCTGCCAGCAAACTCAACAACTGGTCGCCAAAGTCGTGTCCGTGTGTGTCGTTGAGCAGTTTGAAATGGTCCAGGTCGATACAGATCAACGCCCCCAATGAGCCCCCGACGCTGGCCGGGACCAAAGCTGCCTGCTGGAGCTCTTGCAGGAACAAGCGGCGGTTGGGCAGTTGTGTCAGGCTGTCGTAGAACGCGAGGTGCCGCATGGCTTGCTCGGTTTGCTTCTGCTCGGTCAGGTCGGTGAACGAGGCGACGAATCCGCTGGTTTGCCCTTGCAACTTGACCGCCTTGATGCTGACCATACAAGGGATGGCACGTCCGTCAGCATGTCGGCAATCCACTTCGCCTCGCCACAAGCCTTTGCTCTGGAGTTGCGACCACATCTGACCAATGGTTTTGGGCGGCGTGTCCTCGCTACGGATGAATCGCGTCGTCTGGCCCAGCAGTTGGCTCTCGGCAAAACCCAACAGGTCGCACACCGCCTGGTTTGCCTTGAGGATGCGGGTGGTGTGGTCAGTGACGATCAACCCCACCGGGCTGTTGAAGGCGGTGGCGGTGACACCCAGGTCAGCCTTGCCTTTTTCATAGAGCGCAGTCAGCCTGCGCTGGCGCCGCACCTGAACCGCCAGGTAACCCAGCAACACCAGCAACAAACCCGTGGCTCCCAACAGCGCGGCCACGATGAGCACCTGGTGTTCTGCCCACAGATCGGCCCAGACCCGGCGTTTGTCCACCCTGGGCACGATGCGCAATTCGCTCATCAGGTCGGAAACCGTTGAATAGTCGGCAACCGGTGTGAAGCCGTGGTACCGCCCTTTCACCGCCGCCACATCGTCAGGTGCAATCTGAAGGGCGATGTTCATGATGTCTTTGGCCAGCAGGCCTGGCACATGCGGCAGGACGGCCAGTGGCCACTCGGGATAGAGTTCGGTGGACAGGCGGTAGGGAAACGGGTCTTGCGTGTTGGGATGAATGACCTGAATTTTGTCCAGGTCCAGTTCGCCCCTTTTCGCCATGGCCTCCAGCACACCAGCGCGCACCATGCCCACATCGGCCTCTTCTTTGAGCACAGCCTGCACCACCAGGTCGTGCGGCACGCCAGTGAACGTCAGACTGGCCACATCGCGGCTGCGCAGGTCAATTTTGACCCGATTCAACTCCCGCGCCTGCGCCAGAAACCCACCCAGCGAAAACAAGCCGACAGCAGCCACCCGCTGGCCCCGCACATCTTCCAGACGACGGATGGGGGTCCCGGCGCGCGCGAACATCACGCCACCAAAGGTTTCATAGGGCTTGCCGTCGATGCGTGTGGCCAGCGTGGCCAACGGCCGCAAACCGAACGCCTTTTGCAACGCAACGTAGTGCTCGGGATTGGTCAGGACCAGGTCAAGCTTCTGCTCGACGATGGCCGCGTTGATCTCGTCGTAAGTGAGGGGCAGCAATTCGACACCCCGGGGCGCCAATGCAGCCGCCATGTGCTCAGCCGTTGCCGCCCACTGCCGCTCGGCAATGGGCTTGCCCTGAAAAGCCAACACCCCGAGCCGCAGCACCTTCGCCTCGCTGGCCCCCACCACTCCACAGGCGAACAGCCAGCATCCAGCAAACAGGAGTTGCCTGATCAAAGCCCGCGCCATCAAGGACATGTCGGTGAGTGTAGAAAGTGTGACAGCCGGAATGTACTGCAACAGCACACCGACATGCGCACACAACGATGCAGCCATCTGCACGTGCGTTGCCGCTGCGCTTTGCCAAACCTGCGCACCCCGCACAACTACAGAACTGGGCGCACAGGCCACAGAGGCCCAGAAAGCAAAAAGCCCAAGTAGGTCAACTACTTGGGCTCATGTCTTGGCGGAGTGAGAGTCTGTCTAACTGCCTTTTAAATCATTGATTTGAATTAGCTTTTTTCAAGTATTTTTTGTCGTCCCTCATCCCGTCCCTCAAAAAACAAAGTGTGCCCCAATTGCAACAGAAAAAAACCCGGCGCATTGGCCCGAGAATGCGCCTCATGAAACACCTCGCCAGCCACTTCACCCGCCTGCTTGTAGTCTGCTGCCTATTGGGCCTTGCGGCGTTGGCACAGGCTCAAGGTCAAGCCTTTACCAGTTCGGCAGGATTCAGAGTTGTGGTCATACCCGGCTCAATGGCGGATGCATTGGTGGTCAACAGGGGCATGGCAGATCAGGTGGTTACCCCAACCACTGGCACGTTCAGGTTGACCGTCCCAGCCGATGCATTCGCCCACACCAACCCAAATGCGGTAGTTACTCTCAAGGCCACCCAAATCAGTGGGGAGGCGTTGCCAGCGTGGCTGGCGTTTGATTCCGTAGCAGGCAGGTTCACAGGTAGAACCGCTCCCGGTGAACGCAGAGCCATCAGAATTAAGGTGCTTGCGCGTGATGACGGGGGTAGATCGGTTTACACGACGTTTGCGGTGTCGATTGGCGTAGCTGGTCGGTGAATACCCGCTTTTCCGGGTATTCGGCAGATGATCCAAATTTGGATGATCCCATAGCCTAGGCAGCACAAAGAAAAAACCCGGCTCAGTGGCCGGGCTAACCTGCAATGCAGGCCCGCTCAGGGAGGTAAAGCGGGGCATCGTCGATGCTCATCCAGTGTACGGCCAAATACCCCGGAAGCGAGGGATTCACCACGCGCCGCGCATGCTGTTGTTCGCGCTGTCGGTTATGAGAAATACGACGCGCTAGCCGGATGCTGTACATTTTGTTCGCAGTGCCTTCAGGCGCAAGGAGTCGGCAGCTCGCATCAAAAGATGGCCTGACGCGGATTATCCGGAGCCTTTTGGTGTTGCCCCTGTTTCGGTTGGCCCGAGTGATAATCAACAGGCCAACATAAAGATCAGCGCGTAAAGCCCAGGTACTGCAACCAGATCAATCTGGCGGGTCAGCCTGGCAGCGGTGGGGGACATGTTGGCCCCTATTCAGGTCAGGCCAAACAAGGCCCGAAGTCTCACCGCCCCATCAATATCTCGCCACGGTTGGCCCCATTGGCGAAAACCTCAGACTCCACTCTGGCGGTGAAGTCACCCTCTGATTCGTCAGGCAGTCGGTGCCATGTCTTGCCCTTGAAGCTGATTTCCGTCATGGGTGTGTCTGCCTCACCCAATGCCACAAAGTGAATGAGCGTCACCCGGCTTTCACTTGCTGGCGCTGCTTTCTTCTCCAGTTGCTCGATGCGGCTTTTAAGCGTTGGCATGCTTGCTCTCCAGTGCAGCCACGCGGGCGGCCAGTTCTTCAACTTCAGCCACACGGGCAAGTGTGCCGATGGCTGTCATCAGTTGCGCCCCTTGCCCCGGTGCAAGCTCACCAGAAGCCACAGAAGCCAGTACAGCGCGTCCTTGGTCGGTCAGTGACCCATCAGGCAGGGTCAGGGCTTGCGCGGGTTCTACGGCCTTCAGAGCGGGCAATACACGTTCCAGAATCAGGCGTGCGGCTTGGGTGTCTCCACCTTTTGCGGCAGTCACCACGGTTTGCAGAATGTCGGGCACGTCCACCGCGATAGCTGCACGCAGTTTGCTCACATCTCCAACACCGGGTGGGCGACCTTTGGGGTTTCCAGACTGGCCGGGTTTCCATGCTTTCGGGGGTGTTTTTCTAGTAGCCATAGGTGCTGTTCCCTTTCTGTTCAATCACTATTCTCAGGGCTGGTGTCGCTGCCCGTATCCGCAAAAAAACGGCAGCGGTATAGGTTCTGATGAGCAAAATCATCAGCCGTCGCTTTGTGGCAGTCATGCAGGGCTGTAGCAATGCCCACGAACATCAGCGTGTTCTCTCTGAGGATTGCCGCTGCCTCGTTCAGTCGGGCATTGACCCATGCCTCCGCTCCGTCCTTGCCTACGAGTGCGGTGGCAATCGCAGCGACCTCGTACTGTTCCTCCACGCTCGATGCCGGGTGGCCACGCCCCATCAGCATTTCAGCGGCAACACCTGCAATCGTCCGAACGGCCAGCTTTCGCGCCCGTTCAGGCTCAGCCCTGATGTTGACCGCATCGCCTGTCACGCCGTGAATGGGTGCTTCGGTGTAACCGATCCAGCATTCTTCGCCATCCTCGCCAGGCGTGTTCCTGACATAGCACTTGGTCAGCATGCCACCCATCGCCACGGACACGGTAGCGTGCCCGGCTTCGTGGAAACAGGCTGTCAGCTTGTCCCTTGGTGGGTCACCAAACAGTCGGTGCAGTGTCTCCACGCCACGCGCAAAATCCACGCCACCCAACATCATGGCTCGCCGGGTTGACCGTGTGTGCGGGTCATCTGGCATGTTGCGCACCGCCTTGCGGAATCGTCGCTCCGCTGCTCGTCGTTCCGCCCGGTTCATGGCTTCACCTTCGCAAAGCTGTTGCAGCGGTGCAGGGCCTGATGCACAAACGCAGCACCCAAATTTGCCCCGGCCAAGTCGTTTTGCAGAATCGGTGCCCGGTCTCCACAGCGCCACCTGCCGGGAGCATTTCCCACCAGACGGTGACATTCAGCACAGGCCACCCGGTTGTCACCTTCACGATCCCGCACCAGCAGCCTGTCCGCCAGCTTCTCGGCATCTTGCACACCCACGCCCCGGTCAGCAAACAGCGCCAGCCGTTCCGCCATGCGCTGGATTTCTGCATCTGTCGCAGCGGATAACAGTGAGGGGGGAATGTCAGCCGTCGGTGGGTGTGTGGCTGGCGCTGGCTGAACCCTCGCGGTGGGAGGCTTGGGTGTTTCGCTGTACGCCGCCCACAGTTCAGCCCCGGTATCGCAGCGTGTGCCATAGCCCTTGCCAGCAGCGATGCATGCCGGGCAGGTAACGTGGTGATCCTGATACGCCTTGTCCCGTTCGTGCCAGTCTGAACTGCTGCAATGCAGTGGTTCGGGTGTCCTGATTTCGGGGACACACACACCAGCGGTGGCTGATGGATCGTTTGCTGCGGCCCGGTCTGTCAACTGCTGCAACAGCTCGGCACGGTGCAGCGTGATGACGGTTCGCAGTTCTGGTGTCAGCTTTGAGGCTGGCGTGACAGCCAATTTCCCGGCTGTCGTGACGGACACGCTCAAGCCAGCCTGTTGAAGTGTGGACAGTGCTGTGGGCATCAAAATTCCTCCACATCATCAGCCAGCGCTGGTTCTGTGTTCGCGAATTCAGAAACCCCTTGCGAAGTCTGCGAATTGTGCGAAGTCTGGTTATCCATGCCACCTTCAGCCGTGTTTTCAGTGCGTGCGAAGTCTGCGAAGTCTGCGAAGTCTGGTTTTTCAGGTTCTTCAACTTGACCCACATTTCGCAGAGTTCGCACATTTCGCAGGCTGGCAAAAACCCGATCAATCTCAATGGCAGCACCAGAGTTCGCAGGTTTCGCAGAGTTCGCAGGGGTTTTTCTGTAAACCTTGGTGCCACTGCCCGGCCCATCTTTTCGGGGGAGTTCTTCCACCTCAATGGCTGGCGGTGTTTCGCGTAACAGTTCGGTCAATGCAGCGTCCAGAACTGTCTTTGTGATACGGCCATTGAAACAGTACCGGATCAAATCGGTTCGGGTGGCGTCGCCATGTTTGGCCAGATAGTCCAACACCTTGATAGCAGCCTCGCTGGTTTGCTTTGCCGCCTGTTCTTGTGCGCCCGATGCGAACACATACCGCACGGAATCCGCCCAATACCGCATCCAATGCAACGCCGCTTCCAGGTGGGGTATCTGAATGATGGTGCTTTTGTCCGTCAGTGCAAACAGCATCGCCAGCCGCATCAGGTATGCAGGCCGACGGGTCAACAGCCCTGTCACATGCTCGCCACCTTTGCGATCCTGCAACTCGCCCAGATACAGCTTGCCGTACCGCTTTCTTGCATCGTCGCTGAATTGAATACGGGTGTGATCCAGGTCAGCGAATCGGTCTGCCTGTGCAAACCTCATCACCTCGGCAGTTCGGTCTGTCAGGTTGGTCAGGACACTTTTTGGTGTGTAGCCGGGGAAGGCGTCTAGGCCAGTTTGTTCGCCCCAAATCATCACAAAGCGATTCGCAAACCCGTTGGTCAACTCCCTTGCCTTCATCAAGTCAAGCAACTCGGTCGGGGTGATGTGCCCCAGCATGTTGATGTGAGGCTTGCTGGCATAGACGGGGGACGACTTCACGGCTGGCTTGATGCACCGACCGTCCCATCCATCACGCAGGGCGGCAGACAAAGTGTTGCCCTCGCGGGATGACTGGTGCAACACGTTGGCAAACTCGCTCTCAACGATGAACAGCCGTTTGTCGTGGATAGGTTCAACTTCGTTTTTACCTTGCTTGAATCCATCGTGAATCATCATCACCAGCCCCTCGCGTGATGACAACCCGCCCGTATGAACCTTGAATGCCACATCGGGGTGATGCTCGGACAGTTCACGAACGATGCGCTCGGTCAATTTGCTGGATGTGCCTTTGCGCCCACGCCCTGAACGTCCGACATGCAACGCATACAGCCGGGGGTGGTGCCAGTCGTCGCCAATCGTCAGGTAGCAGCCACGCCCAAATCCTGCCGACAAAGCCACCATGTAGGACAGCGCTGCTGCGTAGGGGTTGACCTCTTTGTTCGCTGCTGCTGCGGCCCTTGCCACATCACCGACAAGCCCATACAGACACCCTTCGTGCGGCCTCGGTGTGTTGCGGTGGTTGTCGTCGTCAAAGCCCTGAACGGCTGGCAAAGCATCTGGCAATGGCTCCGGTGTCGGCCATTCTTTCGGCTCACCATCCACCTGGGGGAATGTTTCCCCGGCATGGCTCCGCCCGGCCTTCCATTCTAGCCGGGTGTACTCGTTCCATGTCAACACCTCGCCCGTTGCTGGATCGTTGACGGTGATCTCATCAGCCAGCGCTTTGATTGCCTTGTCCTTGTCCCCGCCATGTTCGAAGTGAACAATCAGGTCGAAGGCATCACCACAGACGAACCCGTTGGCTGACACCATGCCGATGCCGTGATCCCGCGCCATTGAACTGATGCACACCCAATGGTTACCGTAGTCGCGCCATGAATGGCTGGCGCTGGTTTGCAGTGGGTGGTGCCAGTTCTCGCTGTCCATTGTTTCAAACCCGAACCGACGCATGCAGTCGGCTACTGAATATCGAGCGTTTACGGCATCAATCAGGCTTGCAGTGGTGTTGCCAGCCTGAACCTGTCTCGCTCGCTCTGCTGCCCGTTTAGCGGCCTTTTCGCGTGCCTCCGCTGCCTGCTTTTCCTCTGTATCAGCCAGCGCCAGTGCTGCGACACATCCGGGTGCGGTCACGTCCAGTGCTTCGCGCCCGGATGTGTTGGACTCATAGAACAGTGGCTGGCCGTCGTCGCCTCGCTTGTCTGGTGGGACGTTGGGTGCGGCCATGTATTGACCAGCCAGTTCCATGCTGCCATCAAACTGGATGCCATGCTTGGCCAGATGCAGATGCAGCGCCCTCTGAAGTCGTCGCCACTCAGCAAAGCCCAATGGTTCAGACAGTGGAATGACAACTCGCCAGCGCGGTGCATCAGGTGTTGCACTCGCTGTGCTGTAAACACAAAGCGCCACACCATAACCAGCAAAGGCCACCAGTGCATCCACCAGTTCAGCCATTGTGGTGTTGCCCTTGTCAATGTCGCCACGGATCAGCACAAACTGCCCTCGCTCACGCTGAACCTGATGTTTGCGTGCGTCATGCTGTGCATAACTGGATGCCATCAGCGCCAGCGCTTGCAGCTTGGGTTTGCTGCCCGGTTTGGATGCCATGTCCATCAGATCACCCATGCTGACGGTGCGGTAAGGCTTGCCAGCCATCGGGTGTGGGCTGGGTATGCCGTCGTCGTCGTGGGTTTTGTGTGTGTCGTCCTTGCCACCAAACACACACACGCGGTGGCTGACCCATGATGCGTACAGATCAGTTGCGCTCTCGGTGTTTCCGTCCCATGTCAGCATGTCAGATGCCCCTCGCTACGATGACGGCAGCAGCAATAGCCAACACCATCAATATGTGAAAAACAATAGCAGCGACAGCAGAACTGATATGCGATAAAATCCGTTTTGCAAATGTAGTTCTTGCTGCCCCTTGCGCCGTTCCCCCGGCCAGGGGGTTTTCTTTTTGGGCAGGGCTATTCCCCGCGTGCTGGCGGTCGTTGAGATGATCCATATCGGTTCACCTCAGACTGTCGGGGTTGATGCGTTGCGCTGTTGCTCAAGCCAGGCATCGACGGCTGACTTGTCCCAAACGGTGGTTTGCGCCCCCAGCTTGTAGGGTGCTGGAAACTTGCCAGCCTTCACCCAGCGCCAAATGGTGGGAGGTGACACTGGCAGCAAGCCGGGGCGGTCTTTTGTGCTTGCCAGTTGGCCTAGTCTATATGCGAGATGGTTCATCGTTGATCGTCCTTACGTTGCACCCGCACGAAGCGGTATAAGGCGCGATGATCCATTTTGGTAAACGCACGGTGGTGTGGTGCAAACCACCGAACTGTGCCAAGTTACCTACACCACTTTTCGTAGCGGGATTACTTTTGCTGACGGGTCTTTTGTCAGGTAAACGGCCCACGCATCCATCAGTTCCACACGTTTGGTGAACAGGTCGCCACGCCTATATGCGGCCTCTGTTGCATTGCCCACCGCATGCGCCAGTGCCATTTCCGCAACCTCATTGGGAAAGCTGGTGCATTCCGCCGCCCAATCCCTGAAGGTAGACCTCAATCCATGCGGCACGGCATCCACATTCAGCCGACGCATGCAGGCGGTCAGGGTCATGTCTGACAGTGGTTTGTTTGGTTTGGTGCCGGGGAACACCAACACCTCGCCCTCAATGCGCGGCAGGGCTTTCAACAGCGCCAGCACAGGCTCAGACAATGGCACACGATGTGGACGGCCAGCCTTCATGCGCTCGGCAGGGATGTTCCACACCTTGCCCTCAAGGTCGAACTCATTCCACACGGCCAGACGCGATTCACCCGAACGGCACGCGGTCAACATGGTGAACTCCAGACACCTCGCACCCATACCCGGCATGGACTTCAGACGCATCAGGAAGGCGTTTGCGGCCTTGTAATCGACGGCTGGATGGTGATCCACAGTCGCAACCTTGGAAGGCTTGGGCAGCAGGTTGTCCAGATTGCCGCGCCATGCAGCAGGGTTCAGCCCTCGCGGGGTGTAGCCCAGCGCCATGCCATACCCCAGAACCAGTTCCACCCGGTTGCGCACTCGCGTAGCTGTCTCGTTCTTGGTTGACCAAATGGGTTTCAGCAGCGCCAGCACATCGGCCACAGTCACATCACCCACATGCTTGTCACCGATGAATGGGTGGGCATAGGTTTCCAGTGTGTTTGCCCACTGCTGCTCATGCTTCGGGTTCTTCCACCCGGCACGGTGGCTGTCGATGTACGCAGCAGCCACGGCCTTGAAGGTTTGCTTCGCGGCCAGCGCAGGTTTGATCCGTTCAGCCACCGGGTTGATGCCGTCTTTGATCTTGGCCTTCTGTTCGCGTGCTTGCTTGATTGCATCGGCCAGACTGACTTCCGGGTACGTGCCCACACCAATGTCAGTGCGCTTTCCCTGAACCGTGGTGCGCAACAACCAGTATTTGCCGCCGCTGTCGCCGATGCGCAACATCAAACCGGGAACGGTGCCTACACGATAGGTACCGGGGTCTGTCAGTCGCTTGACCTCGATGGCTGACAAAGCATCTGCAACTTTGGGCATGTGAGCCTCACTTTTTGGGGGATAGAACTTCCGTCCCTCATCCCGTCCCCCAAAAACTTATGCGCTTGGAAAATACGGGCTGAGACGACTTGCATCGAACTCTACTATGAAAGTCGTTGCCCCGTCCCCCAAAAACTGCTGCGTTGAGACGAAAAAAAACCCCTTGAAAGGGGTCTTTGGCGGAGTGAGAGGGATTCGAACCCTCGATGAGGCTCTACACCCCATACTCCCTTAGCAGGGGAGCACCTTCGGCCACTCGGTCATCACTCCGCGAAACCAGCATTATGCATCATTCCGAGCCACTTTTAACTGAGAGACTCAACCGCGCAGCTTCTGACGGTACATATTGCAAACAGGACTTCTCTCTCACCACACGCCCACTGCCAACCTTGATGTCGATGCGTTGGCCCCGGGTTCGTGCTGCGGCCACCTGCTTGACTAGTTCATCCAATTGGGCGGTGGAGGGTGCTCTCCCCGTCAACCCATGCAACCAGACCCTCAACACATTGGCTTGCCGGGCAGGCGTCAGCTTTCGCAAACCAGCCAGCGCAGGTGGCTGCCCAATTTGCGCCATGTCTATGCCTGCAAGGTCAACCAACAACTCGCTGGCCTGCCCGCAGTGCCGGGCGGAACGGGACAGCGCAGCCACGGCACCTGGCGCAGCGGCAATCAAAGCTGGCATGACGTCTTGCCGAAACCGGTTGCGCGCAAAACGCACATCGGCATTGGTGGGGTCATCCACAAAGGTCCATTGGTGCCGCATTGCAGCAGACCGAAGGACCGACTGTGGCATGCCCAGCAAGGGTCGCCCGAATCTGACTTTGCCCACATTGAAACTGGCAGCCATGCCTGCCAGGCCGGCGACACCAGCCCCTCGGGACAAGGCAAGCATGACAGTTTCCGCCTGGTCATTGGCATGTTGTGCGAGCCACACCACATCACACGACTGACCCGAAGCACCTGCTTCAAGCAAGGCATAGCGGGCAATGCGTGCCTGCTCCTCCAGGCTGTCTCCGGGCCGAACGTCAATACAGGCTGGCATGACGACCAATGGCAAGCCCAAGGTGCGGCACACCTCTGCGCAATGCTGCTCGAAGGCGGGGGCAGCCGCCTGCAACCCATGGTTGACGTGAATGGCCACCACTGCACCCGGCCACAGCGCCTGTGCAACTTGCAACAGCACAGTGGAGTCCAAGCCACCGCTATAGGCAATTGCCAGCCTTGAACCCGCTGACGGCTCCTGCACGCGATGCTGGGCAAACCAGCGCCGAAGAGCGCTGCAAATTTCCGACGTGACCGGGCTGCCGAGCAAGCTCAAAAACTCAGCGCGACCGCTCGGCTTTGGTGTCCGTGAATCGCCCGTAGCTCTGCAGGCGTGCATAGCGCCTGTCGAGCAATTCTTTGGTCTTCAGGTCGGCCACCTGACGCCAGGCATCGGCCAAGCCCCGTTTGAGCAGAGTGGCCATCTGCTTCGGATCACGGTGGGCACCCCCAACGGGTTCGTTGACGATCTTGTCAACCAGCCCCAGTGCCTTCAGGCGGTGCGCTGTGATGCCCAAGGCCTCGGCTGCATCTTCTGCCCGGTCACTGGTTTTCCAGAGTATGGATGCGCAGCCTTCGGGGCTGATGACGGAGTAAACCGAGTACTGCAGCATGACGACCTGGTCAGCCACCGAGATGGCCAAAGCCCCCCCCGAGCCACCCTCCCCGATTACCGTGCTGATGATGGGCACCTCCAACTGAGCCATCTCGAAAATGTTGCGCCCGATGGCTTCTGACTGCCCGCGCTCCTCGGCATCGATGCCAGGGTAAGCGCCGGGCGTATCCACAAATGTGAACACAGGCAGCTTGAATTTCTCGGCCAGCTTCATCAGGCGCAGCGCTTTCCGGTAACCCTCGGGCTTGGTCATGCCGAAGTTGCGCAGCGCCCGCTCGCGGGTGTCACGCCCTTTCTGGTGACCCAGCACCATGCAGGGCTGGCCATTGAAACGGGCAAGCCCCCCGACGATGCTCAAGTCGTCTGCAAAATGCCGATCGCCATGCAGTTCGACAAAGTGCGTGAACACCTCGCGGATGTAGTCCATGGTGTACGGACGGTCCGGGTGGCGGGCAATTTTGGTGATCTGCCAGGGCGTCAGGTCACTGTAGACGTCTTTCGTGAGTTGCTGGCTTTTCCGTGCAAGCTGGTCAATTTCGGAAGAGATGTCGACTGCTGACTCAGTCTGCACGTACCGCAGTTCTTCAATCTTGGTTTCCAGCTCGGCAATCGGCTGCTCGAAATCAAGATACGTTTTTTTGGCCAAAATGAAACTCCTCAGACTGGTCTGGCGAGCGCCGTCAGTAATTGACCGGCAAGGGGTCGAGAGACCGCCAAATATACCAAGTCGCCACGGTCGAATAAGGTGCCCAGGATGCAGCGACCTCTTTCACTTCGCTTCTGCTGACTGGTTCGCCCGAGTAATAAGCCTGGCTGATGCCATTGATGAGTCCAACATCATCAAGCGGCAACACATTCGGGCGCATGAGGTGAAAAATCAGGAACATCTCGGCCGTCCACCTGCCGATACCCCGGATGGCAACCAATTCCTGAACGATGGCATCGTCTGGCATGTCTGCCCATGCTTCGACATGCAGGGCACCCGAGGTGAAATGCAACGACAAATCCACCAGGTATTCGACCTTGCGCGCGCTCAAACCGGCCGCACGCATGTCGTCGACACGAAGTTTGAGCACACCTTCAGGCGACAGTGCAGGCGCCAGGGCCTCGAAACGGTTCCAGACCGACTGAGCGGCTTTGACCGATATCTGTTGCCCGACCACGCTGCGCGCCAGTGTGTTGAAAGCATTGCCCCTGGACTGCAGAAATGTGCCAGGAAAGCGCTGTATGAGCCGCTTCATCACCCTGTCCCGCTTGGACAGGTGTTTGCACGCATCCAACCAGTATGCAGGCGCATCGGCCAGCGGCAACACCGAGTCTGCCATGCGGCTCACACCCGTTCCCACGTTGTGCCTTGTGCCGAATCCTTCAGCACCACGCCCTGGCTCAGCAAATCCTGACGAATCTGATCGGCTCGGGCAAAGTCTTTTGCACTTTTCGCCTGCTGACGTGCCTCGATCTGGGCGGCGATGGCCGCTTCGTCCAAGCCCTTGCCTGCTTGCAGGAAAGACGCAGGGTGCTGCTGGAGCAGTCCCAACACGCCCCCCAATGCCTTGAGCTGAAGCGCAAGCGCGGCAGACCGTGTGCGGTTGACTTCCGCAGCCAGTTCAAACAACACTGCCACAGCCTCAGGCGTGGCAAAGTCTTCGTCCATGGCCGCTTTGAAGCGGCTAGCGTAGGCATCAGACCAATCGGGCGCTTGTTCGGGCAAGGCATCGAACGGCAACAAAGCCAGGTACAGCCGCTTCAACGCCACGCGAGCGTCATCCAAGTGTGCATCGCTGTAGTTCAACGCACTGCGGTAGTGGGCTCTGATGATGAAAAACCGGACTGTCTCGGCATCGTAGGCATCCAGCACTTGCCGGATGGTGAAAAAATTGCCCAGGCTCTTGGACATTTTTTCGTTGTCCACCCGCACGAACCCGTTGTGCATCCAGAACGTGGCCAGCGGTTTGCCTGTGGCACCCTCGCTTTGGGCGATCTCGTTTTCATGGTGCGGGAACTGCAAATCCGCTCCGCCCCCATGGATGTCAAAACTTTCGCCCAGCAGTTGACAACTCATGGCCGAGCACTCGATGTGCCAGCCCGGCCGTCCGGGGCCATAAACACTCGGCCACTTGGCATCTTCGGGTTCGGCTGGTTTGGCAGACTTCCACAACACGAAATCCAATGGATCGGCCTTGCCGTCAGCGATGGCCACTCGCTCGCCGGCGCGCAGCTCATCCAGGCTCTTGCCGCTCAGCTTGCCGTAACCCCTGAACGCACGGACGGCGTAATTGACATCGCCATCGGCCGTCCGGTAGGCCAGCCCTTTGGCTTCCAGCTGACCGATGATGGACAACATGTCATTGACATAGGCCGTGGCACGCGGTTCATGGTTGGGCCTTTCGATACCCAATGCATCGGCATCCTGATGGAGTGCATCGATCATCCGGTCGGTCAAGTTCCGTATGGTCTCGCCATTGTCAAGCGCTCGCCGGATGATCTTGTCGTCAATGTCGGTGATATTCCGAACATAAGTCACGCGGTAGCCTGATGCTTTGAGCCAACGCTGCACCACGTCAAAAGCCACCATCGATCGGGCATGCCCCAGGTGACAGAGGTCGTATACGGTCATGCCGCACACATACATGCGTACATGGCCGGGTTCAATGGACTGAAACGGCTCGCTCTGACGCGAGAGTGAGTTGTAAATGTGCAAACTCATGGGAAAAGGACACGCTTTGACTGGTCGTCTTTGAAAGTTGGGGCGCCGTTCTGACCAAGTCGTACCGACTCATCACCTGCAGAATGCCCCCTCAGATACAATGAATCAGTATATCGGGCTGGCCGACAACAGTGCTTCTGCGCACCTAACCTAACGGCTGCATCTCGTCCCGCAACCCCTTGATCCAATCGACAACATGTTGCCTTTTGCTCGCATTTCCAAACAAGCTCCGCTGAAAGCACCACTGGCGCTGTGCATGTTGTCAGCCGCCCTCTGGATGCCCGTGGCCCATGCCGATGAGTACGCCGACATCAACAGGCTCATACGTGCCGGACAAAATGCTGACGCTTTGAACAAAGCAGACCAGTACCTGGCCAGCAAACCTCGTGACCCCCAGATGCGCTTCCTGAAGGGTGTCATCCTGGCCGAAACCGGCAAAACCGCCGACGCGATCTCAACATTCGTCAAGTTGACCGAAGAATTTCCCGAGTTGCCCGAGCCGTACAACAACTTGGCGGTTCTGTATGCCGGACAAAGCCAGTTCGACAAAGCCAGGATTGCACTTGAAATGGCCATACGGACCAACCCGAGTTACGCCACAGCCCACGAAAACCTCGGGGATGTCTACGCCAAGCTTGCGAGTCAGGCCTACAGCAAGGCGCTGCAACTCGACAGCAACAATGCGGGTGTGCCACCCAAACTGGCACTCATTCGCAACCTCTTCGCACCCGACGCACGGGGAGTGAAGCCCACCCCAACCCCGGCAGCCGCAGCGCCCGTACCCACACCCGTGGCTGCACCTGCAGTAGCACAACAAAGGGTGCAGCCACCTGCGCCACCCGCTGCTGAAAAGCCGGCCACACAGGCACCTGCAGCCGTTGCAGCAGCCAACCCGGAGGTTCAGTCTGCTGTTCAGGAATGGGCCAAAAGCTGGTCTGCCAAGAACATGACGGCTTACCTGGCGGCATACAGCGCCAACTTTGTGCCCCCCAATGGCAAATCGCGCAAGGATTGGGAACAGGAACGTCGAACGCGCATCACGACGAAAGGCAACATTTCGGTGGACGTGTCTGAACTTGATGTTCAAATGTCTGACAACCGTGCAACGGCCGTGTTCAAACAACACTACAAAGCTGGCAGCCTGGTGTCCAACAGCCGCAAGACCCTTGAATTCGCCAAGGAAAGCGGTCGCTGGCTGATCACCAAAGAAAGCACGGGCGGCTGACTTTCGCCCCTGACGGAACTTTTTCCGTTCTGGACGTCCCTAGACACGCATGCCGCCTGCAGCGCACTGCCTGCAGCGGAAACGGTCGCACAACCCTACAGTTTCCCCTCAATTGACCCGGAAGTACTTGCTCGGCTTGCTGCTGGCCTTGGCCGTGCTGGCCCTCCTGGCGACCCAGGCTGCCACGCCATTGCTCGACTGGTATGGCCAGTGGCGAGGTGCTGCCCCGACCTCCATCGAGACAACTGACACGGCCGGAAGTAGCAACAGCAAGTCACCGGCCAGTGTGACCAGCGATGTCACTGCGGGACGGACCAACACGACGGGTGGCCTGTCTGCCCGCGACCTTCTGGACGCAACCAGCCTCGGCCCGGACAATGCCGAGACGCGCTTGGTCGGCATTTATGCCCTCATCGAGCAGGGAGACTTCCATGCGGCGTTGCGCAAAGCGCAAGGCCTGGTTCAAGACCACCCCAACTTCCAATTGGCGCAACTGGTGTATGCAGACCTGTTGCGCTTGCGCTACCGGCCAGACGCACCGCTGTCTGACACCGACCACGCGCAACTGCTGAACCTGCGGGCCGAGTCACGCAAACGCCTGGATGCCCTGCGCAACCGGCCTTTGCCTGGCACCATCCCGCACCAGTTTGTGGCGCTTTCTCCTGCATCCCGCCACGCGATCGCGATTGATGCTTCGCACAGCAGGTTGTACCTTTTTGAGAACCAGGTGTCCCCTCAGGCTGACCGCCAGACCCCACCCAACCTGAAACTGGTGGCCGACTTTTTCATCTCGGTGGGCAAATCAGGCATTGACAAAAAGCTGGAAGGTGATGGCCGCACGCCACTGGGCAACTACTACATCACTTCGACAAAGGATCGCAAGTCTCTGCCCGCTTTTTATGGTGCAGGCGCATTGCCCATCAATTACCCCAACGCATTCGACAACCGGCAGGGCCGCACCGGCAGCGGCATCTGGTTACACGGCACGCCTCCCGATCAGTTTGTGCGCGCGCCCCTGGCATCCGACGGGTGCGTCGTCGTCTCCAACCCTGACATGCAAAGGCTGCTCGACACGGTGGCACCGCGCACGACTCCTGTGGTCATTGCCGAACAGCTTCAATGGGTGGCTGGCCAAACGCTGGAAGCTGACAGGGTTGCATTCGAAAGTGTGCTGACGCAATGGCAGGAAGCCCGCAGCAAACTGACTGCTGCCGAGTTGGTCCAAACCTTTGGGCCAACGACGACCCGCGCGTCAGGCAATGGACAGGGGCCACAACAGCCCGACCTAGCGGTCGCGCCGCATGTCAGGCTGGGCATCACCAATGTGTCACTCCTGCAATCGAGGTTCCCGGAGGCCAACATGGTGGCCACCTTCGATGAAACCGTCGATGGTGCGGTGACGCCCGTCACTCGTCGCCAATACTGGCTGAAAACCGGAGAGCGCTGGCAAATGTTGCAGGACACCGTCATTGCCGGTGTACCCTCAGCAGCGCTGAAACGCCCACCGCCACAGCGCGAGACGCAACTGGCCAGTGCCGACCAGGCCAAAACCGCTGTTGCTCCACCTGAAGCTGCCACCAAGCCGACAGACCGCAAACCTGCCAAACCGGCCGAAGCCGCTGGTTCTGCGGCTGAACAGGCGCGTGTCAGACAAGCGCTTCAATCATGGACCCGAGCCTGGAGTCAGAAGAACATGCAGGCCTACTTCGGCGCGTACGACAGGACGTTTGATCCACCCGGGGGTTTGTCACGCAAAGCCTGGGAGAAAGACCGGACAGACCGCATCGTGTACAAATCGAAAATCCGTGTGGAGTTAGACAATGTGCACATCAAAGTTTCGGGCGACACCGCAACTGCCACTTTCATCCAACGCTACCAGGCCGACCAGCTGAACGTTTCCGGCCGCAAGACACTCAGACTTGTCAAGCGCGGCAACGATTGGCGCATCGCGCAGGAATCCATCGGCGGCTGAACAGCGCCGCCTGCTCAAAACTTCATCCCTGTTTCCATTTGCTTTCGCTCATGACCATGTTTGTTTCGCAGAACCCATCCCTTGCTCGCAGACTGCTTGTCCGCACTGCTTTGCCCCTGGCCGTCACATGTTTGCTGGCCGGCCCGGCTGTCGCTTCTGAAACCGTCCGGGTGAAGTTGGCCACCACAGCTGGCGATATCACGCTGGAGTTGTATCCGGCGCAAGCCCCCAAGACAGTTGAGAATTTTGTGCAGTACGTCAAAGACAAGCATTACGACGGCACGATTTTTCATCGGGTGATCGACAATTTCATGGTTCAAGGCGGCGGTTTTGATGCCAGCTATGTTCAGAAAAAAACCCGTGCACCGGTTGTCCACGAAGGTCGGGAAGCCCTGGCCAAGGGCGGCTTGCGCAACGTTGTCGGCACGGTGGCCATGGCCCGCACAAATGACCCCCAATCGGCCACGGCACAGTTTTTCATCAACGTCAAGGACAACGCCTTTCTCGATCCGGTCGTCATTCCGCCGGGCGATCCCGTACCCAAGTTCGAATATCAGGGCCGCACCTACGAAAACACGCCTCGGGCTGCGTTGATGTCAGCGCCCCAGTTGTTTGGCTACACGGTGTTCGGCAAGGTGATTGCCGGCATGGACGTGGTCAACAAAATCAAGGCCACGCCTACCGGGGCTGGCGGCCCGTTTCCGTCCGATGTCCCCAAGACTCCCATTCTCATCAACAAAGCCACCCTGGAGAACTGAACCATGAGCAACCCGCAAGTCGAACTGCACATCGCCAACCAAGGCACCATTACCCTCGAGCTGGATGCCGAAAAGGCCCCCAAATCCACAGCCAACTTTCTGGCCTATGTGGCCAAAGGTCATTACGACGGCACCATTTTTCACCGCGTGATGGACGGCTTCATGATCCAGGGCGGCGGCTTTGAACCCGGCATGAAGCAAAAGGGGACCGATGCCCCCATTGACAACGAAGCCAATAACGGGCTGAAAAACAGCGTTTACACCATTGCCATGGCTCGAACCAACGACCCGCATTCGGCGACGGCCCAGTTTTTCATCAACGTGACCGACAACGGCTTCTTGAACCACACCTCGCCCACACCCAGTGGTTGGGGCTATGCCGTGTTTGGCAAAGTGGTGGCCGGCACCGAAGTGGTGGATGCCATTCGGAAAGTGCCGACCGGTCGCAGCGGTTTTCACGAAAACGTGCCAAAAACAGACGTGGTCATCACCAAAGCCGTGAAGGTAGCCTGACACGTGACGACCCCGCCAGTGCTGGCTGCGCCTGAAAGCTGGCAGACACTGGCTTTCCTGTCCGACGTCCACCTGCATCCGTCGGACACTGCCACTTGCCAGGCCTGGCAGGCGGCCCTGCAAAGCGGCGACTGGGATGCCCTGTTCATTCTGGGTGACCTGTTTGAAGTGTGGGTTGGTGACGATGTGATGGACGACCCTGACCAGGGGGCTTTCTGGCAAACCTGCGCCCGGTCACTGTTCGCCGCAAGCAACCGTGCGCCGGTGTTTTTTTTGCCCGGCAACCGCGACTTTTTGGTCGGCCCCCGGCTGCTGGCCGCAGCCGGCATGACCCTGCTCGCCGACCCCACCGTGCTGCAATGGGGGGAACAGCGGTGGGTGCTGTCGCATGGCGATGCCTTATGCCTCTCGGATGCCCCTTACCAGGCCTTCCGGGCGGAAGTGCGCGGTGCAAACTGGCAAAGCCAGTTTCTTGCGCAAACGTTGGACGTTCGTTTGGCGATGGCGCGGCGCATGCGCGACGCGAGCGAACAACGCAAAGCCAGTGCACTGGCGTGGAGCGATGTCGACGCACTCGCCGCCAACCAACTGCTGGAGGATTGCCACGCCAGCATGCTCATGCATGGGCACACGCACATGCCGGCCACACATGCCCTGGGCGAAGGACGGCTGCGACATGTCCTGACCGACTGGGATGCCACGGGTAACCCACCCCGCGGGGATGTGTTGCGCATGCGAAAGGGCGAGCCGATTATTCCGCCCCCCGCTTGAGCGCAAAAAATATGAACTAAATTGGCATCTATCGCTTATAAATAAAGCGATAGATGCTATATTTTTATTCAGCTCTTTTTCATCAAGACCTTCAGCGCCTGCTGCAATCGGCGTGCAGATTCTGCGTCCCACTCGGCACCGAGCACATTGGCGGCATCCTGATGCCAGGTCTGAGCAGGCGTCGGATCGTTTCGGCGGGTCAGCAATTTGAGTTGCAGGGCACGTCGTGCATCCAGCTTGTCTGCGGGTGATGGCACCTCGGCAGCCATTTCCATGCGCAGCAGTGACTCCTCTGCCACAGCCCCCCGTGCAACGCCACCCATGGCCTGCACCCAAGCCTGCCGGGTGGCTGCATTGACGCGCCCCCCCAAATCGGCCAGCGAAGGCACCAAAGCAGCATCGCGCGTGCGCCATCCTTCCAGCATTTGTGTCAACGACTGACCGTGCGCCTGCGCAGCCAGCTTTTTGAGTGCCAACTGGGCATGTTCCATAGCATCCCGGCGCGCACGGAATGCAGCATCGCCCAAACGCGGCCCCCTGTCTGCCACATGAGCCCCATGCGCGTGGCGACCACCAGCTGCCTCGTCCCGACGCGGCCTGTCCTGTGTGCGGCCTGCAGCACGGTGGTCACCGGGTTTTCCTGCCCGCCCAGCAGGCACGGGCTCCGCTTTCTTCATGCCGGGTCGGTCGTCGCCCCGAACGGCCACCACCTTGCGCGCCACGCTGGCGGGTTTGGGCGTGTTCGCTCCGCTGGCATCCGTCGGGTCACTTGCACTTTCGGTTTGTTCTGACTGAACCGACTGTGGCTGTGCAGCGACTTCTGCCTGGGCCGCCGGCGCAGCCTGAGCCGCCGTGGCGGGTTGTGCCTGAGCACGCTCCGCGCGCTCCAACTGAGCCATGGCAGCGTGAATCGCTTGCGCGTCCTGGCTCTGGATGGCCGCCTCCAGTGCCTGGGCAGCCGCCAGCACACGCTGGTCGTGTTCACTCATCGCGGCGGCTGCCTGCGCACGGGCTGCATCCTTGCGGGCAAACGCATCGTCAATGGGTTTGCGGAAGGCATCCCACAGCTTTTGCTCCTGCCTTCTGTCAAGCGGAACCGCCTGTGCAAGCACCTGCCATTCGTGTTGCAGCGCGCGCACAGCATCCATGCGCAGCACATCTGCACCGCCCAAGGCTGTGGCTTGCTGAATGAGCACCTGGCGCTGCGCCAGGTTGGCGACCTGTGCGGCCTCCAGCGGCGCACGGGCCTTGTCCATGGCCGCCTTCCACTGTGGTTGGATTTCAGCAAACTGCTTTTCGCTCAGATGACCTGCATTGCGCCAGGTCTCCGACAGGCGATGCAGCTCGCGGACGTGCATTTTCCAATCGGTGTTGGCCTGGTGAGCTTCCGCCCACGCCTGAACCTCTTGGATCAACGCCATGCGTTGCGCCTTGTGTGCAGCGGCCTCGGCTTTCAGCTTGTTCAGCCAGTCTTCCACCACCTTGTGGGCTTTGTTGCACGCTTCGTCAAACCGCTTCCACAGGGCATGATTGGGCGCGCCGCCGTGATCAGCCTGTTTCCAGTTGTCACGCAAGGCGCGCAGCGTTTCCTGCATCTTGCGCCCACCCAACCGTTGGTTTTCAGGCACGGTCATCAGCGCTTCAGCCTTGGCCACGAGCTCCTGACGGAGTTGATCGGCACGCCAGCGCTGCCACCCTTCCAGATCACCCGCCTGGGCCAACAACGCCTGGGCAGGCACTTCCACATCCGGGGTCAGCCAACGCCCATGCTCTTTCATCACATGCCGGAGCTCGTTCGCCAGCTTCGGGATGGCCTTGCCATGGCCTTGTGCCAGTTCAGCCGCCAACTGATTGGATGCGGTGGCCAACGCCTGCGCTGCCTGACTTTTGGCAGCCGCCACGTCCTCTGCCGACATGCCTGCAGGCATCCGTTCGGCCACCGCCTCCCCGCGCGCCTGCCTGATGGCATCTGCCCAAACCGGTACTGCAGGCAGCGGCGCATTCGCATCGGCCTGCGCAGCTACACCCTGCTTCAAAGCGGCATCGAATGCGTCCCACACCAGCATGAGTTGGGTGCGCGACGTGTCCAGCATGCTGGCAAAGCGCACATCCATGCTGGCCCACTGCGGCTCGGCAGCCAGCACCTGCGACTGTGCAGCCCATTGGGCCACATCATCAGCCAGCGCCTGGCTGACCTGGCGCGCATCCTCCAGTGGTTTGGTCGACAGCACTTCGATACGTTGCGCCAACAGTACGGCTGCCTCACGGGCAACCTGTATGCGGTGTTGCAAGTCATCCACCGCCTTGATGCGATCGGTCAACGCCAGCTTCAGGCCTGCCAGCGGTTCGCGCGACAGGGGCGCACCCGCTTTGGCCGCATCGCGTTGCCAAGCCATCGCGTCGGCGACGTTCCAACGCTCCTGGGCCAGCAGCGCCTCGGCCTTCTGCGCCCATTCAACAATCAGCCCGTCCTGGATACGGGCCCGCTTGATTTCATCGAGCTTCTCTTTCAAAGGCCGGGCAGCGCCCTTGTCGCGATGGGACAGCTCACGGTACACATCTGCCATCAGCTCGGGGCTGGGCGATGAGGCCAGCCACTCCCGCAAGCGTGCCGTGCGTTCACCGGTTGTCGGGGCAGAAAAGGCACCACCGGTCAGTTGATCCATGGCGGCAGCATCCATCGTTTGAACGGAAGCGGAAGTAGAACGGTCAGATTTCACGGTGAACTCAACAACAAATAGAGGTATCAGCCCAATTGAGCATGACGACAGACGGCTGGACAGGCCTCCGTGCGCACATGCCGCACGGTTCGCACAGTGCAACCCTCTATTGTCGCCGCATAAACAGGCACAAGAAGCACTGATATCTGGAAGTTGAAAGCATGCATAGTAAAAAATTGGAATAAAAAGTCAGCTCTTTATTATTGACTGGTCATAAATTGCTTTTTAAACTCCGCCCCACTCGTCAAGGGTTTACCCTGAAACGCTTGACGTTCCACCTGCTGCACGCCTCATCCGGCGTTCTTCCGGCTGATCAGGTGTGTGCCCAACTCCATCGGGTTGGCCCGCACACCGCACGAAAGGACTACTCATGATTGCAGACACTCAGTCAGCACACAGCGCTTGGCACACGGTCAAACACACTGTGGCACGCTTTTTCAAAGCCCTGATGGATCTGACCCACAACAGCATTGCGCTGGTGGGGCTGACCATTGCGGCGGTTGCCTTGGTCATGTTCGTCAGGGATGACTTGCGCGACCTCACCGAACGTCAGGTACTGACCTGGCTGATCGAGCGCCAGGAAGCCAAAAACGATGGCATGCCCACATTGGTCGAGCCGCAAGCGGCCGAACGCGCAACGGCTGCCCACCCCGCCAACCTGCCAGCGCCACAAGCCAAAGTCGCATTCTGGTTGTCACGCAAGTACAGCGTGGCACCGGAGCCGCTGAGCGCTCTGGTGGCCGAAGCGTTTTTCCTCGGCGAAAAAATCAAGCTCGACCCCACACTCATCCTGGCTGTGATGGCCATCGAATCCCGGTTCAACCCGTTTGCACACAGTTCAATGGGCGCGCAAGGGCTGATGCAGGTGCTGACGCGCGTCCATGTTGACAAATATGAAGACTTTGGCGGCCAGTTGGCAGCTTTTGATCCGGTCACCAATCTTCGCGTCGGCGTGCAGGTGTTGCTGGACTGCATCCGTCGGGCCGGTAATGTCGAAGGTGGCCTCAAGTTGTATGTGGGTGCCGTCAATACCGACGGCAGCGACTACGTCAACAAGGTCATGGCAGAACACCAACGGCTGCGCGATGTGGCAGCAGGCAAAAAAGTGCCCACTCAACCCCCCGCCACCGTCACCAACACGGCCAGCGACTTTCCACAACTGCCCGTCGCACCCCGTCAACCTGCCCGGCCTGATGCCGAGTCAGCCCGTGCCGAGGACACGGGACCATCCGCGTCCTGAACCACACCACGTTTCAGCCATCCGGAATGGCCGCAACGCGAGTGGGATGGGTCGGCAAACCAGCGCCCCCTTCAGCTTGGCACCGAACGGCAGCGAATGGGCACCATGTGGGCACCGCATCCATCCCTTACACTCTCGTCCGCGCGCGACTGGCGATATGCCCGTGACACCGATCTGACCGGTGCACAGGCTGACGTGGAACACCACTGGGGAGCGTGCCGTCATGGCCTGACGTGGGCCAACGACGTTCAGCCGTTCGCCTGGGCAGCCCTTGCGCTCGCGCGCTCCGCAGGCCACACACGCCCGAGCCCAAGGCCCATCTTCACTGAAAGACTGCCATGTACCACCGCAACATCCTGATTGAACAAACCGATCCCGAGCTGTTTGCCGCCATCCAGGCCGAGAACGCCCGCCAGGAACACCACATCGAGCTGATCGCCAGCGAAAACTACGCCTCGCCCGCCGTCATGGCCGCACAGGGCACCCAGCTGACCAACAAATACGCCGAAGGCTACCCCGGCAAGCGCTACTACGGCGGCTGCGAGCACGTGGACGTGGCCGAGCAACTGGCCATCAACCGTGTGAAGGAGCTGTTTGGCGCTGACGCTGCCAACGTGCAGCCCCATTGCGGCGCCTCCGCCAACGAAGCGATCTTCCTGGCCTTCCTGAAGCCCGGCGACACCATCATGGGCATGAGCCTGGCCGAAGGCGGCCACCTGACCCATGGCATGCCCCTGAACATGAGCGGCAAGTGGTTCAACGTGGTGTCCTACGGCCTGAACGAGAAGGAAGAAATCGACTACGACGCCATGGAGCGCAAAGCCCATGAGTCCAAACCGAAACTGATTGTGGCAGGTGCATCCGCTTACAGCCTGCGCATCGACTTCGAGCGTTTTGCCAAGGTGGCGAAGGACGTGGGTGCCATCTTCATGGTGGACATGGCCCATTACGCCGGCCTGATCGCAGCGGGCGTATACCCCAACCCCGTGCCGTTTGCCGACGTGGTCACCAGCACCACCCACAAGAGCCTGCGCGGCCCGCGTGGCGGCATCATCCTGATGAAGGCCGAGCACGAAAAAGCCATCAACAGTGCCATCTTCCCTGGTCTGCAAGGCGGCCCACTGATGCATGTGATTGCAGCCAAGGCCGTTGCCTTCAAGGAAGCGCTGACACCAGAATTCAAGGCTTACCAGCAGCAGGTCGTGAAGAACGCCCAGATCGTGGCGGAAACCCTGACCCAGCGTGGCCTGCGCATCGTGTCGGGCCGTACTGAAAGCCACGTGATGCTGGTGGACCTGCGTGCCAAGGGCATCACCGGCAAAGAAGCCGAGGCCGTGCTGGGCAGCGCCCACATGACCATCAACAAGAACGCCATCCCCAACGACCCGGAAAAGCCGATGGTGACCAGCGGTGTGCGCATCGGCACCCCGGCCATGACGACCCGTGGCTTCAAGGACGAAGAGGCCCGCCTGACCGCCAACCTGATTGCCGATGTGCTGGACAACCCGCGCGACACGGCCAACATCGAGGCGGTCCGCGCCAAGGTGAATGCGCTGACCAGCCGCTTCCCTGTTTATAGCTGATAAGCAATATCAGACAAGCGATGAAGACATTTTTTATCATTGGCTCCTGCTCATCGCTGTCTGACGCATTTCATGACGTTCTGGGGGGGCCGCGATGAAGTGCCCCTTCTGTGGCCACACCGAAACGCAAGTGGTGGAAACGCGGCTGTCGGAAGATGCCTCGTTCATACGCCGCCGCCGCAAATGCCCGCAATGCGAAAAACGCTTCACCACCTACGAGCGGCCGGAAGTCAGTTTCCCGGCCGTGGTGAAGAAAGATGGGCGCCGCATAGACTACGCCGCTGACAAGCTACGCGCGTCATTCGCACTGGCGCTGCGCAAGCGGCCGGTCAGCACCGAGCAAGTGGACACCGCCATCGAGCGCATCGAGGAAAAACTGCTGAACCTGGGGGCCCGCGAGGTGCCCTCGCACCAGCTGGGCGAGATGGTCATGCGGGAACTGAAGAAGCTCGACAAAGTGGCCTACGTGCGCTTTGCCAGCGTGTACCGCAGCTTTGAGGACATCAACGAGTTCAAGTTGCTGGTGGATGAGGTGAAGCGCTGACCGGACAACGCGCCTGCCGCTCGTCCGCCCATTCCGACCTTTCGGTGTTTCGCGTTGGCATAACCTTTGCCAAAGCTGTATGGTTCACCCTATGCAACACCCCCCATCATTTGCATCATCTGGACGCGAAGCCGTGCGAGGTTTCACGCTCATAGAAGCGTTGGTGTCCCTGGCCATCGTCGCTGTGTTGGCGGCCGTGGCCGCGCCGGCTTTCAGAACCATGACCGAGCGGATGGCCGTGTCCAGCGTGGTCGACGAAATGGTGGCCTCGGTCAACCTGACCCGAAACGCAGCCATCGGCAACAACGGCAACGTCGTCATCCGCAAACTCACAGAAGCCGAAACCGGCCTCACAGGGTTGTGCACGACCACCCAGAACTGGTCCTGTGGCTGGCGCGTCTTCTGGGACCAGAACACCAATGGTGTGCAAGACGGCGATGCCAACAACATTGCCAACCCTGAGCGCACCCTCTACAACTTCAACATCACCAACAACGTCGTGGTGATGCGCAGCGTGAACGGCGCCAACATGACTGCCAACCGTTGGGGGCAGCTGGCGGGCATCAATGCAGTCGGGTACACACTGTCGCCACGTGGCACTGGCGTCGGCTCACCGGCCACTACCACAATCTGTGTCAATTCGGGCGGAAGAACGCGCGTACTGCAGGGAGCTGTCGCATGTTGAATCACATCACACCCGATTCGATACGGGTAGGCCAGTCGCAACGCGGTGCCACGCTGATGGAGTCACTTGTGGCCATGATGGTGTTGGCCTTTGGCGTCATGGGTTTGTTGGGCTTGCAGCTGCGCACCATGACCAACAACCAACAAGCCAATTACATGGCCACAGCCGCGCGGATGGCTGATGGTTTGTTTGAGGCCATCAAGACCAACCCAAACGCCAGCCAGGCATTGAACCCGAATTTCAATGCCAATGACCCCCTGAATGCAGCCCAATGGGGTTGGCTTGCCAACTACGCCAACGCATGGGGAAACTTGCCCGCCGTCGCAACCGACTGCAGCACCAATTTTTGCAATGCAGCAGCGAAGGCGACTTGGGACCTGAACCGCTGGAAGCAATCTGTCCGGCAGACCCTCCCCAACGGTGAGGGTTTTGTGCAGGTGTCACCTGACAACCCCAGACAAATGATCGTCATCGTCGGCTGGCGCGCCAACGAGCAAACCGGCACCGACAGCCCTGCTGCGTTCGACATCCCGAATGTGAATGAACCGGCTGCCTGCGGCACGACCCACACCTGTTATTTTGCGTACGGTCAGCCATGAACACACGTTGCACAATCCACGCCCACAGGAAAGTATGCGACCAGAAAGGCCCGCAGAGGGGTGCCTCACTTATCGAGCTGATGGTCGGCTTGACCATTGGCTTGATGGTGGTGCTGGCTGCCACGGGGTCACTGCTCGTCACCCGGGAAGGCTCCACCACGGTCTCTGACAGCTACCGACTGGCCACAGCAGGCAACAATGCCATGCGTCTGATTGCATCCAGCATCAGGCAAGCGGGTGCGGCAGAGCTCGTGCAAACCAATCAGGGTGACCCAGTCAGTTTCGCTCCCATGACCCAACGCGGCGCGACAGCAACAGGCGACCAATTGGTCTTCGGGACAGAAGGGGGCGCGGGCACCGACACCCTGATCGTCAGTTACGAGCACCGCAACGCCAACGTCACCCGCGACTGTCTCGGCAACGACCCGGGCGCGGTGCCTGAGCGCATTGACAACAATTTCCGTGTGAACAACGTTGAACTGCAATGCAGAGGCCAGCGTGGCTTGGCCGGCAACAACATCGCTGATTTTCAGGCACTGGTAGGGGACAACAACAACCCCAACACAGACATCGCCGTTGAAGACTTCCAAGTCTGGTATTGGGTTCAGAACCCGGTCGATGCAACACAAACGCAGCGCGTGACCGCTGCCGCCATCGCTGCAAATGCCTGGAGCACAGTTCAAACAGTAGAAGTCTGCTTGCAACTGCGCGGCATTGGTGCCAACTACCCGGCAGTCGGCACCTACCGCAACTGCCGCGACGCCAACGTTGCCAACGATGGCCGCATGCACCAGGTGTTCCGGGGCATGTACAAACTTCGCAACCGGATGTGACCATGACACACCCTCCGTTCACTGCCCGACGGCGGACCATTCACCGCCACGCTTCACCGTCAACCCGTCGCCAGCAAGGTATTGCACTTGTCACCGTCATGGTGATGATGCTGCTGTCCTTGCTGCTGGTCATGGGCGGATCGAGGGTAGGCCTGCTGAATGAACGTGTCTCGGGCAACAGCACCGACTACCAGCGCGCCTTTGAAGCAGCTGAAGCCGTGATGGGCGATGCGCGGTTGGACCTTGCGTGTGCCGGTGGCCGATGTGGTGCCAGGGCAGCCAACAACTGGTTGCCCTGCGACGATGCCAGTTTCGCCGACCTGCAAGCTGCCCTGGAGGCCAACACGCCACGCTGCAACAACGGCATCTGCGTAGACCTGACGGTTGCCAGAGACGGCGGCAACACCACTGGCAACCCGGCCAACAGTTTTTGGTCCAACGGACAACTGGGTGCTTTCACAGCCGCAGGTCGGCCTGCCCGTTTTGGACAGTTCACCGACACAGTCATCAACGCAGGTCAGGCCGTCAACCCACAATTGCTGAACAACACGTGGTACTGGATAGAGGTGCTGCGCTACGACTCTTCGTTGGGTGCCCAGCAGAGCTTTCTGGCCGGACAGAATATTGCGCCCAACAAAAGCTGTCCCTTCATCTACCGCGTCACCGTGGTGTCGCAAGGGCGCCGGCCTGGCACGCAAGTCGTTCTTCAAGGTTTGCAGTATTTCAGGGAGCCTTGACCAGGCGTTGAGGAGAAACACATGGCACGTCAACACAAAACCTCCACACAAATAAGCGAGCCCAATGCGCCTTGCTTCAAGCGCCTGCCCACCGCAGTGGCCTGTACGCTGTTGGCAGCCGGTCTGAACGCAGCCTGGGCAGCACCTATCAGCCTGGCACAGGTGCCTGCCGGCAACGGCGGCAGGGAGCCCGCACCCAACCTCATCATCTCGGTTGATGACTCCGGTTCCATGGGCTCCACCGGCATGGCAGCGTTACGCAACGCACTGACCAGCTCGTTCAGCACCACTGCCGTGCCCGATGACAGCATCCGGCTGGGCTTCCAGGCCATGTGGCGCTGTCGGGGTTTTGGGTCATCATTGGTCAACAGCTACGGAGGAAGCTGCCCTGAAAACCGTGTGAGGCCTTTCAGCGGCACACACCGCACCGGTTTCAACAACTGGGTGAACAGCCTGACGGCCTACAGCAATACACCTTCCCACCTGATGGTGAAGAACGCCGGCGAGTTCATGAAAACCACCGGCATCTGGAACCCATATGCCCACAACCCCGGCACCACCGAAACGCCCCTGCTGGCATGCCGGAAGTCGTTTCACATCTTCATGACGGACGGCGAATGGAACTCTGAAAGCAGCTACGGCAACAACCCGGGCACGGCAGGCAATGCTGATGGCCTGACCCGGACACTGCCCGATGGCACGGTATACGACCCCTACGGCACCACAGACACACAGACCCGCGTGTATCGCGACACCCACGGCGCGGGAACCGTCAACACGCTGGCGGATTTCGTTTTCGATTATTGGTCCACCGATTTGCAGCCTGGCATTGCCAACCAGGTGCGCCCTATCATCAAGCAGGCGGGCCCTATCGATGTGGGCCCAACCGGGTCACCCTATGTGATCCAGGAATACTGGAACCCGCGCAATAACCCTGCCACGTGGCAAAGCCTGACCACCTACACCATCGGTTTTGGCAGTGGCGCGGCCTTGTCCAGCACCACGGCGCCCCGCTGGGGTGGTACCACTGGCACCACCTGGTCGGGTGGTGATTACATCGGTCTGTTGACCGGTACTGTCGGCTGGGGCAACCCAATTTCATCCAGTGATGCCAAGCGCAAAGAGTTGTGGCACATGGCCCTCAGTGGCCGTGGGCGGTACGTCTCGGCCAACAACGCCACAGAACTGTCCAATGCGTTCGCCGAAATCATCAACCAGGTGATTGCCGACAGTTCAGCACCCATGGCCAGCATTGCGGCCAACACTCAGGCCATCACGGCGGGCACCACTGTTTACGTGGCCGGCTACGATGCCGCCAAGTGGAGCGGCCATGTCCGCGCCTACGCACTGCAGTCCAATTACAACCTGAGCGGCACACCCACCTGGGATGCCGCTCAGGTATTGGACAGCACTGCACCCAACAGCCGACTCATCTTCACCCACAACGGATCGGCAGGAACCAGCTTCGACTGGAGCAACCTGTCAACAGCGCAGCAAGACCTGATCAAAGGCAGCGACGCAGCCACTGTAGGGCAAGACCGACTCGCCTACATCAGAGGTGACCGTACCAAAGAACAGGCGGCCAGTGGCCCGCTGCGTGACCGCAACAGCCGGTTGGGCGACATCGTCAACTCCAACATGTGGGTGCTCGGTAAGCCCAACATTGGCTACACCGGCAACAACTATGCAAGCTTCCGCTCCAACACGGCATCCCGACCCACCATGATCTACATCGGTGGGAACGACGGCATGCTGCACGCCTTCAATGCTTCCACAGGCGCAGAACAGTTTGCATACATACCGCAAGGGGTCTACAGCAAGCTGAAAGCCTATACCGACCCAGCCTACACACACCAGTACACCGTTGACGGCCATCCGTTCACGGGTGACATCCACGACGGCTCCAACTGGAAGACCATGCTGGTCGGCTCACTGGCCGGTGGTGGCAAAGGTTATTTCGTGCTCGACGTGACGAACCCTGGATCACTCACCGGTGCAAGCGGCAGCAGTCTGGTCGTTCTGGACAAAACGGATGGCAGCGACCCCGACATCGGCCACATTTACGGTGAACCCACCCTGGACAACACCAACTCCGAACGCGTGGTACAGATCACCAAACTGAACAACAACCGCTGGGCCGTCCTGATGGGCAATGGCATCAACAGCACCAGCGAAAAGGCCGTGCTGCTGATCCAGTATCTGGACGGAGCGCGTGAACTGGTCAAAATCGAACTCGACGGCACTGGCGGCAATGGCAACGGGCTGTCCAACCCACAAGTCATCGACATCAACGGCGACGGCAAAGCTGATCTGGTGTACGCAGGTGACCACCAGGGCAACCTGTGGAAAGTCAACCTGTCCAGCACCACACCGAGCAACTGGGGCAGCTACTACAGCAGCAGTGGCACGCCGCTGCCGATGTTCGTGGCACGCGACGAGTCCAACGCCCGCCAACCCATCTCCACCGCGCCGCAGTGGGCAACACACCCGGTAAGGGGGCTGATGGTCGCGGTGGGCACAGGCCGCGAAATGACAGTGACGGACCGGCTGACCACCAGCACCCAATCGCTCTACGCCATCTGGGACGACAGCACCATCGCGCCCAATGGCAGCCCGATGGTGACGGGCGGCACGGCCATCACCAATGGTCGCAGCAGCCTGGTGGCGCAGACCCAAAGCAGCACTGTCACGATAGGAGGTCGGCAGTATTTCAAGACATCCGCCAACCCTGTGCCCTATACCGGCACCGGTGCCAAGCGTGGCTGGTACATGGACTGGCCCACTTCTGGCGAACGCAGCGTGAACAACGGTGGCATGCTGACCAACAAGCTGCTGTTCATGCGCAGCCGCATACCAGCTAACGGCAGCCAGGACTCGTCCAACACCGAGAGTTGCGAGCCCACAGCCACCAGCGCACGCGAGTACCTAACCGTACTGGACATCGTGACCGGGCAACCACCGAGCAAGCCCATGTTCGACACCGATGGCGGAGGCTTCACGGGCACGGAAGAAACAGGTGTGAGCCGCTGGCACTCCGGTCGATCGGATCGCCTGATGATCAAAACAGGCAAACCTGGCGAGTGGATGTCGCTGAGTGGCCGTTTGGGTGGGCCTAGCGGCTCCGACCCACCCTGCACGGGTAACGATTGCAACATCAGGTTTGGCCCACCCATTCCTGTCACAGAATTCGGCTGGAGACAACTGCAATGAGCATTTCACGCATACACAACCGCGAGCTTGTCGGCATCTCAAACAGACAAGCTGGTTTCACCCTGATCGAACTGATGATCACTGTTGCGGTGATCGGCATTCTGGCGGCCATTGCCTTGCCCAGCTACACCGCTTACACCGAACGTAGCCGTCGGGCTGATGGCAAAGCCGCGTTGCTGCGGGCGGCTCAGTGGCTCGAACGGGCCGCAACAGCAACCGGCACTTACCCAGCCGCCATGGGAGCAGGGCTCACCCCCTCCGAAGGCAACCACTACGACCTGGCCTATGTACAGACAGGTGGTGGCACCGGCTTCACGCTGACGGCCACGCCAAGAGTTGCCGATGCCGGATGCGGCAACCTGACACTCAACCAGGCTGGTCTGCGAGGCGAAACCGGCACACTGACTGCCAACGACTGCTGGAACCGCTGATCCCCATTCAGCCCGCCCCGCCCTACACCCGCAGCCCCCACACCGCCCGCCCCTGCCCCAACCTGCGACAATCGCAGGATGTTTACCGGAATCATCACCGGCGTGGGGCGCATCGCCGCCCTGCGCGATCTGGGTTCAACCACCCAGCATGGCAAATGCCTGACCATCTCTGTGCCGCCTGGCTACCTGGCCGATGTCGGGCTCGGCGACAGCATCGCCCTCAACGGCGCGTGCATGACGGTCACGCACATCGACCTGGCGGCCAACACCTTTGACATCGCCATTTCTGCCGAGTCACTGGCCCGCACCAGCGGTCTGGCGGAAGTGGGCAGGCGCATCAACCTGGAAAAGGCGCTTCAGGCCCATGACCGTCTGGGTGGGCACATCGTGTCAGGCCATGTGGACGGCGTGGGCACGGTCAGCACGTTTGCCCAGGTGGGCGAAAGCTGGACGCTGGGCATCCTGGCTCCGCTGGAGTTGGCACGCTTCATGGCCTACAAAGGCTCCATCACCGTCAACGGTGTCAGCCTGACGGTCAACACGGTAACGGATGGGCCCGACGGGTGTGAGATCCGCATCAACCTCATTCCCCACACCGTTGAAAACACATCGCTGGGCGACCTGGCCGCTGGCCACGCCGTCAACCTGGAGGTGGACACGGTGGCGCGGTATGTGGAACGCATGCTCCAGCAGGAATCTGTCAAATAAAACAGGCCCTACCGCTTGTTCATAAACGTTTTATTGCTATTTTTATGAGTACAACCACTTCTGCAGGTGCGCCACTGCAACCGGTGCCCATTTCTCCGGTGGAAGACATCGTGGCCGACATGAAGGCTGGACGCATCGTGATCCTGGTCGATGAAGAAGACCGCGAAAACGAAGGCGATCTGGTGCTGGCCGCCGACCATGTCACCGCAGAGGGCATCAACTTCATGGCCCGCTTCGGGCGTGGGCTGATTTGCCTCACGCTGACACGCGAGCGCTGCGAGCAGCTCAACCTGCCGCCCATGGTGGCGCGCAACGGGGACAAAAAAGGCACGGCCTTCACCGTGTCCATCGAAGCTGCCGAGGGCGTGACCACCGGCATCTCGGCGGCTGACCGGGCACGCACCGTGCAAGCTGCCGTGGCCCCAAAAGCCACAGCCGACGACCTGGTGCAGCCCGGCCACATCTTCCCGCTGCAGGCGGTGGACGGTGGTGTGCTCATGCGCGCCGGCCACACCGAAGCCGGTTGCGACCTGGCTGCGATGGCGGGCTGTTCGCCCGCGTCGGTGATCTGCGAAATCATGAAAGACGACGGCACCATGGCGCGGCTGCCCGACTTGCAACTGTTTGCCTCAGAACACGGCCTGAAGATCGGCACCATTGCCGATCTGATCGAGTACCGCAGCCGCACCGAGTCCATGATCGAAAAACTCGGCGCTCGGGCGCTGAACACCGCATTCGGCGAATTCACCGCCCATGCCTTCCGCGACCAGCCCAGCGGTGCCTTGCACCTGGCGCTGGTCAAGGGCAGCTGGACACCCGACACCGTGGTGCCCGTGCGTGTGCACGAGCCGCTGTCGGTGCTGGACGCGCTGGAGGTGGGCCGCTCCATGCATTCGTGGAGCCTCGAAGCCAGCCTGCGCCACATCCAGACCCATGGCACAGGCGTAGCCGTGCTGCTGAACTGCGGTGAAAGCGCCGAACAGTTGCTGTCCCAGTTCCAGGGCACCGCCCGCTCGGCCCAGGCACCCGAACGGGGCCGCATGGACCTGCGCACCTACGGCGTGGGCGCACAGATTCTGCGCGCCTGCGGTGTCCAGCGGATGGCCCTGATGAGCCGCGCCCGGCGCATGCCCAGCATGACGGGCTATGGCCTCGAAGTCACCGGTTTTGTAGAAAAGGAATGAGCCATGTTCGGTGCTGACAAAGGAACCACCTCTCCCCTGGACGGCAGCGGCCTGCGCATTGGCATCGTGCAGGCGCGTTTCAACGCCGCCATCACCGATGCCCTGGCCACCGCCGCCCTGGCTGAACTGCACCGCCTGGATGTACCGGCCGACCAGATCACACTCGTCAAGGTGCCCGGCGCACTCGAAGTGCCCGTTGCCCTGCAAGCCATGGCCGAATCGGACACTTACGACGCGCTCATTGCCCTGGGCTGCATCATCCGGGGTGAAACCTACCACTTCGAGCTGGTGGCCAATGAATCCGGCGCGGGCGTGACCCGCGTGTCGCTGGACTACCAGGTGCCCATTGCCAACGCCATCCTCACCACCGAGAACCTGGAACAGGCCATTGCCCGGCAGACCGAAAAAGGCACCGACGCCGCCCAGGTGGCCGTTGAAATGGCCAACCTGCTGGAAGACCTGGGCTGAGTGCCTGCGACCTGCTGGCCCCAGCGGATCGACCTGACCGAAACAACCGACCTCATGACCGAACCGAACACCCGCCCCAAGGCTCCCGCCCGCCCCAAAAAGGCGGCCGACAAGTCGGGCCGCACCCGCGCCCGCGAATTTGCGCTGCAAGCGCTGTACCAACACCTGGTTGGCCGTAACGAAGCGGGCGACATCGATGTCTTCACCCGTGACCTGAGCGGCTTCCACAAGTGCGACAGCGCCCACTACGACGCCCTGCTGCATGGCTGCATTGCACAGGGTTCTGAGCTCGACCAGGCCCTGCTCCCGCTGCTGGACCGTCCGATGGCCGAGGTCTCGCCCATCGAACACGGCGTGCTGTGGATCGGAGCCTACGAGCTGAAACATTGCCTCGACGTGCCGCTGCGCGTGGTGATCAACGAATGCATCGAACTGGCCAAGGCGTTTGGTGGCACCGACGGCCACAAGTACGTCAACGGCGTGCTGCACAAGCTGGGCCAGCAATGGCGCGCGGCCGAAGCGGCTGCACAGCGAGGCTGACCGCACTGCATGAGGATCGCCCAACGCGCGCAGCGCATCGAACCGTTCTACGTGATGGAAGTGGCCAAGGCAGCTGGCAAGCTGGCTGCCGAGGTGGCCGGCTCGGCCTCCCCGATGATCTTCCTGAACATTGGGGAACCGGACTTCACCGCCCCCCCACTGGTGCAGGAAGCGGCCGAACGCGCCATCCGCACCGGCCGCTCGCAGTACACCCAGGCCACCGGCCTGCCCGCGCTGCGCGAAGCCATCAGTGGCTGGTACGCCAGCCGGTTCGGGTTGCACGTGGCACCCGAACGCATCGTGCTGACCGCCGGTGCATCGGCCGCGTTGCAGCTGGCCTGCCTGGCCCTGATCGAAGCCGGGGACGAGGTGCTGATGCCCGACCCCAGCTACCCCTGCAACCGCCAGTTTGTCAGTGCTGCCGATGGCACGGCGGTGCTGCTGCCGACCACGGCCGAGCAGCGCTTCCAGCTCGGCGCTGACCAGGTGGCTGCGGCCTGGGGCCCTCGCACACGCGGGGTGCTGCTGGCCTCACCCTCCAACCCGACGGGCACGTCCATCCACCCCGACGAGTTGCGCCGCATTGCACAGGTGGTGGCGGCCCGTGGCGGCATCACGCTGATCGACGAAATCTACCTGGGCCTCAGCCACGACGACACCTTCGGGCACAGCGCGCTGGGCTTGGGCGACCACATCATCAGCATCAACAGCTTTTCCAAATACTTCAACATGACGGGCTGGCGGCTGGGCTGGCTCGTGGTGCCGACCGACCTGGTGCCTGCCGTCGAGCGGCTGGCGCAGAACCTGTACATCTGCCCCAGCACCATCAGCCAGCACGCGGCGCTGGCCTGCTTCGAGCCCGACAGCCTGGCCGAGTACGAGCGCCGCCGCGCCGAGTTCAAGGCCCGCCGCGACTATTTCCTGCCCGAACTCGACCGGTTGGGCCTGACCGTGCCAGTCAAGCCAGACGGTGCCTTCTACGCCTGGGCCGACTGCACCGAGGCCTGCAAGGCCTGGGGCATCGACGCGCACCACCCGGCCCATGGCAGCTGGGACTTAGCCTTCGAACTGATGAAGCGTGCCCACCTAGCCATCACACCGGGACGGGACTTCGGCACCGCCGACCCGCAACGCTATGTGCGCTTTTCCACGGCCAACAGCATGGCCCAGTTGCAGGAAGCCATTCACCGCTTGGACAAGGCGCTGTGACATCCGACGGGATGTCTGCCCATAAGATTTCAAGATTTTTTCGACTCCACCGCTTATGTATCAACCGCTGACAGCTTCTGTTTTTGAGTGGCCCACGCGCGTCTACTGGGAAGACACCGATGCCGGTGGCATCGTGTTCTATGCCAACTACCTGAAGTTTTTCGAGCGTGCCCGCACCGAATGGCTGCGCAGCCTCGGCCTGGGCCAGCAAACCCTGCGCGACGCCACGGGCGGCATGTTTGTGGTGACAGACGTGCAACTCAAATACCACCGCCCCGCCCGCCTCGATGACCTGCTGTGCGTCACCGCACAGGTGACCGAGTGGGGGCGTGCCAGCCTGCTGTTGCAGCAACAGGCCTGGCTGCCCACCCGAGAGGGAACTTCTGACGGGCAAGTAAACTCAGTCGGCCGCCACCTGCTGTGCGAAGGCACCGTGCGCATCGGCTGGGTCGATGCCACCCGCATGCGCCCTGCCCGCCTGCCCGCCACCGTGCTGAACGCACTGGGTACACCCCTTGCTTCTTTGTCCTGACCACGCCTGACATGACCAACAACCTTTCCATCGTTCAATTGCTGTTGCACGCCAGCTGGGTCGTCCAGGCTGTGGTGCTGTTGCTGGTGCTGGGTTCAGTGGCCAGTTGGGCCGCCATTTTTCGCAAGATGTTTGCCTTGAAAAAGGTGGTGCGGCTCAACGACGAATTCGAGCGCAACTTCTGGTCCGGCACCAGCCTGAACGACCTGTACGCCGCCGCCAACCAGAATGCCCGCACCGGTGGCCCGATGGAGCGCATTTTTGCCAACGGCATGCGCGAGTATCAGAAGCTGCGCGAGCGCCGCATCACCGACCCCGGCGCCCTGCTCGACGGTGCCCGCCGCGCCATGCGAGCGAGCTTTCAGCGCGAGCTCGACACCATCGAAAGCAACCTGGCGTTCCTGGCATCGGTCGGCTCCGTCTCGCCTTACGTGGGCCTGTTCGGCACCGTGTGGGG
>DDUQ01000008.1:41958-42088 GCA_002344885.1 Comamonadaceae bacterium UBA2334
CGAGGCGCTGGTGGCGACGGCCATTGGCCTGTTTGCTGCCATTCCCGCTGTGGTGGCGTACAACCGCTACTCGCACGACATCGACCGCATTGCCAACGGGCTGGAAACCTTCATGGAAGAGTTTTCCAAC
>DDUQ01000008.1:42288-42753 GCA_002344885.1 Comamonadaceae bacterium UBA2334
CTTCATGGAAGAGTTTTCCAACATCCTGCAACGCAGCCTGGGTGCCGGCGTGCCGGCCAGCCCTTCCGGCCACTGAACGCCCAACGGACCGCCACATGCCATCCGTAGCACCCAAAGGGCGCGGCCGGGGCCGCCGCACCATTGCCGAGATCAACATGGTGCCCTTCATCGACGTGATGCTGGTNNCATCTTCATGGTGACCGCGCCGCTCATTTCACCCAGCGTCATCAACCTGCCCACGGTGGGCAAGGCCGCGAAGGCACCTGACCGCATCATCCAGGTCACCATCGACAAAAACGAGGACCTCGAGCTGCGCGAAGGCAACACCAAACAGGCCGCCACGCTGCGCAACCTGGCACCCCAGGTGCAGTCCATGCTGCAGGCACCCGGCGGTTCGGGCGCCGACACGCCGGTGATCATTGCCGCCGACAAGGGCGTGAAGTACGAAACCGTGGTCAAGGTCAT
>DDUQ01000008.1:42998-43244 GCA_002344885.1 Comamonadaceae bacterium UBA2334
CCCTGCAACGCGCGGGTGTGCAGCGCGTGGGTCTGTCGGTGCAAACCACCCCCTGACCTCCAACTGACCGCCAACTCACCACCACCCGGCAGCCCACCGAGCACGCACGTTCCACCTCTCTGCCTGCCCACACACAGCCTGCCCCGTCAGCCACTTCTGATGCCCACCCATAGCCTGTCATCACCCGCCAGCCTGATGCCGCCAGACGAGCGCCGTTGGGGTGGCCCGCTGCTGCTGGCGCTGCTG
>DDUQ01000008.1:43484-43664 GCA_002344885.1 Comamonadaceae bacterium UBA2334
CGCTGCTGCTGGCGCTGCTGGCCCACGGGTTGCTGGTGGCGGCGCTGACCTGGGGCATTTCATGGAACAAGCACCAGCCACAGGTGCTGGCGCAGGCTGAACTGTGGTCACGCATTCCCCAGGTGGCCGCACCACGCGAGGTGGACGAAGCCCCCCCCCTGCCCGCTGACCCCGCCCCGC
>DDUQ01000125.1 GCA_002344885.1 Comamonadaceae bacterium UBA2334
ATCAGGAATTCGAGGGGGCTTCAGCTGATGTGTGGGTACTCACCGATGGTGAGGGTTTGTTCCTTGCGCGTGATTGGGTGGCGGTACTTGACGGCAAAGGTCTTACGGCCGGAAGGGTGGCAAAGAACGTGCAGGCCATTGCCTGTGCCGTCAAAGAGCTTCTTGACCTTCGTCGGTTCGGCGCGGAGTTGCTTGATGGCGGTGTCGGTCAGCATGGAGGTTAGTTATCAGTTATCGCCCCGCAGCCGCATGGCCGGCAGGTCGATAAAATTTTCGGTGGCCTCTGTACGAAAACAAAGGCATTGCCATTCGGTTTGGGTGGGAATCTTGTGGCGCAAACTGCTCTGAGCTAGGGCCGCCCCCGTTCCCCCTTAAGAAAGCGAAGGGGCGGCCCTAGGTCGATTTACAGTTCTTCGCTGGCTAAGGTGACGTAAGTGGTACGACCAGCGAGTACTCGGGTCGAAGCGAACTGGCGGAGCTCTTCTTCCGAGAACTCCGGTTCCACCAGGACTCCCTGTTCAAGCAACTCTTTCAGAGCGTCTTTTCGTGTAGCGGTTTTCCCCGTTACGCTGGAAAAGGCAAGAACACGAGAGCGACTTGGGTATCGATCCAGCGGGTCAGGGGAAGACATGCATTCGCGAACAGCCGAGACGATGGACGCCTTGATGGTTTCCATGGTCTCCAGCTTGCCAGTCTCTTTGCGAACTTTCTGCATCTGCGCACGCTGCTCTTCCGAAACAGACTCAACATGCTGGAAGTGGAATCCGCGACGCAGGATGTATTTGTCTTCCGGTTGTGGGGCGTAGCTCATTTTCGGGAAGCCAAGCTTGAGGCCCTTCTCTCCAGCACGTTCGTCCGGGAGGTAGCCCGTGCCGTCACCAAAGCTGTCGGCACTACACGCCACCATGACAGCCACCATCCGTGAGCCATCCGGCAGGGCAGAGCCATTGCGACCGGCGTACTGGTCCATGGCGCCCAATCGAGCGTTTATTTTGCCGGTGTGGTGCACGATATCCACCGCGATGCTTGGCAGCTTGCGCATCAAGTAGCGAGCGGCCTCCACCACGCCCTGCTCGGCTTCGTTCACGCGGCTTTCGCCAAGAGTAAACGAGACCAAGGGGTCAAAGATAATCCGATCGGGTGCAACCGGCTTGCAGTGTTCGATCAAGGCCTCCAAGTTTTCGGTGTGCGGTTCCACGTGCCCGCCGACGACATGGGCGAGCTTGTAACCCACCCCGGACAGATCGACAGCGAAGACGTGTTTGTAGACTGCGCGGCGCTCCACCTCCGAGAGACCCATGGTGCGCATGATTTCCCTTAGGCGGGCCAGCAGGATTTCGCGGGAGTCTTCCTTGGTCACGAAAACCGTCGTAAACGGCTTGGGCACTGCATTACCCCAAATCGGGCGCGCCAATGCGCCGCAAACTGCCTCGTGCAATAGCATGGACGTCTTCCCCACACCGCCAGCGGCTATCAGGTTGCGCAGGTCAGCGAACAAATAGTTTTCGACCAGCATCCGAGGCTGCAATGCCGCACCATTGGCCTCCTCTTCCGTGAACGGCTGGAGGGGCTGTGTCAGCGGGTTCCTTCGCTGCAGTTTGGAGGACTGCCTTTCGGGGGAATGCTGTTTGGCAAGATAAAACACGGTACGGTAGTTGACCGTGTAGTCTTCGCACAGACACTCCTTCCATTTGGCCTTGAGCGCCTCCTCGGTGTGGCCGGGTTTGGTGCTCCGCGTTGACCACTCTCGCGCCAGTTCGTACGCGGCCTTCAGGTCATGCAAGCGACTGAGACCTTGGAGGACGGAAAACCATTCTCGGTACGGACAGTCAGGCGGTATAACTTTAAGCGCCGCCCGGAGATCGTTGTAGACCCCGGGTGCAACGATTACGGTTCCAGGTCGAACTTTGTGCATCCTTTCGTCCTCCCGCTTTGTGGAGGTTTCAAGGATGGGTGTGGGGAGCGGGCTGGGTGATGCCCCCTCAAGCGGACTTTGACCATCCAGCCACTGGTACACACCGTCAGGGCCTCTGGTTGGCTCCACGCATATGTATCCACGGTGTTTGAGGTCGAGGCCCGGCCCCAGCGTGGCGGGGAAGGACTGACTCGCGTCGGCCAGAAACAGCCGATGCTCTCCACCTCCCTGTGTCTTGGCCACACAGTTTGAATGCAGGTGGCCATGTTGGGCTTCTATGGCAGCCAGTGAGTCCCATCCGCCATTGCGTGGGTCGATGTCGAGTGCCATTAGGCCCGAGGCTGCAAGAGAGATGGCGATGCCAGCGTCAGGGACACGGGTCCACCACTCGTGGATCGTGTCTTTGTCCGTAGTGGCGTCGTTGTGGCCGTGCGGTGCAAGTTCACCGTGCGGGTGCTTGCCGGGTTTGTGACCCGGGGCGTCGTTCGGCTTGCCGCAGCGGCACTGTCCGTTGAGGTCCACGGACCATACGGGAAGGACGGCCCAGCCCAGACGGGCGTAGGTAAGAGCGAGGTTGAGGTTGCTCACAGGACACCGCCAGTCTTGGCGATGGTTTCGACCAGCCCATGGACGTCTCTGGTTCGGTACCGCACCAGGCGCTTGCTGAAGCGGATGGGGGTGAGAAACCCCGCCTGGACCAACTTGTAAAAGGTGGTCTGGCTGATGCCCAGGTAGGTCCAGGCGTGACGGGCGGTGGTGAGGTGGTCCGGTTTAACCTCGTCCGGGGAGGTGACGTGAAATGGCATGAGAACTCCTCAAATCGTGTGGGGGAACGATCTGGAAGCTCATTCAGCTTTCCGTCTTGGACGGCGGAACTGCCCACCAAGTGCAGTAATCTTAATGAATCAATATTTCCGTGTCAATAGTTTTTTTGTATTTAGCTTTGGCACCCTTGTTGCGGGTTTACAAGGTTGTTGGAACGGAGGGCGAGCGGATCACCGATTCCGGCTTGAGGGCGATCAGTTCGAGAACCCCGGGCTCAGTTCATCTTGGCAGTGGCAGCACACTCCAACGTGTGCGAATTGGTGTGATGTCTCCAGCGTTGAAGGCGACCTTTGACCGTGCCCTGGTCCCCAG
This sequence comes from Comamonadaceae bacterium UBA2334, assembly GCA_002344885.1. Taxonomy (GTDB): domain Bacteria; phylum Pseudomonadota; class Gammaproteobacteria; order Burkholderiales; family Burkholderiaceae_C; genus UBA2334. The sequence goes on from DDUQ01000125.1 coordinate 3,053, forward strand.
GGCATTGTGGCCGGGGGTTTCGTTCAGGGTTTCGGTTCCGGGAGAAATGCTGAGACGCTATACTTTGAACAACGGCGGATAAAAATTTGGCCCCCGCCAGCCGCGCCAATATTGAATGGCTTGCTCTTATTTTTGACAAGTCGAGCTGGGTTTGCAAAAGGACCAACGGTCATTCCGAGTCTTGTGCCCTTAACGAGCCGATGGTCAGTTCATTTTTCCCATATTGTTCTGTGCCTTGTGTGCGCCAAGCTCGTGCCAAAGCGGCCTCCAAAATCTCAGCGGCCTGTTGGCTCCGCCAGCAACTCGCTCGTTTATGAGCAGAGTTTGAACTCGCCGTCAGACACGGAGGTGTCGCAAAGCCCAGGCTGTCACATTGTGTCGGGCTCCTGCATCCACTTCGCAAGATCCCGCTGGCCATGCAAGACGCGCCAGACGTCGATGTGATCGGGGTGCTCGACGTAAAACACCAGGTGCGGGTAACGGGTCAGTGGCCATGCCCGCAAACCAGGCAAGTTGAGTTCGTGGGCATAGCGCGGTGAGCCTGTTGCCGGATACCGGGCGATGTGGCCGTAGGCCTTTTCCAGTTCATCGATGAATCCGAGGGCTACAGTTTCGCAGGCCTCACTCAGGTAGTATGCGATCGTCTCGTCCACATCTTGGCTGGCCAGAATGCGCGGGATGACAGGTTTGACCTTCATGCTTGGGCAGGGGGTGCATTGTTCTTGTGCACGCGAGCCCGAAGGCTCTCAAAGTAATTGGCATCGGCTGCTGCTGCAGAGGGCGAGGAGGCGCCGGCCAAGAGAAGGCCGCGCAGCTGCAATCGGTCCTTGTCTTTGCGGATCAACTCGCGAACATACTCGCTGCTGGTGCCATAGCCGCCATGGCTTACCTGCTCGTCAACAAAGGACTTCAATGTGTCGGGGAGGGAAATGTTCATCGTGCTCATGCTGCAAGTGTGGACTTTTTGGCAAAATTTGGCAAGACTGGCCTCCTCGTATTGAGTCAATACAGCATGGCAGCGCGTACCCACTCAGTGCTCGTCTGGATGCAATTGGGTCGGGTCGGGCATCGTTGGTACGTTCAAATAACAAGATGGACCAACGGTCATTCCAGCGCCGCCAACTGTTTCATGGCCCATCTGTGGCGCAACCTTGGCCCAAGTGCGTGAACGGGATGCGAATCAGGGAAGTGTTTCCACCTTTGGTCTCTGGCCCGGGTCAGGTTCCCGTGCTGTGACAGGGGGCTTCGCTGATGAGATGCAATGGCTAAAATAGCCACGCAAACCTTGGGGGGTCATCATGCAAGTCACCGCTACGCAAGCAAAGAATCGTTTTGGTGCCATGTGTGCCCAGGCCAAAACAGAGCCTGTGTTTGTTGAGAAGGACGGGCGTATTGACACCGTCATCCTGTCTGCTCAGCAGTATTCAGCGTTGCAGGTGGCCAGCAGGGCTGAAACGCTGACGCAGCGTAAAGCCCAGTTCGAGCGGGAGCACAGTAGTTGGCTTGCTGAGCAAAATCAACGCTTTGAATCGCAGGGGCTTTGGTGCGATGACCTGCGGGTGTGGTGAGTCGTCATGCAGTTTGACGTTTACGATAACCCAAGTCCACGCATGCGCCATGTCTACCCCTATGTGGTGGACGTGCAAAGTGACTTGCTTGGAGCCTTGGCTACGCGGATGGTGGTGCCGTTGGCCATCACCTCACTGCCGGCGAAAGAGATGCCAAGACGGATGTGTCCGTTGATTCGAGTCGCGAACCAATCGTTGATGCTGGTGCCATTTGAAGCGGCACCATTGGACAAGCGGTTGCTCATAACGGTCGTTGAGTCCGTCCGAGATCGTTCGCACGAGATCATTGAAGCCATGGATGCCGTTCTGAGCGACATCTGAGACGTAACTCGAAACCGTAATTGACGCGTATTGGCAAACTCGCCAGTTATTGACGAATCGACACCCTGGCATGTCCTCCACTTACCTGATTGCCCCGTTCCGCGACAAGGATCAGGTCAAGGCGCTCGGTGCGCGCTGGGACCCTGAGCGGCGGCAGTGGTACGTGCCTGCCGGCAAAGACCTTGCCCCATTTGCAGCCTGGCTGCCCGCCGGTGTGCCCGTGCAAGCACAGGAGCCGCCAGCCACCGGGTGGCCTGTGGCACTGGGTGCCGAACTGGGCTCGGATGTGCCTGGGCATCGGCTTGCGGGGCGCGGCGTGTCGTTGTCAGACGTGCTGCAAGGCGTGTCGCAAGCCGTGTCCGCCGCTTTCGCCCAGCCGGTTTGGGTGCGTGTGGAAGTGGTGGACGTTCGTTTGAAAGGCCATGTCTACCTGGAGCTGGCCGAGCGCAGCCCGCATGGGGAACTGGTGGCCAAGTGCCATGCCATGATCTGGAGCGCTGTGGCCCAGCGCATCCTGCCAGCCTTTCAACAGGCCACGGGTGGCGAGCTGGCGGCGGGCATCAAACTGCTGGTGCGTGCGCGGCCCGTGTTCAAGGCACAGTACGGTTTCAGTCTGGAGGTCGACGACATCGACGCACAGTACACCCTGGGCGACCTGGAGGCGCGCAAGCGCGAGATTCGCGACAGGTTGATGCGGGAAGGGCTGTTTGGCCGCAACCGGCAGTTGCCAGCGCCGTGGGACTACCGGCATGTGCTGGTCGTGGCCCCCGAAGGCGGGGCGGGGCTGGGAGACTTTGACGTGGAGGCTGGGCGCCTGCAGCGACATGGCGTGTGCCAGTTCCTGTACGTGCACAGCCGTTTTCAGGGCGAAGGCGCAGCGGGTCAGATCCGCCACGAACTGGTGGCGGCGTGGGAGAACATCGCTGTCAACCACACGTGGCAACCGGACGCCGTCGTCATCATTCGGGGTGGTGGCGCGGTCAATGACCTGGCCTGGCTGAACGACTACGAATTGGCACGCACGATCTGCGAATGGCCTGTGCCTGTGCTGACGGGCATCGGCCATGAGCGCGACAACACGGTGCTGGACGAAGTGGCCCATACCCGGTTCGACACGCCTTCCAAGGTGATTGCAGGCATCGAGCGAACCATTGCCCTTCGTGCCAGGGAGGCAAAGGAATGCTTTGCCGAGATCGCCCACGAGGCGAAGCAGCGCATTCAACTGGCCCGCCGGGCGGTGGAACATGGTATGAGCCAGGTAGAGATCGGTGTCCGGTCGGACATCGCACTGGCCAGACAGTCCGCAGAGCGCCTCCAAGGCGACATCCGGCACCTGGCGCGCCATCAGGTGGCGCTGGCGCGGCGGGATGTGCCCGCCCGCATGCAGGAAATACAGGCACTGTCCGCCCAGCATCTCCATCAGGCGCGTCAAGGCAGCGAGGCCCTGATGCGGGAAATCGCTGGTCAGGGCCCGCGCCGGACGCTGGAGCGGGGGTTTGCCCTGGTGCGACACAGCCAGGGTCAGTCGGTCACACGCGCAGTCCAACTGGATGCGATCACCCAAAACGAACAGGGAACCGGCGCGGTGCCCTTGGAGATCGAATTTTCCGATGGCAGGCGGACGGTGGCTGCGTCCACCCCGCTGGCCGATATGGCGTCAGCCTGCAAAACCGTTGCCACCACTGACGCGGACACACACGCCGAACACACACGAGAACGCCCATGAAACACAGCTTCAAGGAAGCCTACGACGTGCTGCACCGGCACGCCACTACCCTGCGCGAGCAGACTGAGCCCAACATCGACGACCTGCTGCACATCGTCGAGGAGTCCGTCGCCGCGTACAAGACCTGTCAGACCCGCATCGATGCCGTGGAAAAAGCACTTGACAAAGCGCTCGGGCAGGTTGGCTCCGTGCCGGAGCGGCGGGGCGGCGGGCCGTCAGCCGAAGACGACCAGCAGACTGTCTGACGGTTGTCCGTCCTCCATGCGCCAATGGTCGTGGCCATGAAGGCTTGAGGCCCGTTGACGTACTGGCGCGGTGTCACATGCCCAGGGATTTGAGCAGGTCGTCTGTGTCGGTCGAGTCCATGCCGGGTGCCGCAGCAGGGTCGGCATCAGCGGCCTGACCGTTGGCAGCCTGGGCCATCAGTACGTCGGGCTCCGGTTCGGGTTGGGCTTCAAAGTCCACCAGTTTGATGAACTCTGTCCGGTCGATGGCCAGCTCCAGGTAAAAAATGTGGTTCCGCCCGGTGTAGAAGGTCACGCGGCGGGCTTCGGGCTTGTCGAGGTTGGCGTCCACACTCAGCACCACCTGCTTGTTCAGCACCAGCATCTTGGGTTGGTTCTGGGTAATATGGGTCTGCAGCTCGCGACGAATTTTGCTGGTGAAGTCGCCCAGCACCTGGTTCATCAGCTCGCCGAGCACGTTGGCCACTTCGTCCGAGGTGTACGAGCCAGCCAACTCATCTTTGGGCATACCCATGCTGGTCATGTAGCTCTCGTAAATTTCCATGGCGGATTGCGCCGTGAAATTCAGCACCACCAGCCCCGAAAACCCGCCGTCAAACAGCACAAAACACCCGATGTCTGGCTTCAGGCAGGTTTTGTGGATGCGCTGCACCATGCCTGAATACTGGATCTTGCTGTGCGACGCGGCCGTCAGCACCTTGGTGACCGAGTTGCACAGGCTCAGCAACAGGTCTTCCGTGCCAAAGACGATGGTTTCTTCTTTTGTGCTCATGACCAGATGTGGTGAAAGTTGAATGGCTGGGAGCATAGCCCACCCCAGGCGTTTTGTGCGTTGATTGTCGGCAACAGTCAGCGGCCATCAGTGGCCGTCTATGGCAATTGGCGGTAACTGGCGGCAATCGGCAGAAAAGTCTGGCGCTGGTCGGGGGCGTACAATTCAGCCCGTCATTGGGGAGTAGCCGCTCTTCCGTTCTTGAAGTGGTATGCGTCAACACACTTGACCCGCAGGTCATGGCGCACACAGCACATCTGCCTGGCAAGACCTTTGACCACTTCGCCTCCGACTCGGCCGGGGATGCGTGGTGGTCAACCGTCTGTACACCGGCCCAGGACTGTTTTCACCATGGAATCTCTCTTCGTCTCCACCGGCGTGGTCGCGCTGGCTGAAATTGGCGACAAAACGCAGCTGCTGGCCTTCATTCTGGCCGCACGTTTCAAAAAGCCCATCCCCATCATTGCCGGCATTTTGCTGGCCACGCTGGTCAACCACGGGCTGGCCGGTGCGCTGGGCGCGTGGATCACGGCCACCATCACGCCAGAGGTGTTGCGTTGGGTACTGGGCGTGTCGTTCCTGGCCATGGCCGTGTGGACGCTGATACCCGACAGGATCGAGGAAGAAGAAACCCACGTGGCCCAGCGGTTTGGTGTGTTCGGCGCCACGCTGGTCACGTTCTTCCTGGCCGAAATGGGTGACAAGACCCAGATTGCCACCGTGGCCATGGCGGCCCATTACCCCGACCCGTTGCTGGTGGTGGCGGGCACCACCCTGGGCATGCTGATTGCCGACGTGCCTGCCGTGTTCGCGGGTGACAAGCTGGCCAACAAAATTCCCATGAAGCTCGTCCATTCCATTGCGGCAGGCATGTTTGCCCTGCTGGGTGTGGCCACCTTGATGGGAGCAGGAGCGCGTTGGGGCGTGTGATGCGGCGCGGGTGCAGCGGTACCATTCAAAAAACACATCAAAATGGCATCCAGCGCCTGGCCAGTAAGTCATTGCAGCTATTGTTTGCTTGTTTCCCTGGCCCGCTGATCAGCCAGTCTGCGTGAACAACCAGCGTTTGAACGCTGTCATGGCTGGGCGCTCGGGCCAGTCGGGCTGCACCATGTAGTAGTGGCGGCCGCTGCTGTGGACGCGGTCACAGGCCACCACAAGCGTGCCGTTGCGCAGCTCAGATTCCACCAGCAGCGTGGGCATCAGCGCCATGCCCAGCCCGTGCGTGGCCGCAGCGGTTTGCATGGAAAACAGTTCGTAGCGCGGCCCGGTCATGGCCTGGGGGGCGTCCACGCCCTGCGCGTCAAACCAGTGCCGCCAGGCCTCGGGGCGGGTGGCCTGTTGCAGCAACGGGCGCTCGGCCAGTTCAGCTGGGGTCAGCGGGCCACCGCCAGCCAACAGCGCCGGGCTGCACACTGGCACCACCAGCTCGTGCAGCAGCGGATACGCCTGCACGCCCACCCATTGCTGGACCTGTTCAACCGTGCCCGCGTACAGCGCGGCATCCACGCCGGAATCGGTGAACAGGAACGGGCGGGTGCGCACCTCGATGTGCACGGTCAGCTCCGGTTGCAGGTTGGCCAGCAAGGGCAGGCGGGGAATGAGCCAGCGGTTGGCAAACGTGGGCACCGTGGCCAGCGTGATGGCATCGCCCAGGCCCTGGCGACCCATCAGGTCGAGCGTGTCGCGCTCCAGTGCGTCGAGCCGGCGGGAAATCTGCCGGGCATAGTCTTCACCCGCAGGGGTGAGCGTCATGCCGTGCTGGGTGCGCTTGAACAGCGGCACACCCAAAAACGCCTCCAGCGCCGACACCTGCCGCGAAATGGCCCCCTGCGTCAGCGCCAGCTCTTGCGCCGCCCGTGTGAAGCTGCCATGCCGGGCGGCGGCTTCAAAGCAGCCCAGCGCCTGGGTAGAGGGCAGTTTGCGTCGCATGTGGCACCTGGTGGATCAATTGATATGAGAATTGATCATATCTGGGCGAGAAAAAATCGGTTGAAACACACCACATATGCGCAATACGATCATCACATTCCTATTTCAGCTGAACAGAGGACCCACATGACCACCCACAACGCCCGCTTCCACTGGGACGATCCCCTGCTGCTCGACCAGCAACTGAGCGACGATGAGCGAGCCATCCGCGACGCGGCCCGCGCCTACTGCCAGGACAAGCTGCTGCCCCGTGTGCAACTGGCCTTCCGCAACGAAACAACCGATGCCTCCATCTTCCGAGAGATGGGCGAGCTGGGCCTGCTGGGCCCCACCATTCCCGAGCAGTACGGCGGTGCGGGCCTGAACTACGTGGCCTACGGCCTGATTGCCCGTGAAGTGGAGCGCGTGGACAGCGGCTACCGCTCCATGATGAGCGTGCAGTCGTCCCTGGTGATGGTGCCCATCAACGAATTCGGCAATGAAGCCACCAAACAGAAGTACCTGCCCAAGCTGGCCACCGGCGAGTGGATTGGCTGCTTCGGCCTGACCGAACCCAACCACGGCTCCGACCCCGCAGGCATGCTGACCCGCGCCAAAAAGGTCGATGGCGGCTACATGCTGACCGGCTCCAAAATGTGGATCACCAATGCCCCGATAGCCGATGTGTTCGTGGTGTGGGCCAAGGAAGTGGGTGAAGATGGCGCAGACGGCGACAAAGGCCCCATCCGTGGCTTTGTGCTGGAAAAAGGCTGGAAAGGCCTGAGCGCCCCTGCCATCCACGGCAAGGTGGGCCTGCGCGCCTCCATCACCGGAGAAATTGTGATGGACGGGGTCTTCTGCCCCGAAGAAAACGCCTTCCCCGAGGTGCGTGGCCTGAAAGGCCCCTTCACCTGCCTGAACAGCGCCCGCTACGGCATTGCCTGGGGCGCACTGGGTGCGGCAGAAGATTGCTGGCACCGCGCCCGCCAGTACACGCTGGACCGCATCCAGTTCGGCCGCCCGCTGGCCGCCAACCAGCTCATCCAGAAAAAGCTGGCCGACATGCAGACCGAAATCACGCTGGGCCTGCAAGGCTGTCTGCGTCTGGGCCGCATGAAAGATGAAGGCACGGCTGCAGTGGAAATCACCAGCATCATGAAGCGCAACAGCTGCGGCAAGGCCCTGGACATTGCCCGCATGGCGCGCGACATGATGGGTGGCAACGGCATCAGCGATGAATACGGTGTGGCCCGCCACCTGGTCAACCTGGAGGTGGTCAACACCTACGAGGGCACGCACGACATCCACGCCCTGATCCTGGGCCGTGCGCAGACCGGCATTCAGGCGTTTTGCTGACATGAGCGACCACCCGGTGCGGCCCCGCCCGCTGGCGGGCATCCGCGTGCTCGACCTGTCCCGCGTGCTGGCCGGCCCCTGGGCCGGACAAATGCTGGCCGACTACGGTGCCGATGTGCTGAAGGTCGAGCGCCCCGGCGCGGGCGACGACACCCGCACCTGGGGTCCGCCGTGGTGGGGCGAGGGTGCTGACAAAGTGGCCGCCTACTTCATGTGCGCCAACCGGGGCAAGCGCTCGCTGGCCATCGACCTGGCCACGCCCGAAGGCGCGGCCCAGGTGCGCGAGCTGGCAGCCCAGGCCGACGTGCTGCTGGAAAACTACAAGGTGGGCCAGCTGATCAAGTACGGGCTGGATGCCGCCAGCCTGCAAGCCCTCAATCCGGGGCTGATTTACTGCTCCATCACCGGCTACGGCCAGCACGGCCCGCTGTCGCACAAGGCGGGTTACGACTTCGCCATCCAGGCCGAAGGCGGGCTGATGAGCATCACCGGCGAGCCCGATGGCGAGCCGCAGAAAGTGGGCGTGGCCGTGGTGGACCTGATGACCGGTGTGTACGCCACCACTGCCATCCTGGCCGCGCTGCACGAGCGCGGGCGCACCGGCACAGGCCGCCACATCGATGCCTCGCTGTTCGACGTCCAGGTGGCCATGCTGGCCAACCAGGCCAGCAACCAGCTCATTGGTGGCAAAACGCCCAAGCGCATGGGCAACGCACACCCCAACATCGTGCCGTACCAGGTGTTTCCCACCGCAGACGGGCACATGGTGCTGGCCATTGGCAATGACGGGCAGTTTGCTAAATTTTGTATAGCTGCCGGGCAAGCCGATCAAGCGTTGGAGCCACTTTTTGCCACCAATCCGGCGCGTGTGGCCAACCGGGCCACGCTCATCCCGCTCATCACTGGCTGGACGCTGACGCGCACCACCGCCGAATGGGTGGCCCTGTTGGAACACGCCGCCGTGCCGTGTTCTCCCATTCTGGACGTGGGCCAGGTGCTGGCCCACCCGCACGTGGCCGCACGCGGCATGTGCGTGCCCGGCAACGGTGCCGATGCCCCGCCCACCGTGGCCAACCCCATGCTGTTCGACGGTGTGCGGCCCGTGGCCGATGTGCCGCCCCCGGCGCTGGACAATAACAACGGTCAGCCCGCCTGGCGTGTGTCTTCTACGGAAGCTTGACCCGGCCACTGCATGGTCTTGCGCTGTCGCCACACTTGCCGCACGAACGGGTCGGCCACGGCGTAAACACCATGCGATTGCCGGTGAATCAGGTTTGCACTGATCATCCGGTCGACCATGTTTTGCACCTGCGGCGTGTCGACCGCCATGCCAATCTGCGCTGAGTAGCCGTTGATTGCATCCGCAGAAAACAGCCCCGACCCGCCGGATTCGTTGCCTTGCACGATGCGATCAAAAATGGCACATGCCAACGCACCCAGGGCCTCAAGGGTGGCAATGTCCACCTCTGACGCGGCAGCTGCCAGCGTTGAGCAGATGATGGGGAAGGCCATGTCCGGCGGCTCCGGGCGCGACTGCAGCAGCACCAGCGCGTTTTGCAGTTCCTCGGGGCGTTGGCCCACGGCCAAAAACCCCTGGTACATCACTGGTTGAGACGGCAGCTTGATGCCGTCGAGCTGCTGCAACTGTTCATGCTTCCAACGTACAAAATCAACGTCCAACGGCTCATACCCCGTCGAGACAGCCCCCGCAAACGGTTGCGAGCGGCGTGTGGCCATGTCAGCCACCAATGACTTGTGCGAGCCCGTACCCAGAAACAGCAGGTGGCCAGGTGTGTGCGGGCGGGTGTTGACGGCATCGCGGGCCGCTTTCAGGGCAAACAGCAGGTTGTTGCCCTCCTCGGTGCCGAGCGCCTGCTGCACTTCATCGACGATGAGCACCACGTCGCTCTTGACCTTGTCAACCAACTCGGTAAACACATCGCCCAGCGTGGCTCCGCCCGGCTTGCCCACCGCATCCACCTGAAACCCGAAGCTGATACCCGCTGCACCGACATTCAAACCTTTGAACCGCTCCAGCAGCCTGGTGCCGGGCGCGGCCAGTTCTGAAAGCGTGGTCCGCACGACCTCGTGCACGAGTGATGCCGGGCTTTTGCTGCGGTCAGCCCACAGGTCCACATAAATCACCAGCGCCCCCCTGGCCTCCAGGGCGGGGATCAGGTCTTGCCGCAGGAAGGTGGTTTTGCCAATGCGCCGGATGCCCGACAGAAACACACCGGAACGTACTTGCACCTGAAGCGCAGTGGGCTTCAGCAGTTGCTGCGCCAAGTCTGCCGCGTACTGCTCGCGGTGGTAGAAAGGGTTTGGGGACATGGGACTATCATCGTTTATCTGATGCTGATAATTATCTGTATCAGATAAATGTTTGTAAACCTTGGCGGCCAAAGCTGGTCTTGCACATCACACCAGCGCTGTGTTCGGGGTGGCGCAAGTGGGCTGTGCTTGCCCGGCTCAAAGCGCAGCGTCCGCCACCTGCCTTGCACGCCCCAGCGCCCGCGACAAGGCCGAGGCATTCTGGTAACCGGCCGCCTGCGCAGCGCCCTTCAGCCCCTTGCCCGCCTGCACGGCCCGTTGCGCAATCAGCAGGCGCAGCTGCCCCAGGTACTTGCCCGGCGGGATGCCCAACGCGGCTTTGAACTGGGTGGCAAACGCGGTGCGCGACATGCCGGCATGGTCGGCCAGCGCCTCTAGCGTCCAGCGCTGATGGGGGTGCGTGTGCATGGCCACCAGTGCCTTGGCCATGCGCGGGTCGCCCAGACCGGCAAACAGACCCATGCGCGTTTGCGGGTGCGCCACCAGCTGGCGCAACAGCCCGATGAACAGAATGTTGCCCGCATTCGCCAGCATGGCGGGCTGCCCACAGCGCGGGGCTGTCAGCTCGGTCCACAGCAGTTGCACCGCCTGGCGCAGCGTGGCATCGGCCTGGGCGAGCGACAGCGCCAGTGGTTGCACAAACTCGCGCATCAGCAGCGGCGCAGCCGGCCCTTCCAGTCGCACCAGCACACTCACATCTGACGATGCCGCACCCTGGTTGTGCGCCGCCACCATGCCATGCGGTGCTTCACCGCCGGTGGCCAACAGGCTGATGCGCAGGCTGTGGGGGTGGGCATCGAGCGGCTGGCCCATGACCACGCGGGGTGCAACCGCCGTGAGCAAGGCTGACAAGCGGTCAAGCCGCGCCACGTCCTGCGGTGGAGAGTGGGCCATGGTTTTTGGAACGAACTGCAATGAAGTTTGGTATTTGTGATGCCTAGCGTACCAGACAATGCACCCATCCCTTCAATCCATTCAGGAGCCTGTATGCGAACCCAATCTCTGTTGCCCCGTTTTCCGGTGCCTGCTCTCAACGTGCCGTTGACCCAGGGTGGCCGCTTTGTGTTGGGCGCCGCGCCCGGCGACACCTTCGACCTGCTGGTGTTCTACCGTGGGCTGCATTGCCCCCTTTGCGCCAAGTACCTGTTGGAGCTGGAGCGCCTGGCGCCTGAATTCGCCACCCGAGGCGTGCAGGTGGTCGCCATCAGCAGCGACGATGCAGACCGGGGCCAGCAAATGGCGGCCAAGGTCAATGCCAACGCGGTGAAGTTTGGCTACGGGCTGAGCCTGAAGGCCGCTCGAGAGTGGGGCCTGTACATCAGCACCTCCCGCGGCATAACATCCATCGGTATTGAAGAACCTGCGCTGTTTTCAGAGCCGGGCGTATTCATCGTGCGGCCCGACGGCACGCTGTACTACGGTGCCGTGCAAACCATGCCGTTCGCCCGCCCGCAGTTCCAGGACCTGCTGGGGGCCATTGACTTTGCCGTGGCCAAAGACTACCCGGCCAGGGGGGAGTACACCGGGGCGGTGTGAGGCGTTTGCACGGCACGACCACGACGGCTACCATTTCCATCGCATTGGGGGTGTGTGATGCGTCAACACGGTTTCTATTCGTTGGGCTGGAACGGTTCGATACTGGTCGTCCGCTACATGGACACGTGGAACGTGGAAGCGGCTGTTGCCCTGCACCAGGCGGCACAGCAAGCTTGGATGAACCGCCCGGCTTCGACCTGGGCCATGCTGAGCGACCTGAGCCAATGGGAGGGTGCTACACCGGAAACGCTGGACCGTTGGTGGCAATTCTTTGACGATGGCGTTGCCAATGGACTGACCACCGTGACCGACATTTTCTCGACCAGGTTTCACGGTCTGCTGGTAGACAGCATTGCGAAGCGAGCGTCTGCGTGGGTGAACTACAGGCGCAGCGACAACGAGGCGGAGGCCTTCGAATGGCTTGCGCAACAGGGTTTTCCAGCTGCCAAAACGTAGTTCGGGTACGAGACTCCTGTTTTGAGGGCATGCTGGTGGTGGGGGGAGACAAGAGCGGACGCTCGGCCCGTGGGATCGGCCGCCGCGGCCAGCCGATCTTCACCCCATACAACACCCGTTATCCTGTGCCCAAAACACCGAACAGGAGACCCCCTTGGCCCTCGTTGAATTGCTGCTGCGCCAGGCGCGCGTCCGCCCACACCAAGCGGCCATCTTCCACGGCACCCAGCCACACGCCACCCACGTCCAATGGGCTGCCCGCAGTGCCGGGCTGGCGCGGAGGCTGACAGCCGAAGGCCTGGTGCCCGGCGACCGGGTGCTGCTGTTCATGACCAACCACCCCCGCTACCTCGAAGCGCTGTGGGGCGCGTGGTGGGCCGGGCTGGTGGTGGTGCCGGTGAATGCCAAGCTGCACCCGCGCGAGGTGGAGTGGATCATTGCCAACTCAGGCGCCACCGTGGGCATGGTCACCGCCGACGTGGCCCCTTCGGCCCTGGCCGGGCTGGCCCGCCAGATCGACGTGGCATCTGCCGAGGCCGACACCTGGTTTGCCCCCGTGCCCGATCCGTTTGCCGTGCCTGTGGTCGAGCGTTGCCCTGACGATGTGGCCTGGCTGTTCTACACCAGCGGCACCACAGGCCGCCCCAAGGGCGTGATGCTGACGCACCGCAACCTCATGACCATGGGGTTGACCTACTTTGTGGACGTGGATTCCATCGCCCCCACCGACGTCATGGTGTATGCCGCGCCCATGTCGCACGGCGCGGGGCTGTATGCCATTCCGCACCTGATGGCCGGTGCCCGGCACGTGGTGCCCGCGTCGGGCGGGGTAGAGCCGCCAGAGTTGTTCGAGCTGGGCTGGGCGCTGGGGCCGCTGTCCACGTTTGCGGCACCCACCATCGTCAAGCGCCTGGTGGACCATGCCGAGGCGCAGGGGTTGTCGCCTGCCGACGCGGCGCGTGCGTTCAAAACCATCGTCTACGGCGGTGCGCCCATGTACCTGGCCGACATCCAGCGTGCACACCGCGTCATGGGGTCGCGCTTTGTGCAAATTTACGGCCAGGGCGAAACGCCCATGGTCGGCACCGCCCTGTCACGCGCCCAACTGGCCGACGCGGCCCACCCGCGCTACGTGCAGCGCATGGCATCGGTGGGCGTGGCGCAAACCCCCGTGCAACTGCGCGTGACCGATGCCGTTGGCAACGACCTGCCGCTGGGCGAGGTGGGCGAAGTGGTGGTCAAGGGCGACAGCGTCATGGCCGGTTACTGGCGCAACCCCGAGGCCACCGCTGCCGCCGTGCGCGACGGCTGGCTGTTCACCGGTGACGTGGGTTGCCTGGATGCTGACGGCTTCCTCACGCTCAAAGACCGCAGCAAAGACCTGATCATCAGCGGCGGCTCCAACATCTACCCGCGCGAGGTGGAAGAGGTGTTGCTGACCGCCCCCGGCGTGGCCGAGGTGGCGGTGGTGGGCCAACCCGATGCCGAGTGGGGCGAGGTGGTGGTGGCCTTTGTGGTGGCGCAACCGGGTGTGGCGCTGTTTACGCCCGAGTTGGACGCGCACTGCCTGGCGCAAATGGCCCGCTTCAAGCGCCCCAAGCACTACCGGCTGGTGGATGCGCTGCCCAAGAACAACTACGGCAAGGTGCTGAAAACCGAGTTGCGGGCTTGGCTGGCTTTGCCTGGTGCGTGAGCGCCTCGGCTGTGCATGCGGGCTGCGAGAGGCCGACCATCAGGTTCGCCTGAAAGGCTGTCCATGCAGAAGGCTCGAACGTGCTGCACGAATGGGAGGTGTCAACCCAAGGCTCCCACGTCTCGCACCCACGCAAGCTGTCAACGCACGGTGCCCACACAAAGGCCCCCACCGAAGCCGCGTTTTGGCCGAAGCAGCAGCACTCCGCTCCGCTCAGACCACATTCAGCTGTTCGACGCGCTGGCCCGCGAAAGCGTGGAGCCTGTCATGTCGTCGCTGCATGTCAGCACGAAGCGGCCTTGCACGCCGGTGGGCGTGACGAAGCGTGTCAGCAACCTGGCGGGGAACTGGATGGTCTGTCCGTCCGTGCACCGCACCACCACCTTGGTGGCCGCGCCGCGGTAGTAGGCCAGGGACTGCTCGGCAGAGAGGGTCAGGCTGAACTCAAACCGTTTTGCCATGTTGCAGCAACGTGGCCAGGTCGAACGCCGTGTCAGCCGCTTGCTCGGGCGTGGGCGACACGCCCGCGTCCAGCAGCTTGCGGGCTTGCAAGTGATCTTTGACGGCGTTGATGCTGTCCACCGCCACCAGCTTGCCGGCCTTGAAGTGAACCATGCTGAACCCGTTGGCGGCCATGTCGCCCCGCAGCACACATTGGTCTGCGCCGGTGCTGAGGCCTGCCATTTGCAGCTTCTTGTCGTACTGGTCGCTCCAAAACCAGGCGGTGGCGGTGAAGGGCCTTGCCTGGCCCAGCAGCGCGGCGGCGGCGCTTTTGCCCTGCTCGGTGGCGTTCTGTACCGATTCCAGCCGCAACAGGGTGCCATCGGCCAATCGGCGCACCGCGCAGTCACCCGCCGCAAAAATGACGGGGTCGCTGGTGCGGCCGCAGTCGTCCACCACGATGCCCCGGTCGCAGGCAATGCCCGCTTCGGCCGCCAACTCGTCATTGGCCTGTGCACCAATGCCCACCAGTACCAGGCCTGCGGGTATCCGTGTGCCGTCGGCCTGTTGCACGCCATTCACCCAGCCGTCTGCGTCGGTGGTCAGCTGGCTGATCTGCGTGTTCAGCAGCAGTTCCACGCCGTGGCTGCGGTGCAGGTTGGCATACCAGTCAGACAAGGCCGGTGCCAGCACGCGGCCCAGCAGGCGGGGTGCAGCTTCCAGCACCGTGACGGCGATGCCTTTTTTGCGTGCGGTGGCAGCCACCTCCAGCCCGATGAAGCCACCGCCGATCACGACCAGCGGCTTGCCCTGTTCGGCACAGCGGGACAAGCCCGCGGCCAGTTGGTCGGCATCGTCGCGCGTGCGCAGTGCCAGCACGCCCTGGGCGCTTGCGCCGGGCACGCTCAGCAAACGGGGGCGTGAGCCCGTGGCCAGCACCAGGCCGGTGTAGGGCAGTCGGGTGCCGTCGGCCAGGGTCACGGTTTGGCTTGACCGGTCGATGCCTGTGGCGCGCGTGTGCGTGCGCAGGTCGATCTGTTTCCGGGCCAGCATGTCCGGTCCGCGCATGGCCAGTTGGCCGGCATCCATCTCGCCAGCCAGCCATGCTTTGGACAAAGGCGGGCGATGGTAAGGGCCGGTGGCTTCGTCACCGACCAGTGTGACGCTGCCGCCAAATCCCCCAGCACGCAGGGCCTCGGCCGTTTGCAGACCGGCCAGGCCGGCACCGATGATGACGATGGAACCGGTCATGGCGTGTTCTAGCGTGGCAAATATTGATTAAAAATGAGCTTCATCGCTTGATGGTCAGGCAGTAAGTGCTATCGTTGTTAACTTCATTCCTGCGTTGCAGGCAGGTGTACCACCAAGCCATCCAGCGCGGTGTTGGCCTTGATCTGGCAGGCAAGGCGGCTGTTGGGGCGGCGCTCTGCTGCCACGTTGTCGAGCATGGCCAGTTCGGTGTCGCTGGCGGGCAGCACTTTGGCCAGATAGTCCTCTGCCACATAGCAGTGGCAGGTGGCGCAGGCGCACGAGCCGCCGCATTCGCCCAGAATGCCTTCCACCCCGTTGGTGGTGGCCCCTTGCATCAGGCTCCAGCCTTCTGGGATGTTGACGGTGGTGGACTGGCCGGATGCTTCGACGTAGGTGATGTGGGGCATGGGTTGTTGTCTCGTGTCAAGGGTTGGGCGCTGCCTGTCTGCAGCGCCCATCAGGGTAACGCACCGCGCAACGGTGTGAGCGGCGCAGGGGCATCAGACGCGCTTGAGCGCGAGTACCAGCGGGCTGCGGAAAGTGCTGGAGGGCATCCACGGCAACTGGTCGGCCACGCGGGTGTAGTTGGGCACCACTTTGTGGAATTCGTCGAACGCAATCTTCACGGCCAGGCGGGCAATGGCCGTGCCCAGGCAGGCGTGCACACCACCACCAAAGCCCAGGTGGCCGCGTGGCTTGCGGGTGATGTCGTAAACGTCAGGGTTGGGGTACTGGCGTTCGTCGCGGTTGCCGCTGCCGTAGGCCAGGCTGACAAAGTCGCCTTCTTTCATGGTCTGGCCGTGCAGGGTCACGTCTTTCATCAGGCGGCGGCGAAAGCGCTGCGCCGAGGTGTTGAAGCGCAGGCTTTCTTCGATGGCGTCGGGCAGCAACTCGGGGCTGGTCACTACTGCGTTGCGGGCTTCGGCAAATGTGGCCATGTTGTAGGCAAACATCATCATGAAACCGCCTAACGATTCGACGCCCGCCATGATGAGTGTGGTGGTGGTGAGCAGCACCTCGCGGTCGTCCAGGCGGTCGCCGTCGATTTCGGCCAGCGCAAAGTTGCTGATGAGGTCGTTGCGCGGCTCGGCCCGGCGCATGGCAATGACTTTGCCGGCGTACTCTTGCATCCAGTTGTAGGCAGCGATGTGCTCGGGGCCTTTGGCGCGGGTGCGGGCATCGCTTTGCACCATCATCACGGCGTTTTCGCGCACCTCATGCTCGGGCACCAGCGCTTCGTCACCCATGGGCAGGCCTAACGCGGCCATCAGCACCTTGACGGTGAACTGCGACGACACTTCTTTGAAGTCGAATTCATCGACGCCGTTCAACTGTCCGAATACCTGTTTGGCCACATCGCGAATGGGTTCTTCCAGTGCCAGCAGGTTGCGCTTCATGAACGCGTGCTGGATCAGGCCGCGCAGGCGGTCGTGTTTGGGTGGGTCGGAGCTGCCCAGCGTGGCACCGGCGCGGCCCGGCAGTTCGGTCATCAGGTTGCCGCTGGCACTCGAATACGTTTGCCAGTCCTGCCCGGCAGACACGATGTCGGCATAGCGCGACAGCACCCACATCTGCGCCTCGGGGCTCCAGAAACAAGGGTGTTCGTCGCGCAGGGTTTTGTAGTACGGGAAGGGGTCGGCGTCTACCGCAGGCGAGTAGGGGTCGAAGCTGAACATACGTGTCTCCGGTTGTTGTGTGACGTGTACTTTAGGTGCCATCGAGCGCCACTGCACGGCACAAATGCCTTGGCAATCGGGTACTTTTGGTTCATTCTTGCGGCATGTCACCACCACATCCGTCCGGTCGTCCGGGTAAACCCGCAGGGGGCGGTGCCATTCCGCGCTTTGCCTTGTATGGAGAGGCGCTGGCTGCAGCGCCCGAGCTTCTGCACATTGAAGACGTGCATGCCCGCAGCAGCCTGCACCAATGGGAAATCGCACCCCACCTGCACCAGGGGCTGTACCAGGTGCTGTGGGTGCGCAGTGGCTCGGTGACGGCTGTGCTGGACGAACGCCGACAGCCCTTGAGCGGGCCGGTGGCCATCGTGGTGCCGCCCGGGGTGGTGCACGGTTTCCAGTTTGCGCCGGGGACAGACGGTTGGGTGCTGACGCTGAACAGTCGCTTTCTGTCGGAGGGCGATTTTCAGACTGTGGGTGCAGCGTTTGAAGCGGTGTTTGCCGCACCCAGGGTGCTGGACATGTGTGGTGACACCGCAGGTGCGGCGCGTCTCGATGCCCTGATGCGCGAGGTGGCGGCCGAGTTTGCATTGGCCGGTGCCGGCCAACCCCCACCCACCACCGCATGGTTGGCGCGCGCCTTGTTGTGGCGGCTGGCACAGGTGCAGGCTGCCCTGATCCCAGACCCACCCGCCCGGGCCACGGCACCTCGGAATGCCCAGTTCACGCGCTTTCTGGCGCTGGTGGAGGGGCACTACCTGTCGCACTGGACGGTGGCGCAGTACGCACAGCGCATGGGGTTGTCTGCACCCAGGCTCAACCGCCTGGTGCGGGCCGCGAGCGGTCGCACCGCCCAGGCCCTGGTGCACGAGCGCCTGACCCGGGAGGCCTGTCGCCGCCTGTTGTACGTGGCGGCACCGGCCACCAGCCTGGCGCTGGAGTTGGGCTTCGACGACCCGGCGTACTTCTCCCGGTTTTTCAGGCGCCAAACGGGCCTGAGTCCCCAGAAGTGGCGCGAGGCGCAGCGAAAAAGCTGATAACAACGGCTAAACTGTGTTGCCGAGTGTGGCAAACATGAAAAAGGGGATTGATGATGATAGGAGTGACGAAAGCAAGCTGGCGTGTGGCTGGTTTGGGGATGGTGGCTGCAGCAGCTTTGGTTGCGTGCGGGGGAGGCAGTGATGATTCAGTCGAAATCAAAAATTGTGTGAACTTTGTAGACAGCTTCGGGGCAGTGGTTTCATGTGCTGAAATGAAGAACCTGCCCGGTGCCTCTTTTCCTTCTATCGAAGGGGGAGGTGATGCATCGTCCAGTGACGGTGATGCGGGTGCAGACGGTTCGGCGGCAGATGGGGCACCAATCAAAAACACTAAGTTGGTCTTCACTGATGTGAACGGTAAAAAGCTGGAAGTCACCACCAATGATCTGGGTCAATTCCGGATTAACTTACGCGGGATGAAAGCACCCTTGGTTGCTTCGGTAGAACGTAACAACTTGCCTTGGAAATCAATGCTTGTTGACGACATTGTGAGAGCGCCGAAAAACAATAAGTTCTACACCATCAACTTAACCAAATTGACAGATGTGGTTGCGTCAGAAATGGCGCGTGCGGATGGACTGCAAGGTGCGGACAGTCTGACACCACAGGGAGTGCTTCGTCAGCGCGCCGCTTATTCAGCAATCGTGAACAGCGTACGGCTCCAAATTTGGTCATCCTTGTTGGCAAACAATGTTGCCGACCCCGCCAATTTCGATCCTGTTCGCACTCCATTTGTTGCCAATTTCAAAGGCGCTGATAAGGTTCTCGAAGAAGTGACCGTTAACAGAAGTTCTTCCCAGACTGTGATCACCGCAGTAAGCACTTCCCCCACAACCACGCCTACAACACCGGTTACGCCGCCCACACCAGGTATTTCGGGTCCAGCGGGTACGGTCTCAGGAACCGTGCGTTGAATTGACCGTCAACTTGCGTTTTTTTGGTTTAAGAGAAGGGCTTGTAGCCCTTCTTTTTTTTGTGGCTCCAAGCATTCACTTGGTTTTGCTACCTGATGTCGATGCGTTGAGGAGTGCTCTCGCGTGGCTGGGTTTACTGTTTGCTGTTCGGTTGTTGCCACCAGTATGCGATGACACAAACGCCCGATTTTTTGCAGCATTTCTTGTGGGTTTATTGATGGCTGCGCTATGGACGGTTGTGTCCGTCTGGGCTCAATGGGCAGATGCGGAGAGATTTTTTGGTGGTTTGGTTTTTGAACTGACTTCTGGCCGATTGGCCGGCAATTTGAGGCAAGCGAACCACGCAGCGACTTTGATTTGTTTTGGGGTTATCGCTGCCCTTGAATTCAAACGCTTGGCCTGGTTGTCCCACGGAGCGCTGCTGGCGTTGCTTGGGGTATTTTTTTCTACCGTTTTGTTGACGGAGTCTCGCACCGCTTTGATCAATTTGTGTCTGTTGTTGCTGCTTTGGAATTTGCCTTCCAAGCGTCAAGACGTTCGGCGGCGCTGGCATTTGCTGGCCGCCACAGGTATCGTCTTTGTGGCTATATTTCTGATCATTTGGGTTACGTTACATCGTGATCCCACGCTGAGTTCAAAAACGATACTTTGGAGTCGAAACCTTCAACTGTTGAGCGAGTCTCCTTGGATTGGGCATGGTTGGGGGAATTTCGCCTTCAACAATTTTTTGCAAACGTCGGGGTTTACCTACCCGAACGAAGTGCTGGATAACCCTCACAACCTGATCTTGTCAGCTGTTTACAGTTGGGGCTTACCGGTTGGCTTTGCGCTAACAGTCTTGGCTGTTTGGACTGTTTGGAGTGTGTATAGACGGACACCTCCCGCTGAACAGCGCTGGACTGGTTCTGTCCTCTTGGTAACAGGTGTGCACAGCCTGTTTGAGTATCCGCTTTGGTACGGCGTCTTTCAGGTAACAACACTGGTTGCCCTTCTGCCAGGGGTGCTTGCTGTGCTAAGCACTGCGCGAATACGGCGCATGCCGCGTTTCATTTTGGGGATGTCATGGGGACTTTGCGTTGTTGTTTGGACAGGCGTGCTGGCCTATCACTTGACGCTAAACCAGCTTTATGCTGGCAGGATATCTGCGCCGATGTGGCGTCTCGTCAATTTTGTAGGTGAGCCAGTATCGGAAAAATATCTGATGTATTACCGAGCAATCGTTGAGTTCGAGCACGGACGGTGCAGCGAAGCTGCAGCAGGGCGGTTGGATTCAGCTTTGCGGCGCTTTCCGGAGCCAGCAGTAATAACCCGTTGGCTGGCATGTGCTGAAGAAGGTCATTTCAAGGAACGAAAGACGGCTGTGAGTGATGCTTTTGAATTCCACTTTCCTGCAGCATTCGCAGAGTGGAAAAAAGCAACGAACATTGGTGACAGCAGGTGATTTGAGGGTTGTTTTGTACAAACTAACTCTCCCGGTTTTTCAGGCGGCAAACCGGCCTGAGCCCCCAGAAGTGGCGCGAGGCGCTGCGCGCGGGCTGACCACATCATTGCGCCATCAACCCCACGGTGATCGAGGTGAAGACCCCTCGAAAACCTGGT
>DDUQ01000092.1:0-5109 GCA_002344885.1 Comamonadaceae bacterium UBA2334
TGGGTGTTGGGGGCCGGGGCGCTGTTGGGGCAACAGGCACAGGGCTCGTCTGTACCATGAACGACCACACATCTGCCGTCCAGGCACTGGTGCATTGGTTCGAGCACCTCACGCCGGAGTCTCTGGCGCAACTGCCCATGCACTATGCACAACAGGCGCGCTTCAAAGACCCGTTCAACGATGTACGGGGTCTGTCAGCCATACAAGGGGTGTTCGTGCACATGTTTGCTTCGCTGCACGAACCCCGGTTCGTGGTCACCAGCCAGGTCGTGCAAGGTGAACAGGCATTCCTGACCTGGGATTTTCATTTCCGGTTCCGGCGCTTTGACACCACCACGCTCCAAACCGTGCGCGGCGCCACCCACTTGCTGATGGACGCGCAGGGCCGCGTCACTTTGCACCGGGACTACTGGGATGCAGCCGAGGAACTGTATGAAAAACTGCCCGTCGTGGGTGGACTGATGCGCTGGCTGAAAACCCGGGCCAACACCTGACCCCACACTCCGCAGACCACGCACGTATCAGATGCGGGCGATTTTCAGATCCGGATTCTTGGTGGCAGCCAGGTTGGCAATGTCCAGCTTGTCCACCAGCGGGTAAAGCTCGTTGTTTTCGGCAATGAAGCGGCGTTCCAGCCATTTCATGGCCCCATCGGCCTCTTTCAAAAACTGGGTGGCGTTGGCCCGAATGTCGTTCGCAGTGGGCCAGCGTTTGTTGAATTCGGCCAGCTTGGGCAGCATCTGCTTCATCTCGGTGCCGAACCGCTCGGCCACTTCCCGTGCGGCCTGGTCTTCACCTTCGGCCAGCACAGGGTAGACATCCTTGGCCTCCTGCTGCAGGTGTTTGCCCAACTCCCCCAACAACTGCGTGAGGTCTTGGCGCACCTCGACGGCATTGCCGGCCAGCAGCATCGGGTTCAAGTGCTTTCGCAGCTTGTCAACCGTTTTGCGGATGGACTCATGCTGCTGACGCAACGGAGCGGTCTTGAGTGCGGCCATCTGGAGGATTCCCTGTTGGTATTGCGGAACAATAAGTGTTCATTTTGCATGACCTGCCACGTGGGTCAACGCTTGGTCAACTCGCCGACCAAAGCCTGATCTTCAAGAGACGTGCTTCAACCCCCGGGCAACAAGCCCTTTGCCTCGCCGTCTTTGTCAGGTTCGGACAACACGCGTTCGGGCAACTCCCAGATGATCACGCTGGGGGGGGCCGTGGCAAAGGCTTCGTCTTGCAGATAGGCGTGCATGGATTTGAAAAAACCACCCCCATCAGTCGCCACATTCAGAACCTCCGCAGACAGGTGCTGCTGGAGTGCGCCGTGGAAATTGGCACGGCGCGAATATGACGTCCCAACCAGCACTGTTGGCACACTGGCGTCGTCAAACAAGCCTCCTTGCGTCGCCGCTGCACTGGTGCGCACCGTGTGGCGCACTGCTTCAACGTCTGCATCAGGGCGCGCCCAATCCAGAACGTGACTCAAGCCCATCTGCCCCAGCAAATCTCCGGGGCGGGTCACCGTCTCGGACGCCATCCTGGTTTCGAACTGCACCGTTGGGATGTCGGGCAACATCTGACGCACCCGGTCTGCAATGGCCTTCGCCGCCTGATCAGCGCCAGTCTGATTCCAATGCGTGTCGGTTCGGTAGAACATGGGAAGTTGATCGGGTCGAGCAAGAACGTCCAACAAGTCCACGACGGGCACACCGTTTGCACGTATCTGGTTCAATGCAGTGGCATAGCGGCTGGCCTGCCAATGGGGGTACTGTCCACTGGCCAGATTCGCTGCATGCACGCGCGCCTTGTCGGGCACAAGCGCCACCACCAGCTTGATGCCGCGCTGATCCAGCGCAGCAGCCAAGGCGCCGACCTGCGCGACCCGCTTGGACAGTTGTGCCATGGACTGGGGTGAGTACGCCAGCTCCTCCACCGAAAACAACCATTCATCGCGTCCCAGACGCACACTGTCACCCGCGCCCTGGAACACGAGATAGCGTCCGGCGTTAGCTGTCGCAATCAATGCGCTCCGAGCAGGCAAATGGTTGTCCAAGTGTTTGCTGAATTTGTCGGATGCCACACCGGACCGTATGGCTGCAAAACTGTTGGGAACCTCGAACAAGTCCGGATGCTCGAGCGCACGGAATGCCTGCCAACCACCCCAGGCCATCAGGGCGACCATGACGGCCCCTGCCAACCAGACTTCCGGAGGCGCTTTGGCCGGTACATCGATGCGATCATCTTCCATGTGAACCTCAGAACTGGAAATACAGGAACGGCGTGAATGCCTGAGACGACAACGTGGCCACCGCCCACAGGAAGATGGGCAACAACAGCAAACGGGCACGCCCCGTGATGGACCGCCTGACCCACGGCAGTGCGAACACCAGAAGCCCCCCCACCAGCATCACCCACAACCGCTCGGGCACCACCTGCCAGGCCAGATCGGGACTGAAATGCAGCGACAGCCCAGACGACAGACCGAACATGGCCGACAGCATCGTCAAAGCAGCCGACACGTTCGCCGCCCTGAAAAACACCCAACCGATCATCACCAGCACGAGCGTGAACAGCACTGCCACCCAGCGCGGCAGAAAGGGCTGCGGGAAACGCGAGCGCCAGTAGCGCTCCAGGGCCAGGATGCCCCCGTGCCAGAACCCCCAGACAATGAACGTCCAGTTGGCACCGTGCCAGAACCCACCCAGCACCATCGTCAGCATCAGGTTGATGTAGGTGCGGCGCTCGCCCTTGCGGTTGCCACCCAGCGGCACATAGAGGTAGACACGCAGCCAGGTGGACAGCGAAATGTGCCAACGCCGCCAGAACTCGGTGATGGACGCCGAAATGTAGGGGTCGTCAAAGTTTTTCGGGAAGTGGAACCCCACCATCAACCCAAGGCCAATGGCCATGGTGCTGTACCCGCTGAAATCGAAAAACAGCTGGATGGTGTAGGCAAAGGTGCCCAGCCAGGCATCGGCCATGGTGGGCTGGGTCAAGTTAAACGCTGCCTCCACCATGGGGTTCATGGGGTCTGCAATGAGCACCTTGCCAGAGAAACCCGCCATGAAAATCAGCGCACCGGTCGAAAAATGCGACCAGGAGTGTTCACGGTGCCGGAACTGGTCCGCAAGCGGCTGATAGCGAAGCACCGGCCCGGCCACCAGTTGCGGAAAAAACGAGATGAAGGCGGCAAAGTCGAACACGTTTTCGGTTTTGGGCGCATCACCGCGGTACACATCCACCATGTAGCTGATGGCCTGGAAGATGAAGAACGACAAGCCAATGGGCAGGATGACTTTGCTGTACCCCATCGGCGAGACCCCCAGCATGGCCAGCAAGGCGTTCATGCTGTCCATGCCAAAGTTGAAGTACTTGAAATACCCCAGCGCCGCCAGGTTCAACGCCACCCCCACAAACAGGGTGGCATACCGGTGACGCCAACCCGGGGACTCCATCAGCATCGTCAGCGCGTACGTGCCCAGGGTCACGCCACCCAGCAGCAACGCAAAGTCGGGCCGCCACCAGCCATAGAACACATAGCTGAACACAAGAATCAGCCCGGACCGCGCCCTGAAGGGGAGCAGGTAATAGGTGATCAGGAACAGCGGCAGGAACAGGAACAGGAAAAGGTGGGAAGTGAAGACCATGGGCCGGACCAGGTTGAATCAAGCTGAGGGGCCGTACGTGCCCGCCACTGCAGCCCGCGTTATACGCCAGTTCACCCCGCGTCACCCCTTCCAGGGAGCAGGTGGTTCACCCAAAAAGCAACGCTTTGCGCAGGCGGACTACAGACGCGCAGCCAACCAGGCGGCCTGGTCGATGGCGCGTTTGGCATCGAGTTCACCCGCTTCTTTCGCCCCACCGATGACGTGCAGGTCCGTGTCCAACTTGCGCCCATTGGCCAGCAGTTCATCCGCCAGCGTGCGCAAGGGCAGCTGACCGGCACACAGCACCACGTTGTCGCATTCGATCCAGGTGGCGCCGGCGCGCTTGTCGCCATAGGTGACCATCAACCCGGCATCGGCGATTTGCTCATAGTTGACACCCCCCACCATCTCGACGCCTTTGTTCTTCAGCGCGGCACGGTGTATCCACCCGGTGGTCTTGCCCAGCCCAGCGCCGGGCTTGCCCGCTTTGCGTTGCAGCAGGGTCACCTGCCGTGTCGGTGGACTGACCTGCGGCCGCTGGGTGCTCAACCCCCCTGGCGAAAGCGCCGGGTCGGTCACGCCCCATTCAGCCTGCCAGGTGGGCAGGTCGGTGGTGGGGCTGTGCACATGACCTGCCTCGTCGGCGTTGACCAAATACTCGGCCACATCAAAACCGATGCCCCCGGCTCCGATGATCGCCACACGCTTGCCCACGGGCTTGTGATGCCGCAGCACGTCGATATAACTCAGCACCATGGGGTGATCCTGCCCCGGAATGCGGGGGTCACGCGGGGTGATACCCGTGGCCACCACCACATGGTCAAAGCCCGTCAGGTCAGCCGCAGCCACACGGGTGCCGAGGTGCACGTTCACGCCGGTGGTGTCCAACTTGCGCCGGAAGTAGCGCAGCATGTCGTGGAACTCTTCCTTGCCCGGCACCTGTTTGGCGAGGTTGAGCTGCCCACCGATCTCGGCTGCCGCATCAAACAGGCTCACGGTGTGGCCGCGCTCGGCCAGGTGGATGGCTGCCGTCATGCCCGCCGGCCCTGCACCCACCACGGCGACACGCTGTTTGGCAACAGTGGGGCGGAACACCAGCTCGGTCTCGCGGCACGCACGGGGGTTGACCAGGCAACTCGACGTCTTGTTCTGGAACACGTGGTCCAGACAGGCCTGGTTGCAGGCAATGCAGGTGTTGATGAGGTCCGCCTGCCCAGCAGCGGCCTTGGCCACGAACTGCGGATCGGCCAGGAGCGGGCGGGCCATGGAGACCATGTCGGCCTGGCCGCTGGCCAGAATGCCCTCGGCCACTTCGGGCGTGTTGATGCGGTTGCTGGTGACCAATGGGGTGGTGATGCCCGCGGCCAAAAATTCGGCCTTCATTTTGGCGGTGACCCAGGCAAACGCGGCACGTGGCACGCTGGTGGCGATGGTGGGCACCCGCGCTTCGTGCCAGCCGATGCCGGTG
>DDUQ01000092.1:5316-14334 GCA_002344885.1 Comamonadaceae bacterium UBA2334
GCCGATGCCGGTGTTGATGATCGTCGCCCCACCCTGCGCCACGGCCTTGCCCAGTTGCACCACCTCGTCCCAGGTCGAGCCATCGGGCACCAGGTCGATCATGGACAGGCGATAAATGAGCGTGAAATCCTTGCCGACCGCTTCGCGGGTGCGCTGCACAATTTCCAGCGGCAGGCGCATGCGCTGGCTGTAGTCGCCACCCCACTGGTCGGTGCGCTTGTTGGTGTGGCGGGCCAGGAACTGGTTGATGAAGTAACCCTCGGAACCCATGATCTCCACGCCGTCGTAGCCCGCCTCACGCGCCTTCACGGCACAGTTGACGAACGCCCGAATCTGACGCTCCACCCCGCGGACCGACAGCTCGAATGGCTTGAACGGCGAGATGGGCGACTGGATGCGCGACGGCGCCACCGCAAACGGGTGGTAGGCGTAGCGCCCGGTGTGCAGGATTTGCAGGGCGATCTGGCCGCCAGCCTGGTGCACCGCGTCGGTCACCACGCGATGGCGCCTGGCGGCGCCGCTGGTCGACAGGGTGCCGGCAAACGGTTTGGCCCAGCCGGCCAGGTTGGGCGCAAAGCCGCCGGTCACGATGAGGCCCACACCGCCCTCGGCCCGCTCACGGAAATAGGCGGCCAGTTTGCGCAGGTCACGTCCGTCTTCGAGGCCCGTGTGCATCGAGCCCATGAGCACACGGTTTTTCAGTGTGGTGTGCCCCAGATCCAACGGTGAAAGCAGGTGTGGATAGGGCGAGGCAGAAGCGTGCATGGTGGGCATCCCCGTCGACGGTCAAAACGCGCCAGCGTAGGGGAATCTGCCCGGCGACCGTAGAGGGCTCACCCTACGGCACGAAGCCGTCAGGACTTGATGTAGCTTTCCAGATCGGAAATGGTGCGCTCGTTGTCGTCAATGATGTCGTCCATGATGTCCCGAATGGAAATCATCCCCAACACCGTGTCGCCATCGACGACCGGCAAATGGCGGAACTTCTTTTCGCGCATCAGCGCCATGCAAGCACGTGTCCCGGTGCTCGGTGTGACGGTCTGCACATTGCTGGTCATGATGCTGGCAACCGTGGTTTCTTTCGAGTTTTTGCCTTGCAACGCCACTTTGCGGGTGTAGTCGCGCTCGGAGAACACGCCCACCAGCTTGCCATCCTGGATGACCATCAGTGCGCCGACCTCGTGCTGCGCCAGCAGGTGCAAGGCGTTGAACACCGTTTCGTCGGGGCTGACAGACCAGAACTGGCCATGAACGTTCTTGAGCAGGGTACCGATGGGTTTCATTGAAATCTCCGTTGACAGGATGACGGCCGAGTGCGCCTGTGGTCGGCCTGCAGAGCCACAGGTGGGAGCATACGCATTTTCAGTGTCGTCGGCGCGATCACGTGCGTGGGGAAAACACCCATGCCCGACAATACCGGGCCATGAAACACCTGACGCCCCGCGAAGCCTGGCCCCTGGTACAGCAGCGCCCCGATGCCTTGTTCATCGACGTGCGCATGGAAATCGAGGCACTCTACGTGGGCAGGCCACCCGGTGTCGCGATCATCCCCTGGTACGAGTACCCTGACATGGTGGCAGACCCGATCGGCTTTGCGAACACCGTCCTGCGCGAGGCACAGGACCCTTCACGCATGGTGATCATCATCTGCCGCAGTGGCAAACGCTCGGTCGATGCGGGGTTGGCACTGGAAGCCGCCGGCTTCACCGATGTGGTGAATGTGCTGCACGGGTTCGAGGGCGAGTTGGACGACCACTTTCACCGCTCGACGATCAGCGGTTGGCGGTTTGACGGCCTGCCTTGGGAACAAATGTAAGCAAAAAGCACTTTTTGCGCTTATATATATTGACACAACAGCTATATTTTTGTGATCACTTCTTTCGCAAACACCCCACCCACTGAGGCTGCCGCTGACCAGCACACCGCAGCCACGCAGCACGCCACACAGGTGCTGCAAGAGGTGTTTGGCTACACCGCGTTCCGGGGCCCGCAGGCGGACATCGTGGCGCACGTGCTGGCCGGTGGCGATGCGCTGGTACTCATGCCCACAGGCGGCGGCAAGAGCCTGTGCTACCAGGTGCCGGCCATCGTCCGCCACCGGTCAGGCCAGGGCGTGACGGTGGTGGTGTCGCCGCTGATCGCCCTCATGCACGACCAGGTCGGCGCGCTGCACGAGGCCGGGGTGGCCGCTGCATTCCTGAACTCCAGCCTCGGCAATGACGAGGCCAGCGCGGTCGAAAAGCGCCTGCTGCGCAACGAGCTGACGCTGCTGTATGCCGCCCCGGAACGCGTCACCACGCCCCGCTTTCTGGCCCTGCTCGATTCGCTGCACGAACGCCAGATGCTGAGCCTGTTTGCCATTGACGAGGCGCATTGCGTGAGCCAGTGGGGCCACGACTTCCGGCCCGAATACCGTGCATTGAGCATGCTGCACGAACGTTACCCCGGTGTGCCGCGCATGGCCCTCACGGCGACGGCCGACGACCTCACCCGGGCCGACATGGTCGAACACCTGCAACTGCAGGGTGCCGGGCAGTTCGTGAGCAGCTTCGACCGCCCCAACATCCGCTACACCATCGTCGAAAAGGCCGACCCCACCCGGCAGTTGCTGCGGTTCATCCAGCGTGAGCATGCGGGCGACGCTGGCATCGTCTACTGCCAGTCGCGCAAGCGGGTGGAAGAGGTGGCCGAGCTGCTGGCGCGCGAAGGCATACCGGCACTGCCCTACCACGCCGGGCTGGAGGCCCGCACGCGCCAGACCCACCAGGACCGCTTTTTGCGCGAAGACGGCATCGTGATGGTGGCAACCATCGCGTTCGGCATGGGCATCGACAAACCCGATGTGCGCTTTGTGGCCCACTTGGACATGCCCAAGAACATCGAAGGCTATTACCAGGAAACCGGCCGCGCCGGGCGCGACGGCGAACCTGCCCACGCCTGGATGGCCTACGGGCTGCAGGATGTGGTCAACCAGCGCCGCATGATCGACGAAAGCCCGGCCGGCGACGACTTCAAACGCGTGCTGCGCGGCAAGCTCGACGCCCTGCTGGCCCTGGCCGAAGCCACCGACTGCCGCCGGGTACGGTTGCTGGGGTACTTCGGCGAGGCCGCTCGTCCCTGCGGCAACTGCGACAACTGCCTGCACCCACCCGACACCATCGATGCCACGGAACCAGCTCGCAAACTGCTGAGCTGCATTTACCGGGTGCAACAGGCCAGCGGTCTGGCTTTTGGTGCCGGACACCTGATGGACATTTTGCGTGGCAAGCTGACCGACAAGGTCACGCAATATGGCCATGAGCGCCTGAGCACGTTCGGCATCGGGGCCGACCTGAGCGAAACACAGTGGCGCAGCATCCTGCGCCAGCTCATCGCCCGTGAAGCGGTGGCGGTGGCCACCGACGGGTTCAATACCCTGTCCCTGGCACCTCGCGCACGCGCCATCCTGAAAGGTGATGACACCCTGAGCCTGCGGACACCCAGCACCTCCGCACACGACGGCGCTGCCGCTGGCCACGCCAACAGCCGTTCTGGCAAACGCAAACGGGGCTCGGCCACAACGCTCCCGCCGGCCAGCCTGGCCGATCTGGACCCGGTACAACTGCAGGCACTGTCTGCGCTGAAGGCCTGGCGCGCCTCGGTGGCCAAGGCTCACAACTTGCCTGCCTTCGTCATATTTCACGATAGCACGCTGATGGCTCTGGCCAAGCGCCAGCCCCGATATTTGTCCGATATGCAAGACATCCCGGGTGTCGGACAGACCAAGCGGGACACCTACGGCCCCCAGGTCTTGGCTGCGTTGGGCGTGACGGACGGGGGCGTGCCTGCCGAAGAACCCTCACAGCACGCACACGATGCGGCTTGAACGCCTGGCTGCATACTGGGCCTGCGGCAAGCTCTGTCGCAAATCAGAGTCGCTCAGATACCGACAGGCACACGCTCAGTGTTGCACCAGCCCGCTGCCCGCAGCGGGTCTGCGCGACATCAGGCGCTGCATTTCCTGCACCAGCTGTTTGCGGTCCACCGGCTTGGTCACATAACCGTCCATGCCGCCTGCCACACAGCGCTCGCGGTAACCCTCCATGGCGTGGGCCGTCATGGCGATGATGGGCACGCGGGCACCGGTGCCCAACTCCAGCAGCCTGATATGGCGCGTGGCCTCGAACCCGTCCATTTCAGGCATCTGGATGTCCATGAAAACCAGGTCATACCGGTTGGCTGTGACCGCCTCCACCGCCTGAATGCCGTTGGCCACCAGCGTGACGTGTTGCCCTAGAAACTCCAGCACCTTGCGCGCCACCACCTGATTGACAGGGTGGTCTTCTGCCACCAACACCTGAAGCCCCGTTGGCAAATTTGCCATCTGTTCGCGCGTGTCCACCTCAGGGGCCTGACCCACCGGCAACGGCAGTTCGAACCAGAATGTGCTGCCCTTGCCCAACTGGCTGCGCACCTGCAAGTGACCGCCCATCAACTCCACCAGCCGGGCCGAAATGGTCAGACCCAACCCGGTGCCACCGAACCTGCGCGATATGGACGAGTCAGCCTGCGAAAACGCTTCGAACACGGATGCCACCTGCTCGGCTGACATGCCAATGCCGGTATCGGTGACAGCAAAACGCACCCACTGATCGCATGCTGCGGTGGCATTGGTCGGACGTTCCACACGGGTGACTTCAACGCTCACCTCACCTCCTTCGGTGAACTTCACGGCATTGCCCACGAGGTTCACCAGCACCTGGCGCAAGCGGCCGGCGTCGCCCACCACCCATTCGGTCACGCCCGGTCCGGTCTTTGACGCCAGGGTCAGGTGCTGTTGGGTGGCCTTGGTCTGCAAGGGTGCCAGCGCATGGCGCAGCACCTGAGGCAAATCAAACGGCAGGTGCTCGATATCCAGTTTGTTGGCCTCGATCTTGGAAAAATCGAGCACGTCGTTGATGACCGTCAGCAAGGCCCGCGCCGAGCCATGCACCATGTCGAGGTAGGTGCGTTGTTCGTCGGTCAACTGGGTGCCCAGGCACAGTTCCGTCAGGCCCAGGATACCGTTCATGGGCGTGCGAATTTCGTGGCTCATGTTGGCCAAAAAGTCGCCCTTGGCCTTGCTGGCTGCTTCGGCCGCCGCACGGGCCTCGGCCATTGCCTGCTCCCACGATTTGCGGGCCGACACATCGGTGCTGATGCCGGTGGCGCGCATGGGCTCGCCATCGGTGTCGTACTGCACCACGTGCCCTTTGAATTCAATCCACTTGTGCGCGCCGTCCTTGCAGCGCAAGCGCACATCGGTCACAAACGTGGCATCGGTGCGTTGCGCGAAATGTGCCCCGATGGACTCGCCGAAGGTGATGGCATCGTCCGGGTGCAACAGGCTGATCAGGGTTTCTGACTCCGGTGCCAGATCGCCCTGCGCATAGCCCAGCATCTGCGCCCATTCCCGGCTGAAGTGAACATGGTTGTTGACCAGATTCCAGTCCCACAGACCGATGTTGGACCCCTGCACCGCCAGCGCCAGTCGCTCTTCGCTGGCGTGCAGCATCTGGCGTGACAGGGCATTGGCCTCCACCAGCTTGCCCACTTGCTGAGCAATCGACTCCAGGTCGGCCGTGCCCGAGGTTGTAGACCCGTTCCCTGCGACCGACGCACTCGCTTCATCCTGAAACACGCCACCGGCATCAGCCGACAACTGATCCAGCGTGCGCCGCAAGGAGGTCACCGAGCGCTGCATCTGGCGCGCCTCTTCAAACAGACGTCTATTGGCTTGAGTCAGCTCCTGGGAGCTGATCTCCAGGCTGCGATGGCTCAAATTGAGATCGCGCTCATGCTGGACGTAGGTATCGTTGACCTGCGCCAACAGTCTGGGCAAACCGGCCAGCAGCGGCAACAGATCGGCGGGCACATCGTCGCGCCCGTCCAGTGCGCCCAACCTGCCCAGCATGTCGGCCAGCGCTTCAGGAGACTGAATGCCGCAGCTGCGCGACAACTGGCGCAACAAAAGCCGAACAGGGGTCATGTTCAGGACGGCAGCAGTCAGGCGGCGACTTCGCTCACCAGCGTGATGGTCATGGTCTGGTTGTGCAACTTGCAGTCGAAACTGCCATGATGCGGGCTGATTTCGCCATTGGAATAGAAGCCCGCCACGGTGGTCCCACTGCCCATGACCTGACCCACAGCCTCGACTTCTTCATCCACCCGCGTACCCATCACCAGCTTGCGCCCGATGCAACTCACCAGCACGGCCAACCTGTCACCCACTGGCGCCTGGGTGGCACAGGCAGCTTGAGCGGCTGACTCGGCCGCATCCACCAGCGCATCGACCGAAGCACGCATGAGTTGCACGTGTCCGCCTTGTGGCACGTCACCGGCCAGCACCAGGCTGCCGTCAGCCTCGTTGACACTCAGAATGGTGCGGGTCACGCCCATGGCATTCTGGTCATCACCCAGCACCGACCAGGGGAACAGCAAGCCCGAGGCAGGCAACTGCGCGGCGTAGTCACCCAGATAACGTTTGTAAATGTCGAGCGCACGCTCGCCGTCCAGTTCGTACAGCACATTGCCATCGCAACGTGTGACCGAGCGGATAGGACCAAACGGCTGCCACCCACCAAAGGAACCATGCGAGATGTGCCAGCCTGGGCCGTCGAACCCAATCGCCACGATGTTGCGCCCGGAAACCCCTTCCGGCCCCAGCACCTGCGCGCCCGTGAACCGCCCCCCATCACCCGCCAATCCACCCGTGACCACCACATTCGGGCCCAACGTGCCCGTGAGCCCTTCCACCAGACCACTGCCGTTGATGTCGGCCCCCTGGCCCAGCACCATCACATGGCGCAGTTCAGGCGCAGCCAGCCGTGCTGCCAACCGCTGGCCCACGCCGAGAGAATCAGCCATGCCTTGTATGGGTTCACTGGCCACCCGGAACGCAGGCCGCTCGAACCGGAGAGCGGTCAGGACCACCGAGCCATCGCTGACGCCCTGCTGTGAAATCTCGCCAGCCGTCGAACAACCCACCCACTGCGCAGACGGCAGGGTTTGCCTCAGAACCTGCACATCCAAAGACTGCATGGCCTCCAGGCTGGCAAACACCAGTACCAAATGCGGCTCCATGCCCTGAAAGGGCGCCAGGTCAGCTGCCGTCACGGCCGTTGCATGCACCACACACTGTCGAACTTGCATAGCGGTCTCCTGAAACGAGAGGGGATTCTTATCGGTAATTCGGGCCACCAGCATAACCGAGCCACCTCTGCATGTGTATCGGTGTGAGCGCGACTGTGTTTCGATTGCACGGTCTCTTGGCATGAGGTTATGCGTTTATTGCATGTAACCAGCCGGTAACCGGTCCTTTGATTTTTTAAAATATCGACCCTTGGCCGACACACGGTTTCAAGTAACAGGCCACCCTTCTGTTACCTGACATCCACTGCAACCAGCACACCGCTTCGCAGCCTCCGGGCGCCGACCGAGACGCCATCGCCTTCACACACCACGAAGGTGGATGTTGAAAAACGTCTCGTCTTCCATCTGCTCACCCCTGACGTGCAGCACGCGACGTTTTCCGACATCCCACTTTTTTACTTTTGGAGTTGTCCCATGAACGCACCCGTGATGCAGGGCTTGAACCTGAACACACCCGACTATGTCAAACACGCCAAGCTGGTCGCTTGGGTGGCCGACATGGTGGCCCTGTGCAAACCCGCAGCCGTGTACTGGTGCGATGGTTCCACACAAGAATACGACCGCCTGTGCGCCCAGATGGTGGCCGCCGGCACGCTGAAAAAGCTCAACCCAGCCAAGCGCCCGAATTCGTACTTGGCCTGGTCCGATCCGTCCGACGTGGCCCGCGTGGAAGACCGCACCTACATCTGTTCCCAGAATAAAGAAGATGCCGGCCCCACCAACAACTGGATGGCCCCCGCCGAGATGCGCACCACGCTACAACCGCTGTTTGACGGGTGCATGGCTGGCCGCACGATGTACGTGGTGCCGTTCAGCATGGGCCCGCTGGGCAGCCCGATTGCCCACATCGGTATCGAACTGTCTGACAGCCCCTACGTGGCCGTGAACATGAAAATCATGACCCGCATGGGCAAGGCTGTGTTCGACGTACTGGGCACCGATGGCGAGTTCGTCCCCTGTGTCCACACCGTGGGTGCACCACTGGCAGCGGGCCAGGCCGATACGGCATGGCCCTGCAACCCCAAGGTCAAGTACATCGTCCATTACCCCGAAACACGCGAAATCTGGTCTTACGGCTCAGGCTACGGCGGCAATGCGCTGCTGGGCAAGAAATGCTTCGCACTGCGCATCGCGTCCACTATGGGCCGAGACCAGGGGTGGCTGGCCGAACACATGCTCATCCTGGGCCTGACCAGCCCCGAAGGCAAGAAGTACCACGTGGCCGGTGCCTTCCCCAGCGCCTGCGGCAAAACCAACTTCTCCATGCTGGTGCCGCCCGAGGCGTTCAACGGCTGGAAAGTCACCACCATTGGCGACGACATCGCCTGGATCAAGCCCCGCAAGGATGCACAGGGCAATACCCGCCTGTACGCCATCAACCCCGAGGCTGGCTACTTCGGCGTGGCCCCTGGCACCAACACGCTGACCAACCCCAACTGCATGGCCAGCCTGGACAAGGACGTGATTTTCACGAACGTGGCCCTGACCGACGACGGTGACGTGTGGTGGGAAGGCATGGACAAGGACTCCGGCAAACTGCCCGACCACCTGATCGACTGGCAAGGCAAGGACTGGACACCGGCCATCGCCAAGGAAACCGGTGCCAAGGCTGCCCATCCGAACGCTCGCTTTACCGTGGCGAGCACCAACAACCCTGCACTGGACAGCGCATGGGACGACCCAGCCGGTGTGCCGATTGATGCGTTCATCTTCGGTGGCCGTCGCTCCACGACCGTGCCGCTGGTGACCGAGGCCCGCAACTGGACGGAAGGCGTCTACATGGCTGCCACCATGGGCTCGGAAACCACCGCTGCCGCCTTCGGTGCGCAGGGCGTGGTGCGCCGCGAC
>DDUQ01000092.1:14591-15941 GCA_002344885.1 Comamonadaceae bacterium UBA2334
TGGTGCGCCGCGACCCGTTCGCCATGCTGCCCTTCGCCGGTTACAACATGGCCGACTACTTCCAACACTGGCTGAACATGGGCGACCGCCTGCAAGCCGAAGGTGCCAAGCTGCCCGCCATCTATTGCGTGAACTGGTTCCGCAAAGGTGACGACGGCAAGTTTGTGTGGCCCGGTTACGGCGAGAACATGCGCGTGCTGAAATGGATGGTGGACCGCCTGGAAGGCAAGGTACAGGGGTCGGAGAACCTGTTCGGCACCAGCCCCAGCTATGGTGAAATCAACTGGACCGGGCTGGACTTCAACACCGCTCAGTTCGACAGCGTCACCAGCATCGACAAGGCAGCCTGGACAGCCGAACTGGGCCTGCACAACGAACTTTTCACACAACTGCAGTACCACTTGCCGAAGGCACTCGAGGAGACCAAGACGCGCCTGCAAGAGCGCCTGGCAGCCGCCTGATCGGATGCGGCGGGCATCTGCCTGCCGTGTGCCGTGACCGGTTGACAATCGGTTGCTGCTCGTTGACCCGGGGTGCGCCAACCGCGACCACCCGGGGTATTCACGGAAAGCCACCCATACGGTGGCTTTTTTTGTGGAGTCAGGATGCCAGCGTGGCGCGACGTGCAATCGATTTGGCCTGGGCTGCTCGGAGAGACGCGCGGTCCGCCCAAGCCAGAACGGCCTGCGACAACACGACAGACAGCCTCGACAAAGCCATGAGTGCCGAAAGCAGCACGGTCCACAACACAAGCCAACTGAGCACGTGCCCGAAGCCAACCCGGCTCAACAGCATCCGGTCGGTCACCAGCACAACGGCCGCCATCAGCGCTGCCATGAACATCAGCGCCAGGCTGCGCACCATGTCCTGCCCCGGGCCGGTGGAGGGAACGGGGTGCTGGCTCAGCCCCGCCTTCGTGGACTCGGCACCCGCTGCTGGGTTTTGAACTGAAGATGAAACAGGCATTTAAACCTCCTGAACAATGTGCATGCGTCTTGTGGACGGCCGAATATAAGGGTTTTCCCTTATCCTTGTGTGATACCGGGTTTAGACTGACCCGTCCACGCCTGTGACACAACGGCTCGTCGCCCACAAGCGGTTGCCTCCGAAACACACCTCCGCCATCGGTTTGCAGGATCGAAACGCCATCGACTCGGCTTACACTCTTCGTTTATGCGTCTGCTCGTTTCCGCGTTTGTCTGCTTCAACCGCCCGGTCGTCTCCCAGGCTGCGACCCGACGTATCCTGAGCACGCCCCGACCCGCACGCACCTGAACACCATGCTGAAAAAAATCAGTGTCAATGACGTTCAGCTCGGCATGCACATCAAGGAGTTCTGCGGCTCCTGGA
>DDUQ01000119.1:0-9105 GCA_002344885.1 Comamonadaceae bacterium UBA2334
GTGGCGCCGCTGGTGCCGGGGTTCGTCGCCGCGCACCCTGAGGTCAGCGTGTCGCTGAACCTCTCGGACCGTGTGGTCGACATCGTCAACGAGGGCTTCGACTGCGCGGTGCGCGTCGGCGACCTGCCGGATTCGAGCCTGGTCAGCGTGCGCCTGGCCGACNNGGCCTGACGGCTGCCGCCAAGGCGGAAGGCGTGGCACCGGCCATCATCGGGCGGCGGCTGGACAGCCTGGAAGAGCACCTGGGCGTCAAGCTCATGGTGCGCACCACCCGCCGCATCACGCTGACCCATGAGGGCAGCGCGTTTCTGGAAGACTGCCTGCGCTTGCTGGTCGATCTGGCCAACGCCGAGGCCAGCGTCAGCGCGGGCGGGGTGAAGGCCAGCGGCCATTTGCGCATCACGGCACCGGCCGGTTTCGGGCGGCGGCACGTGGCACCGCTGGTGCCGCATTTCCGCGAACTGCACCCCGACGTGACCGTGTCGCTCAATTTGTCCGACCGTGTGGTGGACATGGCGGCCGAGGGGTACGACTGCGCCGTTCGGGTGGGTGACCTGCCGGATTCATCACTGGTGAGCGTGCGCCTGGCCGACAACCGTCGCCTGTGCGTGGCCACGCCCACCTACCTGCGCCACCGTGGCACGCCACGCCACCCGTCAGAACTGGTCAGGCACGACTGCCTCACCCTGTCCAGCGACGCGTCGCAAACCCGTGGCTGGGCGTTCCATGTGCCGCTGGACCCACCCGAGCCGGGCATGAGCGAGTTGATTCACCTGCGCCCCGGCGGCCCGCTGGACTGCTCGGACGGCCAGGTGCTGCATGAGTGGTGCCTGGCAGGCTATGGCATTGCCTGGCGCAGCACCTGGGAAGTCGAGGCCGACATTGCCGCCGGCAGACTGGTGCCGGTGCTGGAGGCCTTTGCCGCACCACCCAATGGCATTTACGCCGTTTTTCCCCAGCGCAAGCACCTGGCGCTGCGGGTTCGCCTGTGGATCGATTTTCTGAAGCAGCGCTACGGCCAGCCGCAGTTCTGGCGGGGCGGGTGAACGCGGGGCGAGGTCGATGGCACGCGGGGTGTCGCCGCCCGGTGTGGGGTCGACCTGGCCCGGCGTGGGGTGTTCCGGCTGCTGTCGCGTTACAGGGTGCGCCTGCCAATGGCCCCGCCAACCAGACGGACCAACCACTTCGGTGTGGCGCGCGAGGCGATCATTGCCCCCTGGTTGATGGCACCGGGCACCACGATGGCGTCGCCTCGCTGAGTGGCTTCAAACGCCGCGCGGGCCACTTCGGCGACGTCACCGACCAGAAAGCCCGGTATGCGTTGCAGTTTGGCGTTTGCCTGCGTGGCCTTCTCCATCATGGCCGTGGCGGTGATGCCCGGGCACAGCGCCGTCACGGTGACACCCGTGCCCTTGAGTTCCTCGGCCAGTGATTCGGAGAGCGACAGCACATACGCTTTGCTGGCCGCATAGGTCGCCAGCGTTGGAACGGGTTGGAAGGCCGCCACCGAGGCCACGTTGAGCACCCGCCCCCGGCCACGCGCCACCATGTCGGGGATGAAGTGGCTCAGCATCGACGTGAGTGCCCGGATGTTGAGGTCAATGATGGACTGGTGTTGGGCGGCATCCATGGCTGCAAAGGCCCCCTGGTGCAGCACGCCGGCACAGTTCACCAGCACATCCACGTTCAGGCCACGACGCTGGAGGTCGGCGTGCAGGTTGTTGGCGGCGTCGCTGCGGGCCAGGTCTGTCCCGTGCACGCGGGCGTGTATGCCGTGCTGCGCCTGCAACTCGCTGGCCAGTGCCTGCAGCGCGTCGGTGCGCCGGGCCACCAGGATGAGGTCATGCCCCGCGCGGGCATGGCAGCGCGCGAGCTCGGCACCGATGCCGGCGGATGCGCCGGTGATCAGGGCTGTCGGACGGCAAACCGTCAAGGGGGCCGAAGGTGTGTGGCGCATGGTCAGTTCATCTCCACGGTCATGCCGGCCGCCCGCAAACGTGCCACCAGCACATCGCCCAGACCGCTGGCCGGTGTGAGGACGCCACCATGGTTGCGGCCATGCGGAAGCTCGTTGGCCTGCAAGGCGAGTGCGAGGGCTGACTCGCACACCAGTTTGGTGGTGGCCCGGTTACCGGGGTCACCCTGGTCGGCGATGCGGCCATGCACCCGTGTGCCATCGGCGGCGCGACCGACGATGCGGGTCTGGAACGAGCCCCCGTCCATGCTGTCCTCTGACGGGCCTTCGCCAGGGGCTGGGGCCAGGCGTTGGGCCAGCGCACGCACGGGCTTCAGGGCCATGGCCCACTGGGTGGCGACCGAGCCCGCACTGAGCGCGGCGGCGGCAACGGCCCGGCTGGCACCACGGCCCAGCCGCAGGTATTCCTGGTAGTGAAAGTCGGGGTCGTAACCCAGCAGGGCGGCGCTGCGGCGAACCACGCGTGTGTTGACCGGTGCCATGAAGAAAGGGCCCAGCCAGCTGTTCAGGTCGGCATCGAAAAACGGCGCCACAGGGTCGCCGTGTGCGGCCGGGTTGGCAGGGCGTCGGTCAGCCGGGTTCAGCAGGAACGGATCGCGCATGGCTTGTGACTGCCCCGCGTCGAGCATGTTGAAAAACGACGCCAGCGTGCCGCCATTGAATCCACCGCGGATGCTGAAGGCCGCCTTGACGTCGACGCAGTCCCGCCCGTGTGTGGCGCGCATGGTGGTCTGGGCCAGGTAGGTGCCGATGTCGGACGGAATGGAGTCGAATCCGCAGCAGGGAATGATGCGCGTGTGCTGCTGCACGGCACGGGTGTGGAGGCGTTCAATCAGTCCCTTGACCCAAGGTGTTTCACCGGTGATGTCCACGTAGTGGCTGCCATGGCGCACGCAGGCTTCGACCAGCGGCGTGCCGTACAGCGCAAAGGGGCCTGCTGTGCTGAGCACCACGCGGGCGCTGCGTGCCAGGGTGTCGAGTGCTGCCGTGTCGGCGGCATCGGCCACCAGCACACCCGCCTGGGGGGCGTGCAACTCGCGTTGGATCGCTTCCAGCTTGGCGCGGTTGCGGCCGGCAATGGCCCAGCGCAGGCCGCTGGCCTGAACCTCTTGGTGGGCGGCGAGGTAGGCAACTGTCTGGCGGCCGACAAAGCCGGTCGCCCCATACAGGACGATGTCGTAAGGTTTGGATGCGCGTGGCAAGGCGGTTCCCCTCCGGATTGGGCACAGTTTACGCACGTTGTCTGGTGCAGGGGCAGGCTGGGGACCCGTGCACCGAGTCGGGCGGTCAGAACGGCGGGCTGTCGTCGTTCGGGTTGCTTTGCAGGGTGCGGGTGGTCACACCCCGGTCCGAGCGGGTGACGGTGGGTGTCACCGAAGCGCCTGGCATCCCAGTGTTCGGTGCGGCCGCAGGGGCGGGTGGTGCGGTGTCGGGTTTGGCGGGGGCCATCCCGAATGGTGCCAGGCCGTCCAGCGCGTCGATCAGGTCGCCAATCAGGGGGCCGAGTTCGGCGGTGGCCATCAGCACGCTGCCGTCGAAGTCGTCTGCATGCTGGCCTTGGGCCTTGGCCTGGTCCAGCACGCTGTCTTCAAACGCCAGTTTTTTCAGTTGCAGGCTGTCGGTCAGCACGAAGTTGACGCGGTCGTCCCACTGCAGGGCCAGCCGGGTGGGCTGTTTGCCCTGGGCCAGGTGGGCTTGTACCTCGTCGGTCAGCAGCGGGTGGCGGGCGTAACGCACCACGGCCTGGCTTTCGTCGGCTGACTTCAGCTCGCATTCCTGCCCGATGGCAAAGCCCGCCGGAGCGGCCTGTTCGGCCAGCCAGGTGGCCATGGCGGTGGTGGGCGAGGTGGCGGTGTTCAGTGGCTCGGCCACGAAGCCATCGAGCAGTTTCACCAGGGCGGTCAGGATGTCGTCGGCCCGGGCGGCGCTGGTGGTGTCCAGCACCAGGCGGTGGGTGGTGGGGTCCAGCCATACCCAGGTGGACTGCTGGCGCGGGAAGGCCTGCGGCAACAGGGCGGCCTTGATGTCTTCTTTCAGGTCGCGCTTTTCTTTCTTGCCGGGTTTGCGGCCCGAGGTGGCTTCGATCTGCTCGCACGCTTCTTCCACCCGGCGCTGGATGATGGAGGCGGGCACCTGCCGCGTCTCGACCATGAAGCGCAGCATCCACTGCCCGTTGACCGATTCGGCCATGACGCCATGGCTCTGGCCGCGCGCGGGCATCCAGCCCACGGTCTTGTCCTGGCTGGCGGTGCCGGGCACGAACGGCATGGCCGTGAGTGCATCTTCCAGCACGGTCAAGGACTCGGGCCAGCCGCCCACCACTGCATACACCCACACATTCTTGAACACGGTTATCTCTTTCCATCTGGGCCCCGTGACGGGGCATTGGCCTGATCCATTGCCACCCGCAGCGGGTGGGAGGGGGAGTCTATCCACTGGCACAGCCTGGCCGATGGCCTGTGCCAAGAACAGTGGCGAAAACTATAAATAAAAATGTGCTCTGGCGCTTGATTGGCGTCGTTTGTTGCTATTTTTTTGCGTGGCCAGCCGTTATGGAGCGGCTGGCCGGTTAGGCCTGTTTTCATTCTCGGCGGCCTGCAACTTGCCCAACTGATGGGCCAGTTCGACCGCCGAGCTCACCCCCAGCTTGTCAAAAATGTTGGCGCGGTGGAACTCCACGGTGCGCTGGGTGATGCCGAGGTGGTCGGCAATGTTCTTGTTGTAGTGGCCCTGCAGCAACTCGGCCAGTACCTCGTGCTCGCGCTGGCTCAGGCTGGCCAGCGCGGTCTTGAGTTGGCGGCTCTGACCTTCTGCATCTGCGCGCGCCACGGCGGCAGCCAGCGCCGCTTCGACGCGGTCAACCAGTTGGTTGTCCTGAAACGGCTTTTCCAGAAAGTCCCACGCGCCGTTCTTGACGGCGGCCACCGCCATGCTGACGTCGCCATGCCCGGTCAGGAACAGCACGGGCCAGGGGCAGGCCATCTGTTTGAGCTTTTCGAAGGTGGCCAGGCCTGACAGGGGCTCCATGCGGATGTCCAGCAGCACTGCGGCATGGCCCCAGTCTGGCGTTTGCGATGCGGCTGCCTGCAAGAAGTCGGGGCCGTTGGGCCAGCCGATGGCGCGGTAGCCCCGCGAATCGAACAGCCAGGCCAGGCCGTCGCGGATGTCGGCGTCGTCGTCAACAATGTGAATCACTGGGTGTGTCAACTCGGTGCTCCTGAAGGCGGGGTGGCCACCGGGTCGGTGGCAGCGGGGGCGGGTGACAGGGGTAGCCAGATGCTGAACCTGGCGCCGCCCAGATTGGGGTCGCGCGCCACGCTGATGCGGCCATGATGCGCTTCGACAATGGAACGGCAAATGGCCAGCCCCATGCCCATGCCACCTTCCTTGGTGCTGAAGAACGCGCTGAAGATGCGCTCCCGCTCGTCATCGGGCACGCCGGGGCCGGTGTCGGCCACATGGAACGACGTGGTCTGCTGCGTGGGGTCAACGTCCACCCACATGCGAACCTGCGGGGAAGTGGCGTGCCCCCTCGGCGCCCAGTCCTGTGCGTTGCTGACCAAGTTGTGAACCACGTGCTCCAGCAGCAGGCCGTCGGCCAGCACCCACAGGTGTCCATCGGCTGGCAGCGGCTGCAGTGTGACACCGGCTGTGCCGTGGGTGTGTGCGGTCACGCGGCGGACAAAAGCGGCCCAGTCCAGCGTTTGCAGGGACAGTTCGCGTCGCCGTGCAAACGCGTTGACACGTTGGATGATGCTGCCTGCCTTTTCTGCCAATCTGGCCATGCGTTCCACCACGGGACCCACGTCGGCGAGCGTGATGGAGTCGCTGCCCAACCGGTTGAGCAGGCCGTTGGCAAAGCTGCTGAGTGCGCCCAAAGGTTGGTTGAGTTCATGAGCCAGGGTGGAGGCCACTTCGCCCATGGCCACGAGGCGGCCCGACGCTTCCAGCTTCTGTTGTTGCACCTCGGCCATGTGCTGGGCCCGCTTGCGCTCGCTGATGTCCAGCACCGAACTCATCCACCCCACCTGTTCTCCGGCGGCAGTGGTCAGGGGGGCCTCGTGGATGAGCACGTCCACACGCCGCCCGCTGCGGTGCTGAAACTGCACCTCCACGCCAGCCTGCTCGGTGCCCTGGTGAATGATGTCGCGGTGGACCTCGCTCAGGTCTTCGGTCAGTTCCGGTGGCCAGTACGGTAACGGGGCAGACCGGCCGATCAGCTCGCTCGCACTGTAGCCCACCATCCGGCAGAACGCGTCGTTGACGTACAGGATCTGACCGCCGAGGGTCCAGGCCCGCAGCCCTATGGTGACCGAGCTTTCCATCGCTGTCCGCAGGGCAACCTGTGCCTGCAGCATCGCCTGCACCTGCTGACGTTTGCGCACGTCGCGCAGCAAGGCCAGCAGGCTGACCACCATGCCCAGCAAAAAAACCACGGCCACTGCCAGGAACAGCCGGGGCACCACGGCGGGCTGGGGCGCGAGGGGCGCCATTTCGATGAACAGGTCGGTGCCTGCCAGGTTCATGGGGACCATGTGGGGACCGATGGCATCGGCATCGGGCTCGGCTGCGCCGTGAGCGGCATCACCGATGAGCCGGATGGCATGCTGCCGGTGGAACCAGGGGGGCACCACGCTCTGCACGCTGGTTTGCATGGACAGCACGGCTATGTAGACGCCTTTGTATTGCCCGCGCTCGAAGAAGGGCACCGCCAGCCACACCACGTCGGTGGGCTGGCCGTCCGCTTGTTTCAGCGGTCCGCCGTAAGCCGAGCGGCGCAGCCCTTTGGCCACCTCGAGCATGCTGGCCAGCAGGTCGGCGTTGTCGGGGTGGGTGCGTGCATGTACTGTGCCCACTTCAGGCCAGTTGCTGCTGGCGGCGGCCGTCAAATCGGGCAGCCAGCCGTGCCATTGCACGGCCCCTGGCGCGTTCCAGATTTGTCCGCCCAGCATCGAGGGCGGGGCACTGTGTGGGGAAACGGCGACGGCCTGCCGGGCCAGTACCAGCAAGTCTTCTTCGAGCCGGTTGAAGTGAAAGCGCACACTTTGTTCCAGCCACTGACCGTCTGCAGCGCGGTTGCGTGCAGTCTCGCTCCGCTCGTGGTGTTGCAGGTAGATCACCAAAGCCACCACGGCCGCCGTGACCAGCGCCAGCATGGCCGTCAGCACCAGTAGCATGCGTCGGCTGCGCAGCCCTGTGTGGGGTAGCGCCTGGTTCAGCAAGGCAAAGTCGAGGGTGGTGTGGGCGGGTGAGGGTTGCATCGGAGTGCATGATCGACACGTCAGCCATAGCATAGCCACCATGTTGAAACTTGCCACTGTTGCAAACCTCAGTCGACGCCGTGTGTTGCACGGCGTGGCGGCTTCAGCCTGCGCGGCGCTGGGCGGTGCACAGGCGTTGGCATCGCCGCCGGGCGCATTGGGCCACGCACGGGCCGAACTGCTGATCCGCTTTGCGCATGTGGTGGCACCGGACACGCCCAAGGGCCTGGCGGTGGAGCGCTTTCGCGCTCTGGTGTCGCAGCGATCGGAGGGGCGCATTCAGGTGAGCGTGCATCCCAACGCCCAGTTGTACGGCGACCACGATGAAATGCAGGCGTTGCAGCTGGGTGCGGTGGAAATGCTGGCACCTTCGCTGTCCAAATTCGGGCGTGTGGGGTTTGCCGAGTTCGAGCTGTTCGACCTGCCGTACCTGTTTGCCGACCTGGCCAGTGTGCGGCGCGTGACCCAGGGCCCTCTGGGTGCACGCCTGTTGGCCAGGTTGCAGCGTCAGCGGCTGGTGGGGCTGGGCTTCATGGACAACGGCTTCAAGCACATGAGTGCCAACCGGCCCCTGCTCGAGCCCGCCCACTTTGCGGGTTTGCGCATGCGTGTGCAGGCTTCGCGCGTGATTGCCGAGCAAATGCGTGCGCTGGGCGCACGTCCCGTCACGCTCGCGTTCAGCGAAACGCACCGTGCACTGGCTGCAGGGGTGGTGGACGGTACTGAAAACCCGGTGTCGAACTTCTGGACGCAACGCATGCACGAGGTGCAGAGCGACCTGAGTCTGACGCAGCACGCCTACCTGGGGTACGCCGTGGTGACCAACCAGCGATTCTGGGAAGGCGTGAACGTTGCCGACCGGCAGTTGATCGGGGAGGCTTTGGCCGAGGCCTTGGCCCACGGCAACGCCATTGCCGACGAACAGAACGCCAGTGCCCTTAACG
Organism: Comamonadaceae bacterium UBA2334; assembly: GCA_002344885.1. Classification (GTDB taxonomy): domain Bacteria; phylum Pseudomonadota; class Gammaproteobacteria; order Burkholderiales; family Burkholderiaceae_C; genus UBA2334. The sequence continues at coordinate 8,181 of DDUQ01000119.1, forward strand.
CCTTGCGTCAGACGGGGGGGGCACGCGTGCACACGCCCAGTGCCGCGCAGCTTGAGGCCATGCGCCGTGCTACCCAAGGTGTGCACGATGCATTGGGCCAGCGCATCGGCGCGCACTGGCTGGCTGACATCCGTCAGGCTCTTCAATCAGGGTAAACCCTAGATGTTGAACTGTTGAACGCCACAGTTACGCACTGAGGGGGTGATCGATATCGTTGCGTCCTGTCAGGTTTTTGACGCATCCCTCGATCGGAGACACCCCCATGAAATTGAAATTTGTTCTGGCCGGCGCGCTGCTGGCTCTCGGTGCAAGCGCATTCGCGCAGCCTATCGTCATCAAGTTCAGCCACGTGGTGGCGGCCGATACGCCCAAAGGCAAAGCTTCCGAATTTTTTGCCAAAAAGGCAGCGGAGCTGACCAAGGGCGCAGTCAAGGTCGAGGTGTATGCCAACTCGGCGCTGTACAAAGACAAGGAAGAAATGGAGGCACTGCAGATTGGCTCTGTTCAGATGCTGGCACCGTCCTTGGCCAAGTTCGGTCCGTTGGGCGTCAAAGAGTTCGAGGCGTTCGATTTCCCGTTCATGTTTGACGATGCAGCGGAACTGCACAAGGTGACGCAGGGGCCTGTGGGTGCAGCCCTGCTGGCTAAGCTGGAGCCCAAAGGCATCAAAGGCCTGGCTTATTGGGACAACGGATTCAAGTCGTTTTCAGCCAACTTCCCAGTCAAGGTGCCGACTGATCTCAAGGGCAAGAAGCTGCGCATCCAGTCTTCAAAGGTGCTGGAAGAGCAAATCCGCTCCATCGGTGGCATTCCTCAGGTGATGGCGTTTTCGGAGGTGTATCAGGCGCTGCAAACAGGTGTAGTGGACGGTACCGAGAATCCGATCTCCAATTTCTACACCCAGAAGATGCATGAGGTGCAGAAG
>DDUQ01000119.1:9293-21869 GCA_002344885.1 Comamonadaceae bacterium UBA2334
AAGATGCATGAGGTGCAGAAGCACATGACGCTGACCAACCACGGCTACCTGGGTTATGCCGTCATCGTGAACAAGAAGTTTTGGGACGGTCTGGCTGCTCCCGTGCGCACCCAGTTGGAACAGGCGATGAAGGACGCCACGCTCTACGCCAACAAAATTGCGCAGGAAGAAAACGACATGGCGCTGGAGGGCGTGAAGAAGTCCGGCAAGACCACGGTTTACACCCCCACCAAAGAAGAGCGTGATGCGTTCAAGAAAGCCATGAATCCGGTTCACACCAAGATGGCTGACCGTGTAGGCAAGGAAACCTTGCAGATGTTCTACAAGGAAACCGGCTTCAACCCCAACTGAAGTCAGGGGGCTTGAATCGGCCCCTTCTTTCGATTGGCACACCCGAATCAAGTGCATCCGGGTGCCTGCCTGCCGGACGGTCGGTCGGTCGAAAGCCCATGGCGGCTGAACCGTTGTTCCAACCCCGAATGACCAGGGTACCCATCATGAAACTTCTTGATCACCTTGAGGAATGGCTCGTCACATTCCTCATGGGCGCAGCCACGCTCATCATTTTTGTGTCCGTTGTGCATCGCTATGCTGCAGGCCTGAGCGTTCCAGGTGTGCAGGACTGGCTGTTGTCCATCAATCTGACCTGGGCCCAGGAACTGACCATCATCATGTTCGTGTGGATGGCCAAGTTTGGTGCGGCATATGGCGTGCGCACCGGCATCCATGTCGGGGTGGACGTGCTCATCAACCGCCTCGATGCAAACATGCGAGCCAAGTTCATCGTGTTCGGCCTGGCTGCGGGTGCCCTGTTCACCGCGATCGTTGCCGCCTTGGGTGGCGGATTCGTATGGGAAAACGGCGCACACCATTATTTCTTCAATCTCCTGGGCAAGTCGGTTGAGGGCATACCTGAAGGCCCCACCACGCCCGACCTCGAGTGGCCCACCTGGATGGTTTACAGCGCAATTCCGCTGGGGACCAGCCTCATGTGTTTCCGGTTCTTGCAGGTCCTGGTGAGCTTCATCAGAACCGGCGAGTTGCCGCACCACGACCACGGGCATGTGGATGGTCTGGACGAAGAGGTGCCTGTTGACGTGGACGTGTACGCCATGCCTGATAACTTGCACCCTCAAGACCTCAAGCACGCCCAACTGGGCGAAGCTGCCGCACCCACCTATCCATCCAAGGGGCAGACCAAATGAGCGCCGCCATCATCTTTACCTTGTTGCTGGTGCTGATGCTCACCGGCATGCCGATCTCCATTTCACTGGGGTTGACGGTTCTGACCTTCCTGTTCGGGTTCACGCAGGTGCCGCTGGAGTCGGTGGCACTCAAGTTGTTCACCGGCATCGAGAAGTTCGAGATCATGGCCATCCCGTTCTTCATCCTGGCGGGCAACTTTCTGACCCATGGCGGGGTGGCACGGCGAATGATCAACTTTGCTGCCAGCATGGTCGGTCACTGGTATGGGGGTTTGGGTTTGGGTGGCGTGCTCGCTTGCGCACTGTTTGCGGCTGTGTCGGGCTCCAGTCCGGCAACGGTGGTGGCCATCGGATCCATTCTGCTGCCAGCCATGGTCAAGGCCGGGTTTCCACGCAGCTTTGGCGCGGGTGTGATCACGACATCGGGCGCGCTGGGCATCCTGATTCCGCCGTCCATCGTGATGGTGATGTACTCCGTGGCCACAAACACATCTGTGGGTGCGCTGTTCATGGCAGGGGTGGTGCCCGGCATCGCCCTGGCAGGCGTGTTGGCTGGCGTGACCTGGTACCGGGCCAAAAAATTTGACTACCCCCGTTTGCCCAAAGCGACCTGGGGTGAGCGTCTGAAGGCCTTCAGGGCCTCAGCTTGGGGGTTGGTGCTGATCGTGATCGTGATGGGGGGGATCTACACCGGCATGTTCACGCCCACCGAGGCTGCGGCCATGAGCGCGGTTTACGCCTTTTTTGTAGCTGTGTTTGTTTACAAGGATATGGGTCTGAAAGATGTGCCCCGTGTGTTGCTGAACTCGGCCAACATGTCTGCCATGCTGCTGTACATCATCACCAATGCCGTGCTGTTCAGCTTCATCATGACCAACGAGAACATCCCCCAGTCATTGGCAGATTGGATGCTGGGTAATGGTCTGGGCGTGATCACCTTCCTGCTGGCTGTCAACGTGATCCTGCTGTTGGCCGGTAACTTCATGGAGCCATCGTCCATTGTTCTGATTTTTGCGCCCATCCTGTTCCCGGTGGCGATGAAGCTGGGCATTGATCCGGTGCACTTCGGCATCATCATGGTGGTGAACATGGAAGTCGGCATGTGTCACCCGCCTGTCGGTTTGAATCTTTACGTGGCGTCTGGCATCACCAAAATGGGCATCACCGAATTGACCGTCGCGGTCTGGCCCTGGCTGCTGTCCATGCTGGGCTTCCTGGCCGTGGTGACCTATTGGCCTGGATTGTCGCTCTGGTTCCCACGTATGCTTGGGATGATGTAATCTGGCTCCCATCCAGAAAAAGGTCGGCTTCACGTGACGAAGCCGACCTTTTTTCTTGGTAGGTTCGTTGCGTGCTTTTTTGTCAGAACAGGCTTTTGATCAGAACCGCTGCGGTTCCCCACATCATCAGTGCCACCAGGCCGTCCAGCCAGCGCCACAGCGTGGCAGACCCCAGGCGACGGCCCGCCCAGAACACGGCGGCACCCAGCACCAGAAACCACACGGTTGAGCCGACGGCGGCACCCAGGCCGAACACGGTGTTGCCGGGTGCGCCATAGGCCAGCGAGGCGGTGCCAATCAGCACGGCCGTGTCCAGCCAGGCATGGGGGTTCAACCAGGAAAACGCCAGTGCCGAGGCCACAGCTTGCCGGCGGTTGACGGCAGCCGCCGGAGCCAGGGGTTCTGCCGAGACCACGCTGGTCAGCTGGGTCGGTTTGAGGAAGCGACGGGCCGCTTCCCAGCCATACACCGCGAGGAACAGCACGCCAGCCCCCACCAGCGCGCCTTGCAGCTTGTCGGACAGGCCGCCGAGCTGGGCCAGGCCCAGCACACCCAGGGCAATCAGCAGCACATCGGCCACGATGCACACGGCCACCGTCAGCCAGACATGCTGGCGTTGCAGGCCCATGCGCAACACATGGGCGTTCTGTGGGCCGATGGCCATGATGAGCGACAGGCTCAACACCAGACCGGCGCTGAAAGTGGGGTTGAAAACGGAGAGGGACAGGGCGTTCATGACAGGCTGCCAGCAAAGATGTGAAGAGGGTTGCAGAGCGATGGCGGCGAGTGTGTCGGTTATCCTTATTTTGTTAAACTGAATTAAAATGAATTAAGTTTGATCAATATTTTCTAAAGCAATTGCCCATGCTCGATGCCCGACAACTCGACGCTTTGGCCGCAGTGGCCGACCACGGCAGCTTTGTGGCGGCGGCCCAGGCCCTGAATGTCACGCTGGCGGCGGTGTCGCTGCGCATCAAGTCGCTGGAGCAGGCCGTGGGTCAGCGCCTGCTGGTGCGGGGCAAAACCGTGCGGGCCACTTCGGCGGGGCAGGCGTTGCTGACCCATGTGCGCCAGGTGCGCCTGATGGAGGCGGACCTGATCCAGGGCCTGAACCGTGGTGGCGCAGCGGGTGACAACCCTTGGCAGACCCTGAGCGTCGCCATCAACGCCGACAGCATGGCCGGCTGGTTTTTGCCTGGGGTCGCGCCGCTGCTGGCGGCACACCGCTTGCTGCTGGACATCGTGATCGATGACCAGGATCACACCCACGATGCCCTGAAAAGCGGCGACGTTTTAGGGTGTGTGACCACCCTTTCACGTGCCATGCGGGGCTGCGTGGCCGAACCGCTGGGCGTGATGCGTTACCGCTGTGTGGGGTCAGCCGACCTGGTGGCCTCGGTGCAGGGCGAGGGGGGCGGTTTGTCGGTTCACCGCCTGCTGGCCACGCCTGCCGTCATCTTCAACCGCAAAGACGGTTTGCAGGATGCCTTCCTGTTGCAGCATTTCGGTTTGCGCCAGCCTGCCTACCCGCGCCACTTCGCCCCGGCGGTCGATGGGTTTGAAATGGCCATCGAACTGGGCATGGGCTGGGGCATGGTACCTGACCAGCAGCTGGCGCTGCGCGAGGGCCGGCCTGCGTTGCACGAGTTGCTGCCCGGTGCCACTGTTGACGTGGCGTTGTACTGGCAACACTGGGAGCGGGAGGCCCCGTCAGCCGCCCGGTTGACCCAGGCCGTGAAGGCAGCGGCAGCTACGCAATTGGTGCAGTTTCGGTAGTGATAATGCCTCGCTGGTAAAGCGTTAGAGGCGAATAATTTATAAAAAAACCCGGCGAACGCCGGGTTTCTGGGTCGGGCGGCAGATACCGCGCCTGGGTGCAACCCATCAGCCTTTCAGGCACGAGCTCATGAAGGCCTTGCGCTCGTCGCCCTTGAGTTCTTTCTTGCCCGCTTCGGCGTTGCAGGTCTTCATTTTGTTTTGCTGGGCGGTTTTGGGGTCGACCGGCGGCTCGGCCTTGGCGCTGAGGCATGAACTCATGAAAGCCTTGCGCTCGTCGCCTTTGAGTTCTTTTTTGCCCGCTTCGGCGTTGCAGGTTTTCATTTTGTTCTGCTGCGCGGTGGGCTCGTCCGCTGCAAAAGCGGAACCGGTGGCCAGTGCCAGGCCCAACGCCAGGGTGGGTGCAAGTTTGATCATGTGACGATCCTCGAAACGGGTTGAAGGGAGGGGTGCGTGTCTGCTACACAGCCAGCGGCTGCATTGTGCGCATGCAAGTATGACTGTGGCGCGTGCAAAGGGCACAAATGTGAAGAAATGCAACGTCCATCCGCTTGCACGCCACACCCGTGCGGCAGTTTGCCGCTTGGAAGGTGCTGGGGCCAGTGGGCACCTAAAATCCCCCCATATGCTTCACATCAAACAGGAATTGCTGGCCGCCCTGGCCACGGAACTCGACAAACTGGCCCCTGGTTCGGCCGACAGGGCTGTGTTCGAATCGCCCAAAGTGGCCGCGCACGGTGACTTTGCCTGCACCGCTGCCATGCAACTGGCCAAGCCACTCAAACAGAACCCCCGTCAGCTGGCCGAGGCCCTGTGCGCCGCTTTGCGCGCCACGCCAGCGTTTGGCCAATGGGTCGATGCGCTGGAGATTGCCGGGCCAGGCTTCATCAACATCCGTCTGAAGCCCGCCGCCAAACAGGCCATCGTGCGTGACGTGCTGGCACAAGGCACCGCCTTCGGCACCCAGCCTGCCAACGGGCAGCGTGTGCTGGTGGAGTTTGTTTCGGCCAACCCGACCGGCCCGCTGCACGTTGGCCATGGCCGACAGGCGGCGCTGGGCGATGCCATCTGCAACCTGCTGGCCACGCAGGGGTGGGATGTGTGGCGCGAGTTCTACTACAACGACGCGGGCGTGCAGATCCAGACGCTGGCCAACAGCACGCAGTTGCGCGCCAGGGGCCTGAAGCCGGGTGACACCGATTGGCCCGAAGCGGCCTACAACGGCGATTACATCCAGGACATCGCCAACGACTTCCTGGCTGGCAAAACGGTGAAGGCCGATGACCGGGCCTTCACCGCCAGCGGTGATGTCAACGACCTGGATGGCATCCGTCAGTTCGCAGTGGCCTACTTGCGCCACGAGCAGGACCTGGACCTGAAAGCCTTCGAGGTGAGGTTCGACCACTATTACCTGGAGTCCAGCCTGTACACCAGCGGACGTGTGGACGCGGCGGTAGCCAAACTGGTGGCCAATGGCCACACCTACGAACAGGACGGCGCGCTGTGGCTGAAAAGCACCGATTACGGCGATGACAAGGACCGTGTCATGCGCAAGCAGGACGGCACTTTCACCTATTTTGTGCCCGACGTGGCCTACCACATCGCCAAGTGGGAGCGTGGGTTTACCCGGGTGGTCAACATCCAGGGCATGGACCACCACGGCACGATTGCCCGCGTGCGCGCGGGCCTGCAGGCGGCCCATGTGGGCATTCCGCAGGGCTACCCCGACTACGTGTTGCACACCATGGTGCGCGTCATGCGTGGCGGCGAAGAGGTCAAGATCAGCAAGCGTGCCGGCAGCTACGTCACGCTGCGTGACCTGATCGAGTGGACCAGCAAAGACGCGGTGCGCTTCTTCCTGCTCAGCCGCAAGCCCGACACCGAATACGTGTTCGACATCGACCTGGCGCTGGCCCAGAACAACGACAACCCGGTTTATTACGTGCAATACGCCCATGCCCGCATCTGCTCGGTGCTGGCGGCGTGGGCCGAGAAAGATGGGGGGCAAGTGTCCCAACTGGCTTCGGTAGACCTGTCTCCGTTGGAAGGCCCCCAGGCTGCCGCGCTGATGCTCAAGCTGGCGCAGTACCCGGCCATGCTGACAGCCGCAGCGGCAGACAATGCCCCGCATGACATCACGTTCTACCTGCGCGACCTGGCCTCCAGCTACCACAGCTATTACGATGCCGAGCGCATCCTGGTCGATGACGTAACCGTCAAACAGGCCCGACTGGCACTGGTGGCTGCCACGGCGCAGGTGCTGGCCAATGGCCTGGCGGTATTGGGCGTGAGCGCGCCGACCCGGATGTGACGGCGACCAGTTGACACAAACGACGCAAACCAACGACCGCGAACCTTTCCGGAAACGTTCTTTTCAAGGCAGCAGGTAACAGTCCATGACCCACACACATCTTCGCTACCAGTTCGGGGGTACGTTTCTGGGGCTCATCCTGGGTGTTCTGCTGGGCCTGGTCGGTGCACTGGCAGTGGCGGTTTATGTCACCAAGGTGCCCGTGCCGTTTGTAGACAGGATGATTTCGCGCAAGGCATCGGAAGATGCCGTCGAGGCCGAGCGCAATAAAAACTGGAACCCCAATGCGTCTCTGGGCGGCAAACAGGTCAAGCCTGCCGAGGCGCCGCCCACACCGATACAGGACACCCCAGCGCCTGCGCCTGCAGCTGATGCCGAAGCCGCCAAAGCCCGGAAGCAGGCGGCCGAGGACATCAAGGCCGCCGCTGCCAAAGCCGAGGCTGCCGCCAAAGAAGCGACGGTGGATGCCAAGGGTAAGGTGTATTCGTCCGATCCGCTGGGTGATCTGGCCCAGGCCAAGTCGGGCGGCAAAGTCGTCAGCACCGCGCCAGCCGCAGCGCCCGAGCCGACAGGCAAGTCTGCAGAGCCTTTCACCTATTTTGTGCAGGTGGGTGCGTTCCGCACGCCCGAAGACGCTCAGGCGCAGCGGGCCAAACTCGTGCTGATGGGGCTGGATGCCCGCATTTCCGAGCGAGAGCAGTCTGGCCGAACGGTGTACCGTGTGCGCCTGGGGCCGTACGAACGCCTGTCGGATGCCGAAAAGATGAAGGAAGACTTGCAGCCCAGCGGGCTCGAAACCGCGCTGGTGCGCGTGCAGCGTTGACGGTTCGTGGTGTTGCCGTCGGCTGGCTGTGTTGCCCACAGTCGCGAGGGAACCAAACTGTCAGAACCTGACACCAATCCGCTTACAAGGAGTGTTTCAAGATGCGTCGTCGTGATTTTTCGCAGGTTGTGGTGTTGTCGGCTTCTGCCTGGGGGCTGTCGGTCCCGTTGGCTCATGCGCAGGCCAAAGCGCCCGTTGCCGGCAAGGACTACATCAAATTGAGCCGCCCGGCTCCGGTCGACACACCGGCCGGCAAGGTCGAGGTGTTGGAGTTCTTTGGTTACTGGTGCCCGCATTGCGCCAAGTTTGAACCTGCTTTCGACGCTTGGGCCAAGAAAGCACCCGCGCACATCGTGGTGCGGCGCATCCCCGTGGCGTTCCGCGACAACCAGTCGCCGCTACAACGCCTCTATTTCGCCCTGGAGGCCATGGGCAAGGTGGACGAGGTGCATCACAAGGTGTTCACGGCGCTCCACGGCGACAAGGTGGCGTTGAACACGCAGGACGACATCGTCAACTGGGTGGTCAAACAGGGCGTGGACAAAACCAAGTTCCTGGAGCAGTACAACTCGTTCAGCATGAGTGGCAAAGTCAAGCGTGCGTCGCAACTGGCCGAGGCCTACCAACTCGACGGTGTGCCTGCCATGGGTGTGGCAGGGCAGTACTTCACCTCCGGTTCGCTGGCAGGCACCATGGAGCGCGTGCTGGCCGTTGTGGAGCATTTGGCCGAGGTGAGCCGCAAGGCTTGAGCGGTGTCCGATCCGGCTCGACGACCGGATCGCGGTTAGCCCTTTGAATGGGCTGGATGTTCGGACCTGATGCCGGGTCCAAAGTTACAATGGCAAGCAAAATACATGCCGCCATGAACACAGCACCGTTTCACGCTTCTTTTGCCGGCCGCTCATGCGGCCGTTTGCTTGCTATCGTGGTCGCATGCAGCGGGCTGTTAGGTGGTGTGCTGCATGCCGAAACCGCTGACCGCGACAAGCCCATGCATGCCGAGGCCGATGCCCTGCGCTACGACGATGCCAAGCAACTCAGCGTCTTCACGGGCAATGTCGTCATCACCAAGGGCACCATCGTCATCCGGGGCGGCCGGGTAGAGGTGCGCCAGGACAGTCAAGGCAACCAGTTTGGCGTGGTCACTGGCACGCCCACCGAGCAGGCATTTTTCCGCCAGAAGCGGGAAGGGCTCGACGAATACATCGAAGGCGTGGCCGATCGCATCGATTACAACGGTCAGGCCGACACGGTCCGCTTCGAGCAGCGTGCCGTGCTGCGCCGTTACCGGGGTGCCACGTTGGCCGATGAAACGGCGGGCAGCCTGATCGTCTACAACAACGTGGCCGAGACGTTCACCGTCGACGGCGGGCCGGCCAACCGGACCGCGTCCAACCCATCCGGTCGGGTGCGGGCCATGCTGACCCCCACGCCCAAACCACCGGCCGATGGCAAACCTCAGCCTGCACCGGCAACAGACAAGGCCACATTGCGCCCGAGCGGACAGTTGCAAGGGGTGGGTCGTTGAGCATGCCTGATGTCACGCAGCAGGTGGCCTCTTCCGCCGCCTCGGAGGCAGGGGCCGTGGCACGGTTGGAGGCACGCCATTTGCGCAAGTCTTACGGCAGCCGCAAAGTGGTCAAGGATGTGTCACTCGCCGTCAACAAGGGTGAGGTGGTGGGCCTGCTGGGCCCCAACGGTGCGGGCAAGACCACCTCGTTTTACATGATCGTCGGCCTGGTGCGGGCCGACGGGGGAAGCATCACGCTGGATGGCCAGTCTGTCGAGAACCAGCCCATCCACCGCCGTTCCCGTCTGGGGTTGGGCTATTTGCCCCAGGAAGCGTCCATCTTCCGCAAGTTGAACGTTGAAGACAACATCCGCGCCGTGCTGGAGTTGCAGCAGGACGCGCATGGCAAGCCCTTGACCCGCACGCTCATTGAACAGCGGCTCGATGCCTTGCTGGGCGAGTTGCGGGTCGATCATCTGCGCATGTCGCCGGCACCGGCTTTGTCGGGTGGGGAGCGTCGGCGTGTGGAAATCGCGCGGGCACTGGCCACCAACCCGAGGTTCATCTTGCTGGATGAGCCGTTTGCGGGCATTGACCCGATTGCCGTCATCGAGATCCAGCGCATCATCGGCTTCCTCAAGGCGCGCGGCATCGGTGTGCTGATCACCGATCACAACGTTCGCGAAACGCTGGGCATCTGTGACCATGCCTACATCATCAACGAGGGCACGGTGCTGGCGCAAGGCACGCCCTCCGAGATCGTTGACAACGCCGATGTTCGCCGGGTGTACCTGGGCGAGCACTTCAGGATGTGAGCGCGGCATGCAGATGAGTGCGTCCATGGCCTTTGTCCTGCGGGTGTCATGAAGCAGGGCCTGTCTTTACGCGTTTCGCAGCATCTGGCCCTCACGCCGCAGTTGCAGCAGTCCATCCGTCTGTTGCAGTTGTCGACCTTGGAACTTGGCCAGGAAGTCGAGCAGATGCTCGACGACAACCCGTTTCTGGAGCGTCAGGACGAGGTGGCAGACCGCGAGGCATTCGGCCTGGAGCAAGCCGATGCGCCCGTCAGCCTGGGTGATCAGGTTTCAGAGGTTGTTCCTGAAAATATAGCTGATAATATAGAATATAAAGGCGATGAAGACGTTTTTGATGCGTATTCTGCCGGGAGCGATGGGTCTGCCGTCGAAGCTGCTGCTGAAGACCACACCGATGCCTCGCCGAACTGGGAGGGCGACGGCACGCTGGAGATCAAACCCGACGACGGTGAATGGGGGGGCGAGGCCGCCGCCCGCAGCTCTGGCGGGGACGGTGACGACGAGCATGCAACGGCTGCCGAACTGGCTTCCGAGCATGTCAGCTTGCAGGCCTATCTGCACAGGCAGGCGTTGGGGTTGCGCCTGTCTGACAGCGACCGTGCTGCGCTGTATGTGCTGATCGAGTCCCTGGACGAAGACGGTTACCTGGCTGACCCGCTGGAGGAGTTGGCAGCTGCGCTGGAGCCAGGCGATGCTGAGGTGGATGCCTCCGTGTCGGCGCGACGGGACGAGGTGATGCAGCAGTTGCGCACCGCCCTGGGGTGGTTGCATCACATGGAGCCGGTTGGCGTGGGAGCCCGAGACTTGGGCGAATGCCTGCGCTTGCAAATCGAGGAGATGCGGAACACACCTGTCTCGCGCGCGGCATGGGCCATTTGCCAGCAGCCGCTGGAGTTCCTGGCGCGACGTGACACCAAGCGGTTGGCCGCTTTGTGTGGACTGGACGAGGCAACGGTGCGCGATGCATTGGCCGTGATCGCGCGGCTGGAGCCCAAGCCCGGCAGGCGGTTTGCCAATGTGTCACGCAATGTCGTGGTGCCTGATGTGATCGTGACGCGCGCTGGTCGGGGCTTCAAGGTTCAGCTCAACCCCGATGTGATGCCTCGCCTGAAGGTGCACGATGTGTATGCCAGCGCGCTGCGCGAGGGGCGCGGTGGCGCTCGTGGTGAAGGGGGTGCCCACATGCAGCAACGGTTGCAGGAGGCACGCTGGTTCATCAAGAACATCCAGCAGCGGTTTGACACCATCCTGCGGGTGAGCAGCGCCATTGTCGAGCGACAGCGCAATTTCTTCATGCACGGCGAGCTGGCCATGCGCCCCTTGGTGTTGCGTGAGATTGCCGACGAGTTGGGGTTGCACGAGTCGACCATCAGCCGGGTGACGACGGCCAAATACATGTCGACACCCTTCGGTACCTATGAGTTGAAGTATTTTTTCGGCTCCAGCCTGGGTACCGAGACCGGTGGCAATGCTTCAAGCACGGCGGTGCGGGCGCTCATCAAACAACTGGTCGCAGGTGAAGACCCGAAAAAGCCGCTCAGCGACAACGCCTTGTCCGACATGCTGAAGGAGCAGGGCATTGAATGTGCAAGGCGTACGGTTGCCAAGTACCGCGAAGCCTTGCGGATTGCGCCCGCCAGTTTGCGCAAGGCCATCTGACCTGCAGCAAGGCTGGGTGAATCTGGCGCGTCAGGGGCGTTGGCGCGAAGCCAGCCCGTTGGCGACCAGCAGGTCACCCACATCATGTTTGGTATCGCCTTGACGGTTGCGACTGACTTGCGCATCGCAGAGGAGTTCTTTGCCTGCTCGCGTGCAAGGGTTCAGCGTGACCTGCTGGCCGAGCAACAGGGCCTCAAGTTGCATTTTGTCGCGCTGCGCCTTGCCAGACCGGCTGGCCGGCGCTATGCCGCGCAACCGGACCGTCACCTGCCGGTTGAGCAATCGGAGGTCCGACGCTTCTTTCACATCCACCACGATCAGTTGGGCATTGGGTACCTGGGCGATCACGCCCCGCGCCGTGTCGGACGTTTCCTGGGTGGACATCGCTGCGGGGCGATCTGAACCGGTTTTTGCCGATGCAGGCGTGGCCCCCGCTTTGGATCCCGTCGCCGTCTCGGGCGCCGCAGCGGTTGATACCGATGGCGTGGCCGGGGCGGTTGTGGGCGCATCAGACGCCGACAACGGCAGCACGGCCTCCGTTTGCTGGCTGACCCACCACCCACCGATGGCCAGCGTGGCCATCACGATGCCCGCAGTGGGCCACAACCAACGCTTCGGCCGTCTTGTCACCGATGCCACGGATTCGATCGCGACCTCGTCGGTGTGCTGTGGACTCCCTGGCTGGGTTGCCATTGGAGATGCGGCAGCGCTGGTCTGACTGCCCGCCAGTGAAGGCTCGGGTGCCGACACAGGCAGGCTGCGGCCCAGCACTTGCGAACCGGTGGCTTGGGCCGGTGGAGCGCTGTCAGCCCTGTCAGCAGTTGGGGCGGCGTGGCGCTGCTGCACGACCATGGTCGCCGAACTCAATTCGGTGGCATCCGTGGAACCTGGTGTCTCGACACGTGGGACGTTGTTTGAAACACCCGCCGCACGGCTTTGCAACCAGCGCAACATGCCCGCTGAGTCGGCCTCTACCAGCGATGCAGAGTCGGTCAGCTTTTCCGTCAGGTCGCCACCGCCCAGAACAGTCGCTGATGCCAACAGCGCCTTGCCAAATTCACGCGCGGTCTGGAACCGGTCCGCCGGATGTTTGGCCATGGCCTGTGCCAGCACGGCATCGAGCTCGGCGGGCACTGCCGGGTTGAGCGAGGATGGCCGGACGGGTGTCTCGTTCAGGATTTGCGCGGCCACCGCATA
>DDUQ01000099.1 GCA_002344885.1 Comamonadaceae bacterium UBA2334
GCTCTTCCGATCTAACGCTGCCGACGCGGCGGCGCGGCGACTGTTCCTGGACGACCTCGAGCCCCGTGTCGTCGAACTGCTCGAGCTGTGGGCCCGTCCCGCCACCCACCCGGCCTGGTTCTTCCCGCGGGCCGCTGCGGCGATCGGCATCCGCCAGAAGGACGACGGCGCCGAGGGCGCCTGGCAGGCCGAGCGCGGCTACGCGCCGGGCTACGCGCGCCTGCTCGGTCGCGGCCTGGACTTCGAGGAGGGGACGGCGCATTTCGACCGGCTCAAGGACGAGGCCGAACGCCTGGTGCAGCAGATCACGCTGGGCGGGGACGGCGGGGCATGAACCAGCCCACCCTCGTCCGCCACTGGTCGGACCTGCCGCTGGGCGCGCCTGGCCGCGCGCTGGTCGAAGCCAGCGCCGGCACCGGCAAAACCTGGACCATTTCTGCCTTGTATGTGCGGCTGGTGCTGGGCCATGGCGGCCCTCACGCGTTTACCCGCCCGCTGATGCCGCCCGACATCCTGGTGATGACGTTTACCCGGGCCGCCACGCGCGAGCTGTCCGATCGCATCCGCGCTCGGCTGGTGCAGGCCGCGCAGTGGCTGCGCCAGGCCGATGCTGACGCAGCGGGCACGCCACCGTTCGACTCTTTCCTCACGCCGCTGCTGGCCAGCATCCCGCCCGGACAAGCCCGCGCCGATGCCGCCTGGCGGCTGGCCATGGCCGCCGATGCGATGGACGACGCAGCGGTCTTCACCATCGACGCCTGGTGCCAGCGGGTGCTGCGCGAGCACGCGTTCGACAGTGGCCAACTGTTCGACGAAACCCTGGTGGCCGACGAGCAGGCGCTGCGCCTGCAGGCCGTGCAGGACCACTGGCGCCAGCAGGTGTACCCGCTGTCGGCCAGCCAGCTTGCACAGGTGCGCGAGTGCCCTGGCTTCAACAGCGTGCAGGCATTGGCCAGTGACCTGGCCAACATCCTCAGCCGGGCCGGGCCCGATGTGAACCCTGCGGGGCCGGGGCAAGCCGCCTTGGCCAGCCAGACGTTGTGGCAGGTGTGGCAGCACGCTCAGCGTGAACGGGCCGATGCCTTGGCGCAGTTGCGTGCCGAGTGGTGGCCCCGGGCCCAGGCCATGCAGACCTGGCTGGCCGACCAGACCAGCACGCACAAGAAGGCATGGAACGGCCGCAAGCTCTCGGCCTCCACCACCGCCAAGTGGATTCAGGCGCTGGTGGACTGGGCTGCCCCCGCAACCGGGGATGGCACACCTGACGGGCCCGCCGACTTGCCGGAACTGACCGACACCGCGTGGGAGCGCTTCACCCCCGATGGTCTGGCCAGTGCCCGGGCAGACGGTGCGCCGCCGCTGCACGTGCCGCCCGAATTTGTGGCGTTTGCCAGCCTGCGTGACACGCTCCTGGCGCTGCCGTCGGTGGGTGCAGCGTTGCGTGCCCATGCCGTGGCCTGTGTCGCACAGCGCATGGCGGTGCTGAAAGCACGGGCGGCGCAGTTTGGCTTTGCCGACATGCTCACCCGGCTGGACGCTGCGCTGGCCCAGCCCGGCAGTGGCGAGCGCTTGCGCCAGCAGATCCGCCAGCAGTACCCCGTTGCGCTGGTGGACGAGTTCCAGGACACCTCGCCGCTGCAATACCGGTTGTTTGACCGCATTTACGACGTGGCGGGGGCCGCAGACGGTGCACAGGACGGTGCTCACGATGGTGCAGCCCACCCAGCCGGCTCAGCCTGTGCGCTGCTGCTGATCGGTGACCCCAAGCAGTCTATCTACGCCTTCCGGGGGGCCGATATCGACAGCTACCTGACCGCCCGCCTCGCCACCGAGGGTCGCCACCATGTGCTGGGCACCAACCACCGCTCCAGTCTGGCCATGGTCGACGCGGTCAACCGCCTGTTCGCGTGGCGGGAGGCAGCGCCCGGCAGCGGTGCCTTCCGTTACCGCCCGCCGGTGACCGATACCGACCTCAATCCCTTGCCCTTCCTGCCCGTGGCCGCCCAGGGTCGTGCCGAGGTGCTGGTGCAGCACGGCGGCCAGGTGGTGCCCGCGCTGACCGTGGAGGTGGACACCGGGTTGCGCCCGGTGGCTGACACGCGCCAGCTGTTTGCCGCGCGCTGTGCCGAACAGGTGGTGGCCTGGCTCAACGACCCTGACACGGGGTTTGCCCACACGGCCGAGCCGGGTGCGCCCCGGTTCCGGCGTTTGCGCCCGGCCGATGTGGTCGTGCTGGTGCGCAGCGGTGCCGAGGCACGCGCCGTGCGCCGTGCGCTGCACCGCAGGGGGTTGGCATCGGTGTACCTGTCCGACCGCGAGTCCGTGTTCCAGAGCCCCGAGGCAGCCGACTTGCTGCACTGGCTGCAGGCCGTGGCCCAGCCGCGCGATGCCCGGCTGGTGCGCGCCGGCTGGGCCACCGGTTTGCTGGGCCTGAGCCTGGGCGAGCTGGCGGTGCTGGCGCATGACGACGATGCGCTGGATGCCCGCATGGCAACGCTGGAGGCGCTGCACACCGTGTGGCAGCAGCGTGGGGTGCAGGCCATGTTGCGACAGACATTGCAGCGGCTGGGCCTGCCCGGGCGCTGGCTGCACACCCCCGACGGCGAGCGGCGGCTGACCAACGTGCTGCACCTGGCTGAGTTGCTGCAAGTCGCCAGTGCCGGGCTGGACGGGGCGCAGGCGCTCATCCGCTGGCTGCATGCCCAGACCCATGCCAGCGAAGGCGAAAACGACGAGCAGGTGGTGCGGCTGGAAAGCGATGCTGACCTGGTCCAGGTCATCACCGTGCACAAAAGCAAAGGGCTGGAGTACCCGCTGGTGTGCCTGCCGTTTGCCACCAGCTACCGCGCCGTGGCCAAAGACAGTCTGGGCTTTGTGCGCGACACCGACGCCGAAGGACGCACGCGGCTGCGCCTGCACCTCACCGATGACGATGTGGCGCAGGCCGATGAAGCGCGGCTGTGCGAAGACCTGCGCCTGTTGTATGTGGCCCTGACCCGTGCACGCCATGCCGTGTGGCTCGGGTTCGGTGTGGTGAAAGAAGGGCGCAAAACCACGTGCCACACCCACCGCAGCGCGCTGGGCTATCTGCTGGCGGGCGATGCCGAACCGGGTGCAACCGACTGGTGGGCCGCCTGGTGTGGCTGGCTGGGAAAGGGGACATCAGACGCGGTTGGGGCGGGGGGCGGTTCAGCCGGAGCCCGTGGCCAGGGTGGAGCGGATGAAGCGTTGCCCGCTGTTAGCCTCGTGGATGACAGCGGCCAGCGGGTGGTCAAGCGTGCGGCCGACTTGCCGGGCCACACCCCGTTGGTGCGTCCCGAGGTGCTGCCTGCGCTGCGCGAACCAGCGGCCTACCGGGCCACGTTCGAGCGGGATTGGCGGGTGGGCAGCTTCAGCGCCCTGGTGCGCGACCTGCCCTCTGCCGTGCCCGACCTCGCCCCCAGGCCGCCCGCCCGTGCCGATGATGAGTTTATTAAATCAGAAGTACCTCCAGCGCTTGATGGTCAAGCGTTTGATGCTATGCCTGATGCTGTCGTGCACACGGCTGATCCGGCTGCTTTCTGGCACGGTTTTGTGCGTGGACCACTGGCTGGCAATTTCCTGCACGATCAGCTGGAGTGGCTGGCCGGCGAGGGTTTTGCCTTGCCGGCTCCCGGCTCACCTGTGCCCGGGCGGGCAGGCGGTGCGGATGGTGCGGATGGCGGGGACAGCGCGGCTGGGGTGGATGGCCACACTCTTCACCTGTGGCAGCGGCTGATCCGGCGCTTCGAGCAGGCTGGGCATGGCGCGAACGCACCGGCCATTGCAGACTGGCTGGCCCGCATCGTCCACCACCCGCTGCCGCTGGGCGGGCCGCTTGCCATTGCTTCGGCAAATGCATCGGTCGTTGCGTCGGTCAACGAATCGGAGACGGCACCCGGTGCCACGCCGTCAGCCGGTTCCGTCAGTTTGTGCCGGCTGCACCACCGGCTGCCGGAAATGGCGTTCTGGCTGCCCGCCCACCGGCTCGATGCCCCGTGGGTGGGCGACGTGTGTCGCGCTCACATCCTCGACGCCTTGTGGCCTGGCGTGCCGTGCCCCGCGCTGCCCGTGCGCCAGCTGCACGGCATGCTGATGGGCTTTGCCGACCTGGTGTTCGAACATGCTGGCCGCTACTGGGTGCTGGACTACAAGTCCAACCACCTGGGGGCCAGTGGTGCGGCCTACACACCCGAGGCGATGGCCGCCGAAATGGCCCGCCACCGCTACGACGTGCAGGCGGCGCTGTACATGCTGGCGCTGCACCGGCTGCTGCGCAGCCGCCTGGGCTCGGCCTATTGCCCGGCCACCCACTTGGGCGGCGCGGTGTACTGGTTCGTGCGCGGGCTGGACGGTCCCACCCACGGCATCTGCCTGGTGCCGCCTGTGCCCGACCTGCTCGACACCCTGTCTGTCCAACTGGACGAACCGGGTGTGGGCGGCGAGCCTGGTCAATCGACTGCCTGCACCGAGGAGCTGGCATGAATACCCCCACGATGTTGGAAACAGGTGCGGCCGCGCCCACGGCTTCCATGCCCTCGCCAGCCAGCCTGACACCCATGCAGCTCTCGCACCGCGCGACCCTGCCGCCGGTGCTGCACACCCTGCATGCCTGGGCGGACAGAGGTTGGCTGCGCCGCCTGGATAGCGCACTGGCCAAACACCTGTTCGATACCGACCCTGCCAGCCCACCCGCGCTGTGGGTGGCGGTGGCCTGCCTGTCTCATCTGGAGGGCAGGGGGCACACCTGTCTGCCGCTGGCGCTGTTGTGCCACCCGCAGGCAGAGGCACTGGGTTTGCCACCCGAGGCCCAAGCCGATCTGGTGGCCCTGTGGCACGGTTTGCCCGCTGATGTGTCAGGCTGGGTGCAGGTGCTGCGCGGGTGCGCGCTGGTGGATGCGGCTGGCTTGACACGCGGCGGCGCACCGCTGGTGCTGTTCGAGCCCTCTACCGACCAGACCCGCGAGCTGGTAACCGCGCCAGCAGAGGGCATGTCGGTGGGGGTGCCACATCAGACATCCATCGAGACGCCAAGCCCTGCGCAACGCAGCGGGCAGGCGTTGCTGTACCTGCGCCGCTACTGGCAAGACGAGGGAGACGTGGTGGGCCATATCCGTGAGCGGGTCAGCCGTCAACGGGCCGTGGACGAGCGGCGGGCCGCGCACTGGCTGGACCGGTTGTTTCCCCCTGCCGACCCGCCAGACTGGCAACGCATCGCCTGTGCGCTCGCCGCGCGGGCGGGGTTGACGGTGATCACCGGTGGGCCGGGGACCGGCAAAACCTACACGGCTGCCCGCTTGCTGGCCCTGCTGTTTGCCCTGTCGCCTCAGCCGCAGCACATGCGCGTGGCGCTGGCGGCTCCCACGGGCAAAGCGGCGGCGCGTTTGCGACAGTCCCTGGCGCAGTCCTTGTCGGTGCTGGCCCCGGCAGTGGGGGGCGAGTCGGGGCGTGCGCCGGATGGTGGGATGGACCTGGTTGCCCTGACGCAGCGCATTGGCCCGGCGCGCACCCTGCATGCTCTGTTGGGCGCGCGCCCGGACAGCCGCCACTTTTCCGCCAATGCCCGTCACCCGCTGGACGTGGACGTGCTGGTGGTGGATGAGGCTTCGATGGTCAACCTCGAAATGATGGCCGCGCTGATGCGTGCGCTGCCCCATCACGCGCAACTGGTGCTGCTGGGTGACAAGGATCAGCTGTCGTCCGTGGAAGCCGGTGCCGTGCTGGGCGATGTGTGCCGCCACGCCCACCTGGGGCTGTACGGGGCAGGTACTGTCCGGTATGTGCAGTCCACCACCGGGCAGGACGTGCCAGCCCAATGGTGGGTGCCCGCCGGGCAACCTGTGCCTGCGCTGGCGCAGCAGACCGTGATGTTGCGGCGCAGCCACCGCTTTGGCGGTGCCATCGGCCAACTGGCGCTTGCCGTGAATGCGGGCGATGTGTCGGCTGTGGCGGCGGCGATGGCCACTGCCCCCACGCTGCCTGCCGGATCTTTCAAACCGCAGCCGGGGGTGTCAGGGGGTGTCGCCGAAGTTGGGCGGCTCAGGGTGGGCCCGGGGCCCGCGGCAGATGCCGCCCTGCAGGACAGCCTGGCCCGTCTGGCCGTCGAGGGGTACACCCCCTACCTGCAGGCCATGGCAGAGGTGGGTGACGACTTCGACCACTGGGTGCGAAACGTGCTGCTGGCGTTCGAGGGCTTTCGCCTGCTGTGCGCCGTGCATCAGGGGCCGCTGGGCACGCAGGGGCTGAACCAGCGGGTGCAGTCGGCGCTGGCGCAAGCAGGTTGGCTGAATCCCAGGGGCGAATGGTTTGCTGGCCGTCCGGTCATGGTCACCCGCAACGACCCGGGGTTGGGCGTGTCCAATGGTGACGTGGGGGTGGTGCTGCCTGGCTGGCCGGGGGGCGATGGCAAGCCACGGCTGAAAGCCTGCTTCCTAGAGGGTGACACGTTGCGCGCCGTGCCGGTGGGCAGGTTGTCGCATGTGGAAACGGCCTTTGCCATGACAGTGCACAAAAGCCAGGGTTCGGAGTTTGCCCACGCGGTGCTGGTGTTGCCGAGCGGTGCGCAAGGCATGCTGACGCGTGAGCTGGTGTACACCGGCATCACCCGCGCCCGCACCCGCCTGACGGTGGTCGAGGGTGCGCCCGATGCGCTGGTCGGTGCAGTCCGGCGTCAGGCGAACCGGCACAGCGGGTTGGGGGTGAGGCTTGCGGAATGTGCGCATTAAGGCACAAATCGTGTGTGGATTGCGACGAACATGCGTCCGGTGGGCGCTTCGCCGTAGACCAACGCCTGTCATGACAGTAGACTTGCGAACGATCCGATCCAGGGTCGACATTGCCGCCACGACCTATGGACTTCTCAAATCATCGCAATTTGCCGGTGTCGGAACAATCAAAAGCCAGACCTGATTTGTGCTTGCTCGCGGGTCAGGACGGCGGGCAGCTTGACTCCTTGGTTTCTGGCGGTGTGTACGCGCTGGTGCCTCAATCGCCACCAGCGCGTTATCCCCTATGGGCAGGACTTCTTCGGGATGCGACGCGGGACGGGCGGGTCTGTCACGTGCTCTTGCGTACGCCTGCTCCCGATTTTCTGGCGCGGCTTGCGAAAGAGGGTTGGGCAGAAGTTATGGAAGCCTGGCGGGACGAGAGGCTTCGCGTCTACCCCATGGTCGAGGATTTTGCAACCCAGTTGTTCCGGTTAGACATCGAAGGCCTGACTGCTGAATTCTCGTATTGGGGCTTTCGGCAGGACGAATTGGTGATGGTGGATGCTGCAGACGAGTTGTTGAGTTTGCACGACCTTGCTCTTGCCACATCTCAGTTGGCCAAGTTGCGCACGTGGACGAAAAGCCAGAACCTGCCGCTGCTGCTCAACTTCACGTTTGGGGCATCGGTCGATGGCAGCAACAGTCTGACCCGGTTGATGGATAACTTGTCTGGCATTGCGCGCATACACAGCGACCACACCGGACCGGTGTTGACGCTGGAGTACTGGCAGGGTTCGCTGGGAACCGCGGCCGAAAGAATTTTGCTGTTGCAGCAAAATCGCATGGGATATACCCTGCGACCCGAACCTTCTGGTGTTGTGCCGGTCCATGCAGGTGGCTTGCAGGTGCCAGGATCTTTGCCTGGCAGTGTGGAAGTGCCCACTCCCGCAGTGGTGCCGCCGGTTTCGATCGCACAGGACAAAGTGTGGGCTCGCGAACTCCAGATGTTGACCGGCCAGGATTGGCAGGCATGCGATGAGATAGACGAGATGCTGGATAGGGTTGGTGAGCAAAAATCGCCGCTGCTGGTGTTGCGATTCGGCGCTGATTCGACCTTGTCTGATTTGGCCGCTGATGTCCACAGGACGCGGACAGCGTTGGGTGTGGCTGCGCGTCTGGTGGTTGCCGAGCACCGTGTGTCATTGCGATATGCCAACGAAATGATGTTGCTGAGGTTGGGTGCCAATGCCATCATCCGTCAGGATGTGCCGCTTGGGCGGTGGCCCGCTGCATTGGATGCGCTCAAGGGGCAAGTGCTGAGGGCCATGCCTGATGTGGATGTCATGACAGCGATGTCCAATGCCGCTTCACCGCATGGTCGCGGTTATGTGGCCGTGCCCGATTTTTTGACGCAACTTCACGAGGCAAAAGAGCGGAGCAAAGTATTGGATGTGCCGTTTGCATTGGCCGTCATCAAACCCAAACCTTACTGCATAGGCAAGGCCATCGCAGCAGCGACTTTCAGGCGCAACGGCGATTTCATCACAACGGATGGTCACGTGATCGTGGTGTTTTTCAATGCCTGCTCCCTGACTCGCGGGCAGCAGGTGCTCGAAGGCACATTTGAAGGGAGTTTTGACCGTTTTGGGATTGCTGTTGATTGGATGAGCAGTGACCGTGATGTAGACGGCCTGATCAGCAAACTGGCAGATGGCCACGCGACTGACCCTTTCAATCTTGAAATATATGAGGAAGGTGCCAGGGTGGCTGAGGCTTTGTTCAATGCACCTCCTCTCATCAATACAAGCTCCCATTCAGAGGTTCACGGTGAAATAGTTGAGTCAGTCGTTGAGGCGGGTGAACCACAAACTGGCCTTCCGCAGACAGACGAAGTGCCGCATTCGGATACGTTGAATCAAACCAAATCCAGCACGCAGAAAGTCCGAGGGAAAAAAAAGCCCAAACTGTCAGCCTCTTTGGGAACTCAAGCACCTGAAGATGCGGTGGTTATTCCGCCGGCAGATTCTTTCGATTTCAACAATGACAATCAAAAGCCAACTGCTGAAGTGGTGGATCTTGTTGAAGAATCATGGGTGGTGGAAGCTTCCGATGCGAATCCAACTTCTCCTCGTTATCGGCTGTTGCCAACAGTTCCGCTCACTGCCACGCCAGTTCTAAAGCGTTTGGTAAAGCCAAATGGCGGTGGCACAGCGGGCAAAAAATTTTGATGCTCTTTTTGTATGTGCAGGGCCTAGAGATCACGCTAGGAGCGTCTTGCAAATGAACAAGCGATCCCTTGCCAGGCTCACCCTCGGCATCATTGGCTTGACACTGGCCGTGGTGTTGAGTGCTTTCATCTATGTTTACGTCAGGGATCAGGGGGCAGGTGCACTGTCCGTGCTGTTCAGCAACCTGGTACTGAAGATCGTTTCCATCTACTTGCTGGTGTTTCTTTGCTTGTTGGTGCTCCGTTACCTCGTGTTCATGCTCTATTCTTTTTTTGAACACTACGAGCGGGTTTACGGTGCAGTCTCCCAAGACAAAACAAGTACAAAGGTTTTTTCCGATGACAATGCTCTGCCTTTGATCACGCTCGTTGTTCCTGCCTACAACGAAGGTCCGGTCATTCAGCAGGCTTTGCGGTCGCTTCTTGCGTTGGACTATCCGCGTTACGAAGTGCTGGTGGTGGACGATGGTTCGACCGACGACACGTACCAGAAGGCCATGTCCATTGCGCGAGAAAGTCTGCGTGTACCTGTCAGGGTTGTCACCAAACGCAATGGAGGCAAAGCAGATGCCTTGAATACGGGAATGACGCTTGCCAAAGGTGAGTTCATCGTCAACATGGATGGCGACACCAAGTTGTCCGTCAACGCACTGCGGGCGTGCATCAGGCATTTCGAAGATCCCAGAGTGGGGGCTGTGGCGGGCAATGTCAAAGTTTTGAATCGCGAGAACATGCTCACCAGGGTGCAGGCACTCGAGTATGTGGAGGGCCTGGCCATGGCCCGCAAAGCTCAAAGTTTTTTTCGGGTGGTCAACATCATCCCAGGTCCGATGGGCATGTTCCGCAAATCAGTGCTGCAGCAGGTGGGTGGCTACGACCGAGATACGTTTGCGGAGGATTGTGACCTGACGTTGAAGTTGCTCATGTCCGGCATGCATGTGGTTTACGAGTCGTCTGCGACGGCCTGGGTTGAGACGCCGAGCACGTGGCTGGATTTGCTCAAGCAACGTTATCGCTGGACGCGTGGCATCTTGCAAGCTGCCAGAAAACACCGCTGGGTGATTTGGCACCCCAGGAAAGGCGGTGTAAATACGTTCATCCTGTGGTTGATGTTGTTTGAGAGCATCTTGTGGCCCTTTTCCACAGTGCTCGGCAGTTTGTTTTTTGTCTATGTTGGCTTTGCCTACGGCACCATCAGCTTGCTGTTTTTGTGGTGGGTGCAATTGACGATTCTTGACTTGGTCGCAGCGGTTTATTGTGTGGTGGTGGAAGACGAAGACCCGGTACTGATTCCTTATGCAATTTTTTTCAGGGTGTTTTACATCACCATCATCGACGTTGCGAAGGTGTTCGCCACATTGGAAGAATGGCGCGGCACATCCATGACTTGGGGGAAGCTCCAGCGCGAAGGCAAGTTGTGAACCAAATATTCCCGTGGATAGGTTAATCGAAATCAGAGGGCAACAATGGATATAGTCGCGATACTGTCTACCGTCATATTGCTCGCCACCGCTGGCACCATCATGGTCGCTGTGGCAGCCTATATTGCATTCAAGGTGCGGGAGCGTCGCAGGCCAGGTACTCAGAAAGTGTTTGGCGAAGGTCTGCGTCCCGGCGTAGCACCTATTTTCCTGACGCGATATTTGCCGCCTGGGGCCACTGATTCGCGCCGGAATGATGTCGGTGGCGTTTCGTCCAAAAAATAGTGCGGCCCATCGGTCAAGCCGAGAGTAGTTATGACCCCTGACAGCTTCAGCAAGCGTTCGCCGTTTCACAAGGTGGGGTTTTATCTGGTTTTTCTGGCAATCCTGGGGGTGGCGGGCGGCGCTTTGGTCTACACCTCGGTGATGCAGTACCTGGGATGGTCTGTCAAACCCGGAGAGGCGACGGTTACGGTTTCTCTTTCCAGTAAGCCCACTCTTTGGTTGTACCGGTCGCTGCACACAGAACGGTATTTTTACGCAGTGGGCGGTAACTATTCGGTGTTGCTCAACCCTTGGTTCGAATACTCGAAGAGCGCGGGCGTTCGGTTGCAGGACACCATGAGCCTGGATGGGTTACCGATAGGCGGAAACAATGTATTGGTTTTGCCTTCTGCTGTGGCACTGGATTCTGCAGAACGTCAGGCCATTTTGCGGTACAGAGAAGCAGGTGGTGCCGTCCTGATGACTTGGGCCACAGGCAGTCGCGGGGCTGCAGGCGAGTGGCTTGGTTGGGACTTCACACGCGACCTCACGGGCATCCGGGTGGCCGGTGACGCGATGTCTGAGCCGTTGACATTGCGGACGGTGGGTGAAGGGTTGGTGACACATCAGTACCCGGCAGGGTCGCAATTGGTGTTGACGCCGGTGACGGAGAAGCCACTGGAACTGGAAGGTGGGCATGTTGCCTTGGTTTCTTCGGCTGATAAGTTTGGGCAAACGGAGGTCAATCGAGCTAACCCGGGTGCGGCTGCAAAGGGGCTTTGGGTCGTCAATGAATTAGGTCTGTCGCAGCAGAGCCGGGTTGCTGTGATGGGTATGGCGGAGACATCGTGGGAGCAATACAAGGCAGACATTCATGCTTTGTTGGGCAGTACATTGGAGTGGATGATTCGAACGCCCAGGGTCTTGGCCAGTCAATGGCCGGACGGTCAGCGCGCGGTCGCGTTTTTAGCGCTCAACCTTCCGGCTGATGCAACGCTCAGTGGATCTCAGTTGAGAGATGAGCTTCGCATGAGAGCCGACTCGGGCAGCTTGTTCTACCCCGTGCAACGGGGCACGGTCGACGCTGACTGGCCTGGGTGGGATAAGGGCTATTGGCTGACAAATCCTGAACAAGTGCCGTCAGCCGTGCTCGGTATGTCTGGGTCAGGTGCTGGAAGCCGGTTTGCCGGTTTGCATGTGCCGAGTGCATTGAATATCCGGTCCTTCGACCAGGCTGTATTTGATGCCGGCGGGCGTTACAGACTGGGTGGCAGTGATCAATATACGTTCATGCCGTCATTTGCTGCTGTCAGTGGCCAAAAACCAGACAAGCGTTTGGTTTTGTTGCCAAAAGGGAGCGATCAGAATGCCAGTTGGATGGCACTGGCTTTAGGGGGGGTGGGTGTGTTCAACACCGACGATGTGCAAGAAGCCAAGCCAACGTGGGGCGCTTTGCTTCGACAGCCTCCCTCCACCATCTGGGTCGGCAATGCCGAAAAAATTGCCAATTGGTGGATGGATCGCGAGCGCTTGCAATTGAAGGCTCGGTATCTGGGGTCTAGGGCGGAGGTTGATGTATCGGTGATCGGCCGCACGCATTTTGATGGTGCTTCGATCCTGGTGTTGTTGCCGACCAAAGGGAGACTGCCGATCCTGAAAGGATTGAAATCTGGCATGCCAACGCCTGTGGTGTCGTTGATGGATGACCACAGGGCGTTGATCCGATTTGATCGACTTGCTCCTGGTAATTACAGTTACCAACTCACTTATTGACCATGTGTCCGTCCAAACCCAATGGGTTGATCAGCGATCTTGAAGAACAATACTTGAGAAAAATTTCGCATGAACTCCGACTCAGACTGGCTGTAAAAGTTCTCCAGCTGCTTGCAACGATATGGCTGATTTCGCCTGGCGTTCATGCTCAATCGTTAGAAGACGGCGGGCGTCGTGGCTTGGTATTGGGGTATGTGGCAGGTTGGGTTCCTGCCGCCGAAGCACTGGCTGCAATACCACACGTTGACAAATTGATCTTCATGGATCTGCAGATACAAGCGGATGGCCGGGTCGTAAACCAGTATGGCTGGCCAAAAAACTGGACAGAATTGCGGGTAGCTGCTGCGTTAAATGGCGTGCCGTTTGAAGTGGCTTTGACGCAATTTAAAGCCTCGGACTTCAATGCTCTGTTTCGTTCAGAGGAAAATATTCGCAAATTTCAGAATGAATTGCTTCGACACGCGTCAGATGTTTTTGTCACCGGCATTCACATGGACGTTGAACTATTTGAGTCGATCGACCCTGCGGCAGTTGTACGATACAGGCAGTTTCTTGTTTCCATCAAACGGCAGCTGCAATCATTGTCGCCACCCAGAACGTTGAGTGGTTTCTTTTTCAGTGGTGCTGGCAGTACTCTTTACGATGCTGACGTTTTGCAGGTTTTCGATCAGATTATCGTGCAAGGTTACGATGTGCATTGGCTCGGAGGCTCGTCTGCCGGACCGGTTGCACCGTTGATGGGGCCGGATCGTGGTAACTGGAATGATGGTTTGTCAGCTATTCAAGCCTTGAGCGTTCCAACAGAAAAACTTGTGTTTGGTTTTCCGGCCTATGGCTATGAATGGCCAGTGAAACCCTGTCTGCCACGGGGTGCCCGGATAGGGAATGGTCGGATTACCACATACGCGCAAATAAATCTGCCGGGGGCACCATCAATTGAATTCAATGCAATGGACCGCGTGTCAAAATATGGCATGTATCGTGACCTCGAAACCGGTTCGGCGTATTATCAATTTGGCAAGCAAGACGATAACTGCACAGTCGGATGGTTTGAGGACAAGGAGTCGTTGGAACGTAAGCTGGACTGGCTGGTTGAGCAAAAACTCGGAGGTTTGGCTGTTTTTCCTTTAGGATATGACAATGGACACCTTGTTCAACTAGCTGCGACAAAGCTGCGCGCGGCACATTCACCACAACCGATCAAGCTTGATACTCAATGAGTGTGACCGATATCGGGTTTTGTCACGAATACTGGAAAGTCCAAACAGGTTGACAGTAACGGCAGTGTCTTTGTCGATCCACCGTTGCGCGGCAGCGCTGCCAACCCAGCTTGTGCCTGCTTCGCCGTACAGTCGGGTGCCAGCTTGACCGGCCAAGACCAGATACCAGTCTTTGTCAGACCATTCAGCTGTCAGTCCCAAACCCAATGACGCTGATCCGTCCGCCGGCGACCAATACTCAGGCGTGTTGAATCTGACATCGCGGGTATCGACAGCTATATATGGCTTGAATGCCAAGCCCAGAGGTCGCCACGCGGGCGTGAACTTGAGATTGCCAGTGCGGATCTGGTTGCCATCGGAAACATTTTGGATGGCCAGTCTGCCAGACAACGCGCCCAAAGTGCCTCCCCACTGCCCTTCGATGCCAATTCGATTGGCGGTCAACTTTGCGTTCAGTGCTCTTGCACTTTGTGCTGTTCTACCGAAGTTTTCGTGGGCTATGTCAACGAATACCGGCAGGGGGCTCAGCTTGAGTTTGAGTTCGCCAAAAATGCCGGAGGCTGGATTGCCATCACCCGAGACGGTGATGCGTGGTTGGAGGGAAGAAGCGACGTTTTCATAACTGAAAGTCAGGCCGGCTTGCTTGGGATTGGGGCCAGAAGGGTCTTGCTTGTAGTGTCCAAAATCAGTGTCCAGCCTGAAGACCTGAGTGTTGGTTTTGTCTCGCCATGAGTGACTGAGTGTTGCTGTTGAGATGTTCAGGTCATTGGAATCCCCGCCTGTGCCCAATTTCAGGCTCGTTCGAGGACGAAGTTCCCTTTGCGCTTGTTCCAGGCCAGTTGCCGCATCGCTGTTGGACGCGTCGCCAGAGATGGCTTTCAGGTACTGTGTTTCCGCCAAATCGGGACGGCCTGTCCACCTGTAGGCATTGGCGAGCGGAACCCGAGTGGCATGTGCAGTTGCAGGATCCCTGATCAGGGCTTCGTATTTCACGATGGCATCTGGCAGCCGGTTGGTCCACGCCAAATTGTTTGCCTGCTGAATGGCCTCTTCCCCTTCAGAAGAAAGCGGTGCGGGTTTGACATGGGGTTGAATTTGAGTATTCTGGGCTGCGCTACCCGTAGGTCCTGATGTTCTCGGGGCAGTTGGTGTTGGCGTGGTTGGAGTAACACGCTCAAACCGGCTCAGGAAGTCCGCAGGAAAAATAAATTGGCTTGTTTGTGCCTGAATGGTCAGCGGCATCCAGCAGCCGAGCAGTCCGGATAAGGCAAAAACCGGTTTTCTAAACGAACATTTAAGCCGGCGTAACTGGTGATTCATTTCACATGGCTCTCATTTAAATTAGGAGATGTTTATATTTGTTGCCGGCACCAAGCATTCATGTTTGCTGAGGCGGCAACGTTTGATATAGTCAGTTCAATATATCGTCGGGCTGTCTGCAGACTCTGAGCTGCACCAACTGAAATTTATCTTTGTCATTGGAGGTTAGCTTCAGTTTTGAAAATCCTTTAGACTTGGCGATCAATGGTAATTTAATCGTATAAGGGAGTGTTGTGCCTTGTGTAGCTACAGTCCATTTCCGGGGTGCGGTCGCCTGTCCGGAGGCATCAAATGTCAGCTCACGCGCATTTGGGTTGATGACATCTGCTTGAATATATTCCAACTTGCTCAAAGGCTTTTCGAAACTCACTTCAGCGACCCCTTGGCTGTTGGTCGTGATACTCGCCTTGGTGGCAGAAGGTTTGCACTCATTGAGTATCAATGCGGAGTTACGCAGCAGCCATTCAATGGTGTCAGAGCGGTATGCCTGCTCGCGATACTCAAAATCTGGTGGTGCCTTCATGTCCCGTTCAGGCATTTCCCAAATCAGGAGCTTTGGGCGCTTGCTTTGGAATGATGGATCATTGAGGTAGCTTTCCAGGCCATACCAATGCCCCTTGTCTGCAGTAACCGACATACTGAGAATGTCTTTCTGTAAGACATAACGCAGGCTGCTGGGAAATTGAGTCCAATCAGCCGAGTAGCTGGTGCCCATCAATGCAATTCCGATGTCTGCTGTACTTCCGAGCAGGGCGTCACTGGTATTTGATTTTGCACGTTGAACCGAAAAAACGGTTCGTTGCTCTTTTTCAAAAGAGGGCGACCCCTTTGGAAGCTGTTGGATCAGATCTCCTTCGACAGCGACTTTGACGTCTGACCAGTTGAGGTCATATTTCACTTCCGGGAGCGAGTTGATGGCTTGCTTGAGAGACGCTGTTGCCAAAATTTCGTCGCGAATAGATTCTGCTGCCAGCAACGCACCAAACGCTGACCAATGCGTATCGTGTCTCAAAAATGTCGTTCTGCTGTCGTTCTTTTGTGTGTTTGCCAGAAATGTTTTGTTCAAATCAACAGCTTTGACATCTTTGCTCCTCAAGGCCTTTAGCATTCGATCGTAGCCCTGTAAAACTGATCGGGTAGGTTTCAGATCGGTTGGAAGATATTCAGCATAAATTCGTCCCTTGATCGGAGCCATTGCCACCAGAACCATCGTACCATTTTGCTCAAGCAATTTTGTGATTTTGCCGATCAGTTCGATGGATGTATCTTGGTTGATGGTGTCATCATCAAATTCGTGCTGGTAATAAAGCCACCCGTTTTTTCCAACAATCCCTGGCGTGTTTACTTGAGCATGACTTGCAGAAGCGGTGAGTACAGCACACAGCAAGGCACAAAATGTTTTGATATGGAGAATTGATTTCATGATAATTATTTTTTTGTCATTGGGGGCGAAGTTGTTCGGTAATATTCGGTTTGAATATCAATCGCAAAGTGCCAGAAGGTTCGCGAAATGCAAACGCGCTGTAAGATTTGTCCGGCTCCATGGATGCTGATGTCTGTGCCACTGGTGTGTTTTGGTTGGGGACGAAGACCCCCAGATCAATGGTCACAGGATTGACGGCCAAAGATGCTGAATCTTTGTTTTTGATGTTGGAAAAAATCTTTACTTTTCCATCCGCTGTTCTCAGGTCTATCGCGGCTTCGGTGTTGTCCAGGTTGTACAGTGTCAGCATTGACTTGAGTTTGTTTGAATTTTTTTTGTCTTCTATTAATTTGCCATCGTGGTTCTCTTGGATGATGCCTGTATAAAATTGGCTGCTCTTCAGTTGCAGCAGTAGACTATTTTTTGACCTTGCTCCGAAAGCAGTCGATAAACTGGTTTGTGTCGACGGAATGGAGAAGTACGGGCTAGCAGTATTCGGACTGACCGTGACTGTTTTGGTCCCTGGTCTGAAAATGATGTCCAACGGTGTCGTCGGACTGCCATTGAATACCCTGACGTATGCATGATCGGCTGGAGGTTCAGGTGCGTACAACCCTTGGTTGAGGGTGTGTTGCGCCATTGCAGGCATCAAGCTGAAGCACGATAGCAGACCGATGGTTTTTATGCGTTTCATCTCGTTTGGGTCATTGCGCTGTCATTGCACCGTAATCAGGTATTCGACTCTGCCCGGCGCCAACTTGTCAAATATCAATGCAGATCTGAATGGGTCAATGACTTTTATTCGTACTTTTGGAGCCGACTGGTCTGCGGGTTGAACCGTAACAGTTGCGTTCTTGGCCGGGTGCGTCACGAAAACTGACAGCCCTTCAATATTCCCAGGTTGTTTGACTTCCATTTCAAGGTGGATTTTTTTGTCTTTCTGGGTCGTTTTGATTTCTGCCAGCGCACGCTTGCGCCACCAATCGGCAATCTGGTCACCTCGTGCGACCCAAAGCCTGTCTTTGTATCCTGCAACTTTGTCCATGTATGCGCCCATGGTCTGTTGCATCAGTGCGCCATCGACATAGTTCTGCGAGTGAACGGAAAGCAAACCCAGCGCTCCGCCCTTGATGACCAAATCCAGGTCATGAGCAATCGCTTCTGATACCTGTGCAGTTGTCCTATTTTGCCGTCTGAAGCTGATGTCGTCGTGCTGAGTTCTGGGCAGCACGACCAAAGCCTTTTCAGGCCCCAAGTTGTTCTCGGCTGTCGAGAAGAAGGGCAGGCGATCTTGGCTTGCGTTCGGATCTGCTGCATGGTGAAGGATGCCGTGTTTGCGCAGCAACTGTTCTGTGGTTGTATCGTAAGACTCGGTCGGCGCTCTGAATCCAGTTGCTTTGGTTGCCTGGCTTCCAATGATTTTGCGCAGTTCATTCTTCATGTTGATGATGCGCGCCTCTTGTTCGCTGCTCTTGAGCCCCCGAAAGCCAACATGCACATCGGCGTGGTATGCAATTTCGTGACCTCTGTTCATCAAGTCCTTGACGATCTCGGGGTGCTTGATTGCAACCGAGGTCAGAACATAGAAGGTGCCTTTGACGCCGATTTTTTCGAGATGCTGTGCAAAAGTTGGGGCTGAGAAGAATTTGTCTTCGGTATCCATTTCAATCAAATGTGCAGCTTCCTTGCCGTCAGGCCACGCTGCTTTGAATACTTTTGGGCTGCGTTGAACCCACGCCATGATGCTGTCCAGCATGGTGGCGACTTCGTCGGGGGTATGGTAGAACCAGGCAGACTCCGGGAAAGAAAAATAGACAGCCCTGTGTGTGTCGGCCTCGTGGAAGGCGATGGCTCCGTTTGCGCCGTCCTTGTCTTTGCCTCTGTCCCAATCCATGTAAACGGCGGCCAGGTTTGGGGCTTCAATTCGGAGAAGGTTTTCTGCTGTTTTCCCCATGTATATCCGACGGCCAGAAGGGAGCGACCACGTCAACGGTCCATCGCCGAATGGTGTCAGAAACCATGATTCACTGTCACGCGTCAGTTCACCTTTTACGCTTACCTGAAAATTCGACTCGATGAAGTCGAAGCCCTTCCATTCTCCCGTTGCACCGCGTGAGCCAGTTCCCCAGGTTGCAACGAGGCCTCCCCCTGCTTTGGTGAAAGTTTGAATTGCTTCACGTTCTTCGGGATCAAGCAAGAGTGCCGAGGCAAGGATCAGGGTGCCCGGTAACAGACCCTCCGTCAGCTCCGATCGATTGACCTCTTTGAACTGCTTCCCAAATTTGGGTAAATACGCCCTCCATTGGGCCAACATGTCATCGTAGGCGGCCTCATTGACTTTGAAAAACTGGGCAGTGAGTGGCGAGCGATACAGATAGACAGGCAGATCATTCGCATGAACTGTCTTGCTGAAGCAGGATGCGTACAAAAAGCACAAGATCAGTGTCAGGCGAATCAGCATGCATGTGGCTCCAGGGCTTGTTGGTTTCGGTCGCTAGATCAGTCTTCAATGATTCTGAACCGTGAGATGCGCAAGTTTTTGTCAAGCGAGTTCGCTGGCGCGTAGGCTCGAGGCTGATCCTTGGGTTGAGACTGGATCTGCTGGATGATTTTTTCTGGGTCGACTGCAACGTAGTTCATATTCTGTTGCAAAGCATTTCGAGGTGCCATGGCCGCTGGTAGATCCGCCTTGCCGGTAGTGGATACGGCTTTTGCCTTTGGCTGTTTGTTTTTCTTGGGTTCATCTTTGGCGGGACGGATGCTTTTTCGGTTGTTTGTCCGTTCGTCTGGGTTGGCTGGCTGCACAGTGGCTTGTGAAGGGATGAAGCTGTCGTTCCATTTCCCTTGTGTCCAACCCGTTGCTGGGACAGCCGCTACGAGGATGGAAACAGCAAACCGTCCAATCAGAATCGGCGAAGCAGCCAAAGCAATGCCGCATCCTGCGCTCGATGCAATGTTTGAAGTGCTTTGAAAGCTCGGTGCGAGGCGTGAAACTGTCATGCGCAGACCCTGATTCCTGCCAGTTATCCAGCTGACAGGCATAGCGACGCGCTAGTTTGACATGATTCCGAGAAGCGGCGAACTTGGACTGATGATTTTTCGGCCTATCACGCAGTAGACTCCAAGTTGAATTGCTGTTTTCAGCTTGTTACATGCCGCATCCTGTTCAAAGGTACCTCCGATGATTCCCAGCAAACGACGTTTTTTCTGGCGCGCGGCGTTCCGCTCAGCGGCCAAACTCGTCACGCCTGATGGCGAAACGCAGGCCGAGTTGCTGGACATTTCGCTCAAAGGGGCTTTGCTGAACATGCCGCAACCCTGGACGGGTCAGCGGGGCATCAAGTGCCAGCTGTTTCTCGATCTGGCCGGTGACGCGCAGATCAACATGTGGTGCACGGCCATGCACGTCGAGGGCTCACGCGTGGGGTTGCGGTGCGACAACATCGATCTGGACAGCATCACCCATTTGCGGCGCCTGGTCGAGCTCAACGTCGGTGATCACAACATTCTCGAACGCGATCTGGCCAGCCTCATTCACGACGAATGACGTCTGAGGCAGCGACCTCTACCCACACCAACAGGAGAACTTGATGAGCATCGAGCAGATTCACAACTATTACGAGCGGCTGGTGGTTGACGAGGTGTTCAACCGGGTGCGTGACAACCCGGACGTCACCGCTGACATGGTGGCTGATATGGCTTGTGTGGCACTGAACCGTCTGCCCGCACGCTATGTGCGTCATGATGTCGATCTGGTTTTTTACCTGACGGAAGCCGAGCGCCACCAGAGCGAGGCTGCCATGGCCAATGCCATCAGCGATGCCATCGACCTGGTGTTGACCCGGTCGCAGCAGGGCAACGGTTGACGGGTTGATCGGCCGCCCGCGCCGCAGCGGGCGGCTTGCGTAGTCAGGCGTGGGTCACCCAGCCGGTGTGCTCTGCATCGTCCAAGTGCGGCAGGGTGTTGAAGCTCACCAGCCTTGCATGGTGCGAGGTGGCCATCAGTTCGGTCACTGATGTGTTGCGCAGTTGCATGTTCAGCTCGATGGTGGTTTCGGGCGGTGTGCGCAGCACGTGCCCGACCAGTGTGGCAATGGGCCCGCCACTGGATACCACCAACACGTTTCCTTGCGGATGCTGCTGGCGTATGTGAGCAAGCGCACCGGTGATGCCGTCCACAAAACCCTGGTAGCTGGGCATGCCTTGTGGGCTGATGGTGCCGGCCATCCACTGTGTCAGCGCATCACGCAGCAGCCTGAAATGCTGCTTGTAGCCGCCTGGTGTGTGAGGGTCTTCCAGTTCCCGATCCAACGGCAATGCCCGCAGCAAGGCGGCGCTGTCGTATTCGTTCAAGCCTGGCCAGACCGTGGGTTCGTGTGTCCAGCCCGCGCCTTTGGCCAGCCCAGCCCAGGTCTGTTCGTGTCGGCGCAGGCTGCCGGTCAGCACGGCATCCCATGTCAGGTTCAGGCGCTGTGAACGTTCGGCCAGGTACTGACCCAGTCGCTCGCTCTGGCGGTGTCCGAGTGGGCTGAGTTGGTCGTAGTCTTCGGCACCGAAAGAAGCCTGGCCATGGCGGATGAGGTAGATGTGTCCCATCTGCGTATTGTGTTCAGCCAAGCCTGCAGCGCTTGTCTCTGCAGTGACTGTTGCTACGCATTTTGGCAGTCCGCGCCGATCTGGTTTGCGCTCAGTGTGATCGTTTGCCGAGCAGGCACCGAGGCTGGGCATGACCGGGCGTGGATACCACTTTCAGTGGCGCAGCACGTCGGCAAAGACGCTTGCATCCACGTTGCCGCCCGTCAGCGCCAGGCCCACGCAGCGACCGGCTTGGGCATGCGGCTGATGCTGGCGCTCTTGCAGCGCTGCAGCGAGGGCGGCGGCACCGGCACCCTCTGCCACGTTGTGGGTATCGGTGAACAGCGCGCGCATGGCGTTGGCCACTTCGGCATCGGTCACTTGGACCACGCGGGCCAGGTGCGGGCGCAAGATGTCCAGCGCCGCCTGGTCGGCCACCCGGCAGGCCATGCCGTCGGCCAGTTGCGTGCTGACGGGGGCTTCCATCACACGCCCCGCTGCAATCGAGTCGGCATAGGTGGTGGCGTGGGCGCTCACCACGCCCACCACATCCAGGGTGCGGCCCAGGGCGAGTTTGGCGGCAATGGCCGAGCAGGCCCCCGAGCCCTGGCCGATGGGCACGTACACCACGTCCAGATGGGGCGCGGCGCACATCAGTTCCCACCAATAGGTGGAAACGCCGCGCAGCAGGTCCGGGTGGAAGCTGGGCACCATGTGTGCGCCAGATTGGGCGGCAAGGGCCATGGCGTGTTCGCGGCTGGCCTGGAAGTCGGCGCCGTGCTCGACCAGTTCAACGCCCAGCGCCCGCATGGCGGCGTTTTTTTCGGTGCTGTTGCCGTGGGGCACGACGATGGTGCAGCGCACACCGTGCGCCCGCGCAGCCCAGCCGATGCTCTGCCCGTGGTTGCCCCGCGTGGCACTGATGACGTGGCCAGGCAACTGGCCTCGTAGCCTGAGCTGGTCGAAGTAGGTGAGTCCGCCCCGGATCTTGAACGCACCCACCGGTGTGTGGTTTTCGTGTTTGAGCCATACCTCCGCGCCCAGGCGCTGGCCCAGCAAGGCCCACCGGTATTGGGGGGTGGGCTGGAAATCGCGGTACACGACCTGTGCGGCGGCTTCGATGTCGGTCAGGGTGGGCAATGGGTTCATGGCTGGGCGGTGGGTGGGAGGCGGGTTGTGCTGAGGGTGACGGCACCCAGCGGCGTGTTCAGGGTGGCTTGCAGGCTGGGTTGCACGGCCGTGCCCACGGACACGGCGGCGGGCCCATCCCTCAACGCTTGCGCCAGCAGAGGGGCTTGCGGGTGCGCCAGGCGGAGGTGCTGCAGACGCACGCCGGAAGGTGGCAGGGTGTCGCAAGGGTGGCGGTTGCCCCATTGGATGAGGGTGGGCAGGCAACCGCCCAGGGGGCGCTGGCCATCGGACCGCACGGTGAGCTGCCAGGTCAGCGGGCCGTTGGGGGTCTGGCGGCTCAGGGTGGTGGCGG
The DNA here is from genome assembly GCA_002344885.1 of Comamonadaceae bacterium UBA2334. GTDB lineage: Bacteria > Pseudomonadota > Gammaproteobacteria > Burkholderiales > Burkholderiaceae_C > UBA2334. The sequence continues at coordinate 22,432 of DDUQ01000099.1, forward strand.
TGCCGGGTTCCAGCCCCAAAGCGTGCCACCCCGGCAGAGACCGGGCCAGATCGGGGACGCGAGCCACCCAGTGAACCAGTTGCGGGCCGTTGGACTGAATTGCGTGTTGCAGTGCCGGGTTGTCCATGTCAAACCACCGCCTGACGCTTGCTGATGAAGGTCTGGTTGCTCCTGAATGGATGGCGATGATCTCCAGGTAAGCGGCTGGGAATGCATCCGAGTGGATGGTCAGCAGACGGTTGTGGGTGCCCATCAGCGGGTGTTCACCGCCAGGTGCCGGTGTGACGCCCAGGGTGCGTTCGCACCAGGCCACGCCGTCGGTCAGCGTGTGGGCCACCACCACCAGGTGGTCCAGCGCCATCGGGATGGCGGGCAGCGGTGGGGTGGTGCTCACAGCGATACCGTGCCGTGGATGCAGGCGGCCACATCTCCGCCCACCCACACCTGGCCTGTGGCATCTCGGCTGAGGAAGACCAGACCATCGCGCCCCAGTGCCTGGCCTTGCGTGGCCAGGTAGTGGTCGGGCAGGTGGCCATCGGCCATCAGCCACTGGGCCAGGCTGGCATTCAGGCTACCGGTGACCGGGTCTTCCGCCACGCCCACAGGGGCGGCGAAGGCGCGCACCCACAGGTCGGGCTCGGCCTGGTGTGGGCTGACGGTGAGTACCGGGCTGGCGGTTGCCACCGGCTTGCGGTTGAATGCGCGGGCCTCGCGGCTGCTGCGGGCAATCAACATGCCCTCAGCGGCTTTGCTGTCGGCGGAGTTGCCGCTGCGGGCCAGGGCAGCCACGCCCACTTTCTGATTCAGTGCTTTCAGCGCAGTGTGATCCGGGGTCAGGGCCAGCACGGTGTCGGGGCCGTCGAGCAGCAAGCCCAGCCATTCCGGGCCGTTGTTCAGCGACTGGGCCGCGAGCACCTGCGCGGGCTGCAGGCCCAAGGCAGCCAACACCGTCGCCAGGTGGGGTGCATCGGGCGTGTGGCGTGTGAGCGGTGGTGCGGCAAAGGCCATGCGCCCGTGCGTGCCAGCGTTTGCGCTTGTGCCTGTGCCAGTGCCGGCGTTCGCGTCCGCGCGTTCGATCGCACCACCTGCCAGTTGGCGCAGCGCCACCACGCCCACGGCGCATTCCTGGCGCACCACGCCAGCTTCGCGCGGCTGGCCTCCGTGCGCCAGCCAGGCGTGGCAGGTGCCCAGTGTGGGGTGCCCGGCAAAGGGCAACTCGCCACCAGGGGTGAAGATGCGCACGCGGTAGTCAGCCCCCGCCGCCGCGCCATCAGCCGTGGGTGGCAGCACAAACGTGGTTTCGGACAGGTTGGTCCAGTGGGCGAAGCGCTGCATGGCATCGTCGCTCAGGCCGGTGCCATCCAGCACCACGGCCAAAGGGTTGCCTTTGTAGGGCACGGCAGTGAACACGTCTACCTGCGTGAACGGGCGGGTGCGGAGGGTCATGGTGATGGTTGTGATTGGAAAAAAGTCGCTTCAAGACATAGCTATGAAGCCTTGTGAATCAAGCGATGAAGCCGATTTTTATCCATAAAAAGAAGCCACAAAAACATGGCGTTTGCCGTGTCATGCCAAAGGCAGGTCCAGCACGCCACGGCTGGCAGGCAGGGCCAGCAGCCCGGTGTACCAGCGCATCAGGTTGGGCCAGTCCGGGCGCGGCTGGGGCAGGTTGACCCAGCGGTGCACCTCGCACATCAGCGGGATGTCGGCCATGGTGAGTGCATCACCCGCCATGAACGGCCGCTGGGCCAGGTGGGCGTCGAGCAGGGTGAACAGGGGTTCGGTGTCGGCCACCGACTTGGCGATCACCGCTGGCTGGCGCTGTGCCTCGGGCGTGCGCACCCACTGCACGAATGCCGGGCCACTGGCGCGGTTGAGCGTGGTTTGTTGCCAGTCCATCCAGCGGTCGGCGTCGGCGCGCTGGGTCGGGTCGGCGGGGTACAGGCCGGTGTGCGCGCCATATCGGGCGCACAGGTAACGCACGATGGCGTTGGACTCCCACAGCACCAGGTCGCCGTCTTGCAAGGTGGGCACCAGTGCATTGGGGTTGAGCGCCTGGTAGGCAGGGGTGTTGACCACGCCAAACGCCATGCCCGCGTCGGTGCGCACAAACGGCACGGCCAGGTGTTGCAGCGTCCACACCACCTTGCGCACGTTGATGGAGCTCAGGCGGCCCCAGAGGTGGAGGGTGGGGTCAGTCATGCAAAACCTTCGGTGTGTACAGGTCGTTTGGGCTGGTTTGCGGCGGGTCAGTGTGGGCGGTCAGTGTGGCGCGGGGGCTCTGCGCCAGGGGCGCATGCCGAGCCACAGCAACCAACCGGGCAGTTGCAGCGCCAGGCAGGCGAGCCAGGCCATCTGGTACGCCGCCAGGGGGTAGGCGCCGGTGGTGGGGTCTGCTGGCCACAGGGAGATGACGGCACCCAGGCCCCACTGGAACAGGAACGCGGCTGAAAAAATCAGCAGGTTGAAACTGGTGCTGACCCGGCCGCTCAGGTGGCTCGGCAGGGTTTGGGCGACGATGGCGTAATTCAGCGAGCAGGCGGTGCCAAAAAAAGTGAAGGCCACGGCCAGCAGCGCAGCCGTTGTGGTGGTTTGCGGCCCCAGCATCAGCGCCTGGCACACCAGAAAAGCCGACATGCCGCCGCCGCACACCATGGCAGGGCGGATGCGGTGGCGGCGCAGCCGGTCGGCCACCGCGCCCCAGGTGACGGTGCCCGCCACCATGCCCACTGTGCCCCAGAACAGCACCTGGGCGGCGTCGGCTCGGTTCAGGTGCCCCACATCGCGCAGCCAGGGCCCGAGCCACAGCCCCTGGATGGCCATGTAGGCGCCGTTGGCGAACGCGGTGCACAGGGCGGTGCGCCAGAACAGCCGGGACACGAAGATGTCGCGCACGCTGCTGGCCAGTTGCCGGGTGTTGACGGCGGGCAGCCGGTCGGGGTGTTCGGGCACCAGCGTGCCAATCAGTGCCGCCACCGCGAGGGCGCAGCCTGCAATGCCCACAAAGCCCCAGCGCCAACCCACCCAGTCAACGGCGAACTGCATCGGCGTGGTCGATGCCATCGCGCCCAGGCTGCCAACCGCCATCAGCAGTGATGCGGACAACGGCTGCCGTTCCGCCGGGACCCACAGCGAGCTGGCTTTGAGTGCGGCCATCAGTGACGCGGACACACCCAGGCCGATGAGTCCGCGCGCCAGCAGCAGGCCGGTGAAGGTATCGGCCATGGCAAACAGCAGCCCGCCCAAGGCTGCCAGAGCCAGCATGGGCAATTGCACACGGCGTGGGCCCCAGCGGTCCAGCGCCATGCCCACGGGCAACTGGGCGAGGGCAAATGTGGCCATGTACACGCCCGTCAACAGGCCCAGGCCGTTGGCGTCCAGCCCCACATCGCGCACCAGGTCGGGGTAGACCACGGTGTTGACATTTCGGTACAGATAGGACACGCAATGCGCCAGCGCAAAGGGCAGCAGCACGCTGCCCATGATCCGCCACAGCGCGGGGCCCGGATGGGCTGAGCGTGTGTTGCTCATGCCCGCTCACCACCCCTGAGCATGCTCGGCCTCTGGGCCTTTCCTGGCGGTGCAGCGTCGGGTGGTGCGGTGGCGGGTGGTGCAGCGTCGGGTGGTGCGGTGGCGGGTGGTGCGGTGGCGGGGTCAGGCGTCATGCGCGGATGTCATGCGCGATTCTGGGCGTCGCGGATGGTGGCCGCCAAGGCGGCAATGCCGGTGTTGATCTGGTCCACCGTGGCCGTCACGAACGACAGGCGCATGCTGCGTGGGTCGGCATTGTCGGCGTAGAAGGCCGAGCCGGGCACAAACGCCACGTTGTGGTCAACGGCCTGCGGTAGCAGTTTGACGGCGTCCAAGCCAGCGGGCAGGCGTGTCCACAGGAACATGCCACCCACCGGGCGGTTCCATTGCAGCGACGCATCGCCACCGCCGTGGCCGGTGTGGCCAAACTCGCGCTCCAGCGCCGCCAGCATGGCTTCGCACTGACTTTTGTACAGCGCACGGATGGTGGGCACATGGCGGTCGATGAAGCCGTCTTTCAGCACCTCGGCCACGATGCGCTGGTTGAAACTGGGCGTGTGCAAGTCGGCGGCCTGTTTGGCCTGCAGCAGCTTGGGGTACAGCGTTTTGGGGGCCACCATGTAGCCCAGGCGCAGGCCGGGGGCCAGGATTTTGCTGAACGAGCCCAGGTACACCGTGCCGTCGGGATTGCGCGACGCGAGTGAAGCAGGTGGCGGTGCGTCAAACCACAGGTCGCCATAGGGGTTGTCTTCGATCACGGGCAGGCCCACGTCGGCAGCCACGGCCGCCACGGCGGCGCGGCGGGCCTCGGTCATGGTGCGGCCGGTGGGGTTCTGGAAGTTGGGCAGCAGGTACACAAAGCGACCGGCGTCGGCACCCGTGCCGGCCTTGGCGCGCAAGTCAGCCGCATCCACGCCTTCGTCATCGCTGGCCACGCTGACGACGGTGGGCTCCATGGGGGTGTAGGCCTGCAGGGCACCGAGGTAGGTGGGCGTTTCCACCAAAATTCGGCTGCCCGCGTCGATCAGAATTTTGGCCACCAGGTCCAGACCCTGCTGCGAGCCGGTGGTGATCAGCACCTGGTCGGGGCTGATGTCCATGCCTTGCTTTTTCAGGTCGTGTGCCACCCACTCGCGCAGCGGGCCGTAGCCTTCGCTGGCGGCGTATTGCAAGGCAGCGCGGCCGTCCTGGCTCAGCACCTTCTGGGTGGCCTCGGCCATGGCCTCGATGGGAAAGGTCTGGGGCGAGGGCAAGCCTCCCGCAAAACTGATGATGCCGGGCTTCTCCGTGACCTTCAGGATTTCGCGGATGACCGACGGGTTCATTTTGGCGGCGCGTTGGGCCAGTTTCCATTGATTCATGTGTGCTCCTTGTTGGCTTGTGGCCTGTTTGTGGTGGTCAGGGGGTATCGGGTGTGCGGGCGCGTGGGGCAACCCAGCCGTGCAGGCTGTGATTGTGCCCGGGTCCGTTCGCGGGGTCGGGTCCGTGGCAGTCGGGTCGATGGGGGCCACACCGTAGGTGTGCCAGGCGCTGGCCATTTGCATGGCCTCTGTCGTGTCGGGGAACAGCCGGTAACTGGGGGCCACGATGGGCTCGACATGTTCGATCCGGACCAGCATGACGGCGTGGATGGGAAACCGCCCTTGTGTCTGACGGGTCAGGGGTGCCGCAACGGCTGCAAGCGCCGCATCCCCCGGCCAAATCAGGCGGGCGGTGCCCACCAGCTTGTGGCCTTTCTGTCGGAACACATCGACCGCGCTCACGCACACACGCGGGTTGTTTGACAGGTTGCGCACGCTGCGAGGTGAGGCGATGTGGGCAATCACCAGGTGTTGGTCGTCGAGGGCGGCAAACACTTCCTTGGGGGACACGTTCGGTTGTCCCTGTGCATTGCAGGTGGCCAGCCAGCACAGCACACTGGTGTCGAGGGTGAGTCTGACAGACGCGTCGATCATGCCTGTACCCCAGGTGTTGACGTGTTCATTGGTTGTCACCGCCCGGTGGGTGCGGCCAACCGCTTGCCCATGAACACCGTGCCGACCACGGCCAGGGCAAAGCCCACGGTCATCGCTTCCAGTGGTTCGCCCAGCAGTGGGACCGCGGCCAGGATGCTGATGAACGGTTGCAGCAGTTGCACCTGGCTCACGCGCAGCGCGCCACCCATGGCCAGCCCCCGGAACCAGGCGAAAAAGCCTGCCCACATGGAGAACACGCCCACATAGGCCAGTGCCATCCATGACCCGGTCTGGATGGACTGGGTCGGCCAGGTGGCCCAGGCCACGGGCAGCGCGAAGGGCAGCGCCATCAGGCACATCCAGCAGATGACGCGTTCGGCACCCAACTCAGGCGTCACCTGGGCACCGTAGACGTAGCCCACGGCGGCGGCCAGCATGGCACCCACCAGCAGCACGTCGGCGGGTTCGAACGCAAAGTGGCCGTTCTGTGCGTACGCACGCAGCAGCGAAAACACCACCACCAGTCCGCTGCCCAGCCCTGCACACAGCCAGAACCCCAGCCGGGCGCGCTGGTGCAGCAGCCAAGCGGCCATGGCCGCCGTGGCCAGCGGCAATAAGGCCGTGAGCACGGCGGCATGGCCTGACGTGACCTGCCGCAGCGCCAAACCCAGCAGCAGCGGGAAACCGAGTGCGTTGCACAGCATGGCCACCACCAGGGGTTTGCGTTGGTGCTTTTGGGGCCAGGGCGAGCGCGTGACCAGCAGGAAGCATGCAGACAGAACGCCCGCAATCACGACCCGCGCAAACGTGATGAACCACGGTGACAGCTGCGGTGCGTCCACCGACCCGGTGGCCAGGCGCGTCATGGGCAGTGTCAGCGCGAACACGGTCACCCCCACCAGCCCCAGCCACATGCCTCGGGTCACGTTGTTCATGGCAAGCCTCCCGGCTGTGTGGCGGCCAGTGCGCTCCAGCCCATCCAGACGGCGGTGAGCACCAGCACGCCGGCCATGGTGCGGTTGAACACCAGCAGGCGGCCGCCGGTGGCCACCCCGTCCACGACCGGGCCTTTGAGCCATTGGCGCAGCAGGGCGCCGGTCCAGGCGTAGGTCAGGTTGCTGAAGAAACCGAACGCCACCATCAGGGGCAGCACCTGCAGGGTGCGGGCCGTGGCATCGGGCCGACCGGCGATCCAGCCGGCCACCACGGCCAGCGCGAGCATCCAGGCCTTGATGTTCAGGAACTGCAGGGTCACGCCCTGCCAGAAGGTGACGTTCAGGCGGCTGCTGTCAGCCTCGCTCAGCGAGCGGGTGTTGGCCAGCCGGGCTGCCAGCCACAGCAGGTAGGCCAGACCGCCACCCAGGATGCCCCAGCGCAGCAGCGGCACCGCGACCACCAGCGTGCCCAGGCCGGCTGCGCAAAGGGTAAACAGCAGCCCCCAGCCCACCGGCACGGCACACACGAAGTGCATGGCACCTCGCAGGCCACGGTTGGCCGCGAGGGCAGTGCTGAGCGTGGTGTTGGGCCCCGGCGTGAAGCTGGATGCGGTGGCCAGCAGCAGCAGGGTGGTGAGTTCGGCTTCGGTCATGTTGGGAGGTGTGTCTGCTGGTCAATGTAGCGGCAATGACCACACACAGGTCATACAGATTGGCCGTGCAGAAAATGTGCTGTATGGGTGTGCTTTGCCATACAGGCAGGCGGCATACTGTTGGTTGCAATGGAGTGTTGACCATGCTGATGAAAACCCCCAACCTGTCGCTGACCGAGCAGTTGTCTCAGCGCCTGGCACAGCGCATCCGGGACCGGTTGCTGCCTGCCGGCGCCCGGTTGCCCAGCGTGCGCGACACGGCGCAGTCCCAGGGTGTCAACCCGTCCACCGTTGTGGCGGCGTATGACCAGTTGCTGGCCTGGGGGCTGGTCGAAGCCAGACCCCGACGCGGATTTTTTGTCCGGGAAATCAATAAAAATTCGGCTTCATCGCTTGATGGGTATGCATTGAATGCTACTGAATATGGAAAACCCGTTGGGGCCGCTTCGGTCCTGGGAGGCGAGCCACCCATTGCCTCGCCGGTCAACGCCACCGCGCTCATCCGTGGCATGTTCCATCAGGTCAGCGACAAGCCCCAGCCCGGCATGGGCGTGTTCCCGCCCGATTGGCTGACCAGCAGTTTCATGACGGCGGCGGTGCGCAAGGTGGTCAGTCCGGCTGCGTTGCAACACGCTTCCCTGAGCTACGGAGAGCCAAAGGGCGACTCCGGTTTGCGGCAGGCGCTGTCCACCCGATTGCGGACGCTGGACATTGACGTGCAGCCTTCACACATCATCACCACCGTGGGGGCCACGCATGCCCTGGATGTGGTGAGCCGGACGCTGCTCAAGCCGGGCGATGCGGTGATGGTGGAAGAGCCGGGCTGGGCCGTGGAGTTCGCCCGCCTCGATGCCCTGGGTGTGCGCATCCTGCCTGTGCCACGGGGGCCGCAAGGGCCAGACCTGGAGGTGATGGCACGCTATTGCGAAGCGTCGCCCACAGGCGCACCGCCGCGTTTGTTGGTGAGTGTCAGCGTGTTGCACAACCCGACCGGGCAATGCCTGAGCCCTGGCCACGCACACAGGGTGCTGCAACTGGCGCACCAGCACGGCTTCTATGTGGTCGAGGACGACACCTACAGCCACATTGCCCCGCTGCACGCCACACGCATGTGTGCGCTGGATGGTCTGCGGCAGACCATTTACGTCAGTGGGTTCGCCAAGATTCTGGCCCCCAACTGGCGCATCGGGTTTCTGGCTGCTCCGCCTGAATTGACCGAGCGCATGCTGGACACCAAATTACTGGGCACGCTGACCACCCCCAGTCTGCTGGAAAAGGCGCTGGCGCTGTGCATGGAGCAGGGGCAATTGCGCAGGCATGCCGAACGCATCCGCACCCGTCTGGATGCCGCCCGCAGCCGCAGCGTGAAGCTGGCGCTGGGGGCGGGTTGCGTGTTCGTTGCGGAGCCAGCCGGTCTGTTTGGTTGGGTCGATACCGGTGTGGACACCGAGGCATTGGCCTTGCGCATGCTGGACGAGGGGTATTTGCTGGCGCCGGGTGCCCTGTTCCATGCAGCGCGGGCACCAAGCACCCTGATGCGCATCAACTTTGCCACCACGCAGGATGCGACGTTCTGGGCCTGCTTCCAGCGTGTGCGCGATGGTTTGCGCTGACGGGTGTCAGTCTTCTTCCAGTGCTGCCAGCGCCTGATCCAGTCTGGCCACTTCTGTTTTCAGCACAGGCAGGGCGCGGCCGAACAAGGGCCATTCTCCTTTGCGTGCGGCTTTCTCCAGGCCGTTGCTCAGGGCAGATGCCCGTTCGGCCGTGATGGTGGCCAGTGCGGTTTTCAGTGCATGGGCGCTGGTCGTTGCCAGAACCTGGTCTTGTTGACCCAGTGCCTGTGACAGCGCCGTGATGTGCTGCGCCAGTTGCCTGCGGGTGGCAGATGCCAGACGGCTCAATGCCGCCTGGTCGCCATCGAGCCGGTGCCGCAGTTTGTCAATCTGGATGGGCGGGGGCAGCCCCTTGCCCAGGGAGGTTCCCGCTTGCGGCTGGGTGGGCAGGGCGTTGGTGTGCGGGTCGATGGCTCGCAGCATCGGGGGTGGCGGTGCCGGTTGCCATTTGGCGCTCACATCCTGCGCTTCTGCCATGGCTTGGGTCAATGCCTGGGGGCTCACTGGCTTGGCGGTGTAGGCATCCATGCCAGCGGCGATGCATTTCTCCCGGTCGCCCGACATGGCATTGGCTGTGACGGCCACGATGGGTGTGTGTGGCAGGGGTGACCCGGGTGGCCTGAATCCGCTGCCTTCCAGTGCCCGGATTTCCAAGGTGGCATCCAATCCGTTGAGCTCGGGCATCTGGACATCCATCATGATGAGATCGATGTTGCCGCGCTTCCAGGCTGCCACGGCCTCCAGTCCATTGCGCGCCACGACGGTGGAGCAGCCCAGTTTTTTCAGCAGTTCGCGCATCAACAGTTCGTTGACGGGGTGGTCTTCGGCGACCAGTACCCGCAAACCGCTGAACGTCTGCGCCCTTGTGCTCAGGTGCTCCAGTTCCATGGGGGCACTCATGGGGCCGGATGACTTGTTGTGGTCGCCCGCCGACTGCAAGGGCAATGTGAAAGAAAACGAACTGCCTTGGCCTGGGGCACTGACCAGACGGATGTGTCCGCCCATCAACTGCACCAGGCGCGAGGAAATTGCCAGCCCCAGACCCGTTCCGCCGTATTTGCGTGTGGTGGAGGCATCGGCCTGGGTGAACGCTTCAAAAATGCGGGTTTGCTGCTCGGCAGCGATGCCAATGCCTGTATCGGAGACCTCGAAGTGAACGCCGCCGTTCGGGCCCGGCCGCACATTGACGGAAACGCGGCCACCACGTGGCGTGAACTTCACTGCATTGGACAGCAGGTTCAGCAGCACCTGCCTCAGCTTGGTGGCATCACCCTGGACTGACTCGGGCAGCGAGGGGTCGATGTCGACAAGAATGGCCAGTTCTTTGACTGCGGCCTGCGCCACCAGCGGTCCGCATGCCTGACCCACCTCGTCCATCAGGTTGAAAGGTGCGGAATCCAGCTCCATGCGACCGGCTTCAATTTTCGACAGATCCAGAATGTCGTTCAGCAGGTGGAGCAGGGTCTGTGCCGATTCGTCCATCAGCGTGAGCCACTGGCGCTGCTCGTCGGTGAGGGGTGAGTCGGTCAGCAGACGAATCAATCCCATCACCCCGTTGAGCGGGGTGCGAACTTCATGACTGACACTGGCAAGGAATTCGGTTTTGCTCCGGTTCGCCTTTTCGGCATCTTGGCGGGCCTGTTCGGTGGCATCCAGCAATCGCTTGCGTTCGGTGGCATCGCTGCTGATGCCGACCACGCGACCCGCTCGTCCGCTGGCGTCCCGGTCGGTGCCCAGGCCGTGGCTTTCCATCCAGATCCACTGGTTGTCGTATGTACGGATCCGGAACTGCGCATCGTAGCGCTGGCGCTTGCCACTGACGGTGTCGGTGAGGACTGTGTTCAGGGCCGCCAGGTCGTCGGGGTGAATGCGTTGCAGCAAGTCGGCAACCTGACAGTGGCTTTCCATCGGGACGTCACCGATCAACTCGGACCAACGCGCGCTGAGGTAAACGTCGCCGGTGCCCACCGACCATTCCCACAGCCCCATGCCGGCAGCGTCCAGGGCCAGGGACAGGCGGTCTCGTGTGTCGTCCAGCTCTTCTTCGGCCAGCAGGCGGCTGGTGGACGCATCCGAGGCAGCGTCCCGCAGTGCAGTCAGTTCGTCGCGCAGGGCGTGCGATTGGCTCCGGTAGTGCTCGGCCCGCAGCCGCTCCCTGTTCAGGGCAGACAGTGCCTGTTCAAGTGTGGTCGGTGGGTCTGTTGCCATTCAGCTGTCGGGAGTCAGGGGAACACAGATGTTTTTTCGGAGCAGGCTCAAGTCTTCATCAAGCTTGGCCGCTGGTCAACTCTTCCCAGCGCTCCATGGCAGCCAGCAGCTCATTGTCGAGGTCAGCGTGGCGTTGGTGCAATGCTGCGGCGCGTTGCGGGTCGGACACATACAGAGAGCCGTCTGCCAGGCTTTCGTCGATGGTCTTCTGTTCAGCCTCCAGCTTCTCGATCAGGGACGGCAGACCGTCCAATTCTCTTTGTGCCTTGTAGCTCAGTTTTTTCTTGGGCAGAGATCCCTGTGCCGGTGTGGTTTCGGTCTGGATCGGTGCCTTGGGTGTTCGGTTGTCCCGGGCAACCTCTGCGGGAGCTGCCGTGGCTGGGTTGTTGGCGCTGGTCGAGTGGGCTGCCGCACGCGCAGACTGGATGAGCCAGTCATTGACATCACCCTCGTATTCCACCCATTTTCCGTTGCCCTCAAAGGCGAGAACACTTGTCACGACGTTGTCTACAAACTGCCTGTCGTGACTGACCAGGAAAACCGTCCCGTCATATTGATCGAGCAGGTCCTCCAGCAATTCCAGCGTGTCAATGTCCAGATCGTTGGTGGGTTCGTCCAGCACCAGTACGTTTGCCGGCCTGGCAAACAGCCTTGCCAGCAAGAGGCGGTTTCTTTCGCCGCCTGACAAGGTTCTGACCGGTGCAGTGGCCCTCGCTGGAGAGAACAGAAAATCGCCCAGGTAGCTTTTGACGTGGGTGCGCTTGCCGTTGATCTCGATCCATTCGCTCCCCGGGCTGATGAAGTCCTCCAGAGTGGCATCCAGGTCGATCTGGTTGCGCATCTGGTCGAAATACGCAACGGTCAGGTTGCTGCCTCGGCGGACTGTGCCTTCATCGGGTTCCAGTTGACCGAGGATCAGCTTCAACAATGTAGTCTTGCCAGCGCCGTTGGGGCCGATGAGTCCAAGCTTGTCGCCGCGCAGAACCGTGCCAGAAAACTGCCTGACAATGGTTTTCTGCCCATCACCCGTTGCAAAGTGCTTGCTGACTTTTTCGAGCTCGGCAACGATCTTGCCACTGGCGTCTCCGCGCGCCAAGTCGAGTTTCACGCGACCCACCACATCTCGACGGGCCGCACGGGCTTCACGGAGTTTCATCAGACGTGTGATGCGTCCTTGCGCTCGGGTGCGCCGGGCTTCGACACCTTTGCGTATCCAGACCTCTTCTTGCGCCAGCAGCTTGTCGGCCCGTGCGTTGATCACGGCCTCCTGCGCCAGTTGTTCTTCTTTCAGCACCTGGTAGCGACTGAAATTTCCTGGATAACTCAGCAATTTGCCGCGATCCAGGTCGACGATGCGCGTTGAAATCGCATCCAAGAATGCACGGTCGTGACTGATGGCCACGACGCTGCCCTTGTATTCTGTCAGCAGGGTTTCCAACCAGGCGATCGAGTCCAAGTCAAGATGGTTGGTGGGCTCGTCGAGCAGCAGAACGTCAGGCTTGGACACCAGAGCCTGTGCAAGTGCCACGCGCTTTTTCAGCCCGCCCGACAGGTTGCCAACGGTGTCTGTGGGTGTCAAATGCAGCCGATGCAAGGTTTCATCGACACGTTGCTCCCAATTCCAGGCATCCAGATGCTCAATTTCGGTTTGCAATGCGTCCAGGTCGAGAGACGTGTCGCCACTGAGGTACAGGTCCCGTGCCTCTCGTGTTCGGCCCAGACCCATGCTGGCTGCTTCGAACACCGTCGCGTCCGCAGGCAGTGTGGGTTCTTGCGCGACGTAGGCAATGCGAATGCCACCTTGAACCTGCAGCGTGCCGTCATCCGCTTTTTCCAAGGAAGCGAGGATTTTCAGCAGCGACGACTTGCCCGTGCCGTTGCGTCCGATCAGTCCCACCCGCTCCTGTGCTTCCAACGAAAAATGGGCGTGATCCAAGAGTGGCAGATGGCCGAAAGCAAGCTGTGCGTCGAGGAGTGTGATCAGTGCCATGAGTTGTGAAGTGTGTTGAACGGAGCGCCGCGAGTGTTCGGTAACGCGCCTGGCTGTGTCCCGATCTTGTGCCGTACGCGAACAACAGTGCGGGCAGGGATTATCATGGGGCCGCGCTGGCTACATAAACCCAGCAATGTAAGGAAGACAGCCGCGCTTGTGTGTGGTCTTGGCTACATCGCGGGCACGGCCCGAGATGCCTCGTGGTTGGGGCTCTCCCGATGACCCCCGCCTGCCCGCTTCTTTCTCGTTCAATATCGGCCTCGCTTGCCCCATCATCCCTATCCCCCTTCAACATCGATAGGGACATTTCTATCCGGTGCAAAGCGGACATGACTACTTGGGGTTCACACGCCTTGGACAAGACTTCGGGATGATGTATACTCTCCCTCCCTTTCTCAGACGGCTGAAGATTGTTGCAGCGGTACGGAGGAGGCGGAAGTTGAGCGCAAGTTTGAAT
>DDUQ01000004.1:0-2882 GCA_002344885.1 Comamonadaceae bacterium UBA2334
CACCCTTCTTCAGTGCCGCCTTGCACTTCTCGGTCATGATGTCGAAGGCCTGATCCCACGAGATCGGCGCGAACTCGCCGTTCTTGTCGAACTTGCCGTCCTTCATGCGCAGCAGCGGCTTGGTCAGGCGGTCTTCGCCATATTGGATCTTGGCCAGGAAGTAGCCTTTGACGCAGTTCAGCCCCTTGTTGACCGGTGCATCCGGGTCACCTTGTGTGGCGACGATCTTGCCGTCGCGTGTGCCCACCAGCACGCCGCAACCGGTGCCGCAGTAGCGGCAGGCGCCCTTGTCCCATCGCACGCCGTCATTGGCCTTGGCCTGCTGTGCAGACACCGCGCCCGGCACGGTGAAACCTGCTGTGGCGGCCGCGGCCGCAATGGCGTTGGATTTGATGAAGTCGCGTCGAACCAACTTGATTTCAGAAACAGACATTGCAGTTCTCCTTTACTCGTTACGGCGGTACCCAGCGGTTACGCCTCTACCAAAACTTCGGCCTCTGGCTCGTCTTCGCGCTGGTGGTACACCATCGATGCCGACATCACCCCCGCCATCAGGCTGATGGCTTCGTAAATCTGAATGGTTTCCTTGTCGCCCGCCGACTCGATGGTGACGATGATCTTGCCCTCGGGCGAGACCGCAGCCACTTCGACTCCTTCGTGGGCGCCCAGGAGCGCTACCACCTGCTCGACCTGTTCAGGCCGCGGTATGACGATGACGCTGGAAATGTTCATGACAGAGCTCCTGAGCACCTGGAGGCGTCCGACCAATGGACACCGTTCCCAAGTGGAAACAGGGCGATTCTTCGTGAACGGAGGCAGGTGCGCAAATGCCGCAATGACCCTGAAAACCGGTACGCGTACTCCCAAAGGAGTATGCGGTCGTCAAACAGATGTCAATGAAATCAAAGACTTGCAGCGTCAGAAGGTTTTTGGTCTGTGGGTTGGTGGATACCCACAAAGGTGGACGTCCAACCTCCCAATGACCTGTCGTAGCTGCACATCCGAGGCGATTGCAGCTGGCTGAAGGAGGGTGAACCGTTTCCCTGTGACGCCGGGGGTTTTTGTCCCGGGTCATGGGGGTCAGACATTGATGTGGGACAAAGTCGCGGGCCAACCGATCAGGCACAATCCCGCCCCATGTTGTCGGTCAATGGTCTGTCCTGTGCGCGTGGAGAGCGCACCCTGTTCTCGGGTCTGTCGTTCTCGCTGGGCGAGCGCGAGTGGCTGCACATCCAGGGTCAAAACGGGGCCGGCAAAACCACTTTGATGCGTGCTTTGGTCGGTTTGTCGCCGCCCATCGCCGGTGACATCACCTGGCGGGGCGAGGCCGCGCCGTCACCCGATTTTTTTCGTGACCTGATTTATCTGGGGCACCATGCGGCGGTGAAAGAGGAACTGACACCGCTCGAAAACCTGCGCTTTTCAGCCGCGCTCGACGGTATTGAGTTGTCGGAGCGTGATGCGTTGGCGGCGCTGATCCGGCTGGGCCTGCGGGGTCGCGAAGACCTGCCGGTCCGCGTGTTGTCAGCCGGGCAGAAGCGTCGCGTGCTGCTGTCCCGGTTGTTGGTGCGTCCTGCCAGGCTCTGGGTGCTGGACGAGCCGTTCACGGCGCTCGATGTGAAGGCGGTTGCCCAGTTGTCGGAACTTATCGTGGCGCATGTCACTCAAGGCGGCATGGCCATTCTCACCAGTCACCAGACCATTCCGTTGGCCAACGGCAAAACCCTGCAGGTGGGCGCATGAGTGCGGTGTTGGCCATCATCCGCCGCGACCTGTTGCTGGCCGTGCGCCGCAAGAGCGAGGTGTTCACGGCGCTCTTCTTTTTCATCATCGTCGTCAGCCTGTTTCCCTTGGGCATCGGACCCGAGGCTGCGTTGCTCCGGCAGATCGCTCCAGGCATTTTGTGGGTGGCAGCATTGCTGGCCACGATGCTGGGTTTGGCGCGCTTGTTTGCGCCCGACCATGCCGATGGCACGCTGGAGCAAATGGTGTTGGCCTCGGCACCGTTGGGGCTGCTCGTCGCAGGAAAAATCGCGGCACACTGGCTCACGACCGGTTTGCCACTGGTGTTGCTGGCACCTGTGCTCGGCTTGCAGTTTGGCCTGGAGGCCGACGCGTTGGGAGTGCTGGTGGTGGCATTGTTGCTGGGCACGCCGTTGCTGTCGCTGATAGGGGCCATCGGGGCGGCGCTGACGCTGGGCTTGCGGGGCGGCGGTTTGCTGCTGTCGCTGCTGGTGTTGCCGCTGTATGTGCCCACGCTGATTTTTGGCGCTGGCGCGGTCGAGGCCCATATTTCGGGCATGGGTGCGGGCGGCCACCTGTCGTTGTTGGCGGCGCTGCTGGCGCTGGCCGTTTTTTTTGCACCCTGGGCGGCCACGGCTGCATTGAGGATCGCACTTGAGTAACGTCACCAATTCCATTCTGTTCAAGTACGCCACGCCGCAGAACTTCTATCCGCTGGCGGGCAAGATGATTCCCTGGTTCTGGGGTGTGGGCGCGCTGCTGTTCGCGGTGGGGTTGTACATCAGCTTCTTTGTCGCACCCACTGACTTCCAGCAGGGCGAGGGGTACCGCATCATCTTCATCCATGTGCCAGCGGCGTGGATGTCCATGTTCATCTACCTGGTCATGGCCATGTGGGCTGCCATCGGGCTGGGGCTCAATACCCGGTTGTCGAGCATGATGGCGCAGGCGCTGGCCCCCACGGGTGCCATCATGGCGTTCATCAGCCTCTGGACGGGTGCCTGGTGGGGCAAGCCGATGTGGGGTGCCTGGTGGGTATGGGATGCGCGCCTCACGTCAGCACTCATTCTGTTTTTCCTGTACATCGGGTTCATTGCCTTGCAGGCTGCCATTGACGACCCGCGCCGCGCCGACAAGGC
>DDUQ01000004.1:3105-15403 GCA_002344885.1 Comamonadaceae bacterium UBA2334
CGACCCGCGCCGCGCCGACAAGGCGGGTGCCATTCTGGCGCTGGTGGGCAGTGTGAACGTGCCCATCATCTACTTTTCGGTCAAGTGGTGGAACACCCTCCACCAGGGGGCGTCCGTGTCCATGACCAAGGCGCCCACCATGGCGACCACCATGCTGTGGGGCATGCTCATCATGGCGTTGGCGTTTTGGGCTTATGCGATTGCCGTGGCGCTGATGCGCGTGCGCGCCATCATCCTGGAGCGTGAGGCGCACACCGATTGGGTCAAGGAACTGCCGGAGGTCAAGCAATGAACTGGGAATCTCCCGCCGCTTTTTTTGCCATGGGCGGCTATGGCTTTTATGTCTGGGGCAGCTTTGGCGTGTGCGCGCTGCTGATGGTGGTGGAACCAATTCTGGCCCGCAAGCGTCATAAAGAGGCTGTGCGCAGCCTGCGCCGCGAATCCCTTGCCGACTCACTGGAACAAACATGAAAGCCCGTCACAAACGCTTTGCAATCATTGGCGGCGGCCTGGCCGCCATCGGCATTGCTGCCACGCTGGTGCTGAACGCACTCGACAGCAACATTGCCTTTTTTGTCAGCCCTTCTGAAGTGGCTGAAGGCAAGGCCCCCCAGGGCAAGATTTTCCGCATCGGTGGCTTCGTGAAGGAAGGCTCCATCCAGCGCGACAACCTGACGGTCAGCTTCGTGATCACCGACACGGCCAAAGATGTCAAGGTGGCCTACACCGGCATCCTGCCCGACCTGTTCCAGGAAGGCAAAGGCGCGGTGGCGCAGGGGCGCATCCTGCCCGACGGCAGCTTCAAGGCAACCGAAGTGCTGGCCAAGCACGACGAGAACTACATGCCGCCAGAAGCGCAGCATGCCGTCGACCAGGTCCAGAAGGCCCAGAAATCCCTGAAACAGTGAAACAAGGCAGCCATCATGATTCCTGAACTTGGCCACTTTGCACTCATCCTCGCGTTCCTGGTGTCGATGGTGCAGGGCATCCTGCCGCTGGTCGGTGCCCAACGCAACCGCGCCGACTGGATCGCGTTGGCCAGGCCCACCACTGCTGCGTCGTTCCTGCTGGTGGCGGTGTCGTTCGCATGCCTGACCTGGTCGTTCTACGTCAACGACTTCTCGGTCGAATACGTGGCGGGGCACTCCAACACCCAGTTGCCCACCATGTACCGCCTGTCTGCCGTGTGGGGCGGGCACGAAGGTTCGCTGCTGTTGTGGGTGTTCATGTTGGTCGGGTGGGCAGCCGCCGTGGCTGCGTTTTCGCGCCAGTTGCCTGCCGCCATGGTGGCCCGTGTGCTGGCTGTTTTGGGCCTGGTGACCGTGGGCCTGATGGCGTTCGTGTTGCTCACGTCCAACCCGTTCGACCGTTTGCTCAACCCGCCTGCCGAAGGACGCTCGCTCAACCCCCTGCTGCAGGATCCAGGCCTGATTTATCACCCGCCCTTGCTGTACATGGGGTATGTGGGCATGGCAGTGGCCTATGCATTTGCCATGGCCGCACTGATTGCCGGCCAGCTGGATGCTGCCTGGGCGCGTTGGTCGCGCCCGTGGACGACGGTTGCCTGGGTGTTCCTGACCCTGGGCATTGCATTGGGTTCGTGGTGGGCCTATTACGAACTGGGCTGGGGGGGCTGGTGGTTCTGGGACCCGGTGGAAAACGCATCTTTCATGCCCTGGCTGGTGGCCACAGCGCTCATCCATTCGCTGGCCGTGACTGAAAAGCGCGGCGGATTCAAAAACTGGACCGTCCTGCTCGCCATTGCTGCGTTTTCGCTGTCATTGCTGGGTACCTTCCTGGTGCGTTCGGGCGTGCTCACGTCGGTGCACGCGTTTGCGACCGACCCCAGGCGCGGGCTGTTCATCCTGATGTTGCTGGCGGTGGTAGTAGGGGGTTCGCTGATGCTGTTCGCCGCCCGGGCACCCAAAGTCAGTGCGGGTGGGCGTTTCGAGTTGGTGTCTCGCGAAACCTTTTTGCTGGTCAACAACGTGCTGCTGGTGGTCGCCTGCGGTGCCGTGCTCCTGGGCACGCTGTACCCGTTGATCGTCGATGCCTTTGGTGGCGGCAAAATTTCCGTGGGCCCGCCTTATTTCAACGCGGTGTTCGTTCCCATCATGTTGCCCCTGCTGCTGCTCATTGCAGTGGGCCCAGTCGCACGCTGGAAGCAGGCCGATCTGGCAGACATGCTGAAAAACCTGTGGCCCGCAGCAGTGGTGGCCGTCGTGGCTGGCATTGCGCTGCCCATGGCCGCCGGACAATGGCATGCCTATGTCGCCCTGGCGCTGGCACTGGTGGGCTGGATGGTGGCGGCACTGGTCATGCAAACCGTTGAGCGCCTGCGCAAGCCAGGCACGCCCACCCCGTCCTGGTGGGGCATGCAGTTGGCACATTTTGGGCTGGCAGCGTTTGTGGTGGGGGTGGCCATGGTCAGCACCTATCAGGATGAGCGTGATGTGCGTATGGAGCCGGGCGAAACGGTCAGCGTGGGTGGTTACACCTTCAAGTTTCTGGGTGTTCGCGAGTCGCGCGGCCCCAACTACACGGCTGACCGGGGTACGTTCGAGTTGTTGAAAGACGGCAAGGTCGAGCGGATGCTCCACCCTGAAAAGCGCGCCTACGACACTTCGCAAATGCCGATGACCGAGGCGGCCATCGATGCCGGGTTCACCCGTGACGTGTACGTTTCACTCGGCGAGGCACTGACCCCCGACAAAGAGAACGGGGCCTGGGCCGTGCGCGTGTATTTCAAGCCGTTCGTGGACTGGATTTGGGGCGGCTGCCTGCTGATGGCCATCGGTGGGCTGATGGCTGCATCGGACCGCCGCTACCGCGTGCGCGCCAAAGCCAGCGCTGCTGTGCCTGCGGGAGCTGTTGCATGAACAAGTTCACCTTGCCCCTGATCGGGTTCATCGGCCTCGTGGCCCTGCTGGCTGTGGGCCTCAACCTCAACCCGCGCGAGGTGCCGTCGCCGCTGGTCGGCAAACCTGCCCCCGAATTCAAAGTGCCGCAGTTGCACGACCCTAATGCCGAGTTCTCGCCCAAAGACATGTTGGGCAAGGTCTGGCTGTTCAACGTCTGGGCCTCGTGGTGCGTGTCGTGCCGGGCTGAGCACCCCGTCATCGTGGACTACGTCAAGCGCCCTGATGCAGTGCCGGTCATCGGCCTGAACTACAAAGACAAGCGGGACGACGGCCAGCGATGGCTGGCCCGCTTTGGGGACCCCTATGTGCTGTCGGCATTCGATCTGGACGGTCGTGTGGGCATCAACTACGGTGTGTACGGCGTCCCGGAGACCTACCTCATCGACAAGCAGGGCACCATCCGCTTCAAGCAGATCGGGCCCATCACGCCGCAGGTGTTGCAGGAAAAGATCATTCCGCTGATCAAGGAATTGAGTAAATGAACGTGTTGTGGAAGCTGTTGTGTGTCGCCGTTGCGGCGGCAAGCCTGTCGCTGTCGGCACAGGCCAACGAAGCCAAGCCGCTGGCTGAAGATCCGGTGGTTGAAAAGCGACTGATCGAGATTTCGGGCGAATTGCGGTGTCTGGTGTGCCAGAACGAATCATTGGCAGGCTCTCAGGCCGATCTGGCCAAAGATTTGCGTGAAGAGGTGCGTGGCCTCATCAAGGAAGGCAAGTCTGACAAGGAGGTCAAGGACTTTCTGGTCAGTCGTTATGGCGACTTTGTGCTTTACCGCCCGCAGGTCAAGCCGGCCACCTATTTGCTCTGGGCCGGGCCGTTCCTGTTGCTCCTGGCGGGTCTGTTCGGATTGGTTCGCTTCCTGAAGCAGCGCAGCAAAGAGGTGGTCGACGTGCCACTGACTGAAGAAGAAAAAAAACGTGCTGAGGCACTGCTGAAGGATGGACAGTCATGAGTGGATTCCTGATTGCCGCATTGCTGGTGGCCTCGGTGGCCATTGCCATGGTGGTGTGGCCGCTGGTTCGTCGTCCCGCCCAGGCCGATGTGTCCCGATCCCAGCTCAACGCAGCCATTTACCGGGACCAGATTGCCGAACTGGAGCGCGACCGCACCGCCGGCACGCTGTCGCAGGCGGACTACGACCAGGCCAAAGCCGAGTTGCAGCGCCGCATGTTGGAAGACGTCACTGCGGATGCCCCGCAAGCTGCGCACACTGGCAAGTCTGCCGCGAAGCTCGGCGCGAAGGCCGCCGCGGGTGCTGTGACTCAGGGGGCCAACAAGGCATTGCCCACCGCGCTGGGTGGCTTCTTGCTGATTGGCAGTGCCTTGGGCTACATGGCCATGGGCACACCCGATGCCATCAACATGCCCATGCAACAGGAAGGGCATGCGGTGGCGGACGACCAGATCAAGCAGATGGTCGAGCAAATGGCCGCCAAGCTGGAGAAAGAGCCTGACAACCACAAGGGTTGGGCCATGCTGGCACGCTCGTACAAGTTCATGAACCGCCATGCCGATGCGGCCAAGGCCTACGCGCGGACCGGCCCCATGCTGGAAACCAGTGCAGAGCTGCTGGTGGACTATGCAGACTCGGTGGCCACCGTGGCCAATGGCTTCAACGCCCAATCGCGTGAGCTGATTGAACGCGCGCTGAAGCTGGAGCCGACCAACCTGCAGGGATTGTGGATGCGTGGGTCGGCGTGGTTTGACGAAGGCAAATACGACCAGGCCATTGCCGACTGGGAAAAGCTGATGGCACTGCTGCCTCCGACCTCGGAAGAGGCCGGCACCATTCAGCGCAACATCGATCAGGCCAAGTCGCTGGGCGGCAAATCCACAGCCAAACCCAAACCGGCACCTGCCGCAACAGCAGGCGTGAAGATCGAGGGACGTGTGGAACTGGCACCTTTGATGGTCGATCGGGTTGCCCCTGGCGACACGCTGATGGTGATCGCAAAGGGTGGTGACGGCAATCCTGTGCCGGTGGCCGTTCTGCGTGTGCCTGCCAAGGGCTTCCCCATCAGCTTCTCGCTGGACGACAGCCTGTCCATGATGGACAACCACAAGCTTTCGCAGCAGACCAAGGGTGTGTTGATCGAGGCGCGGGTGTCCAAAACTGGCCAGGCCATGCCACAGAAGGGTGATCTGTTCGGCCAAGCGGTACCAGCCAAACCCGGTGAAAAAGGGGTGGTGCTGACGGTTGACCAGGTCCGCTGAGCGAAGACACACAGACTCTGGCCCAAACATTGCGGCTGCTGATGGTGATAAAACCATCAGCAGCCGTTTTGCTTTTCTGCGCGCAGGCCGAGTGTGACCGTTCCCCCGATGGCATGGATGACTGGCATGGTGGCACACCCAGGTTCCTGGGGGCTGTTGCCTGAGTTGGGCGGATGGTGTCGGGCCGTTGCCCATTCCCCACGGGTGCGGGATGGAGCGGGGTGACGGGTTGCCAAGCCACTTTGCGTAACGGGTCGACGCAAGTGGCAAGGCTGACTTGGTTACTTGCTGATAGAAAATGACTCCAGCGCTTATTTTATATGTGTTCAATGCTATGTTTTACATAGTATTTTTCAGCGCATGAGTGGGCTGGAGCGTTGAAGCCAGGGTCCGGTGGCTCGGTGGTGCGTTGCTTGGTCCGTCCGGTGCTCCGAGGGCAGAAAAAAAGCCCTCGACCGCGAGGGTCGAGGGCTTTCAACTGAGTTGCGAGGGACGATCAGAAGCTTGCGAAGAAGCCTGTACTGACCAGAACCAGCAACACCAGACCCACGGTGATGAGCGTGAGACCCAACACCACCGATGCCGTCTTCATGGCGGGTGACGGTGCTGAGACCAGGCGTTTTTCCAGTTCACCCGAATCCACCAGGCGCTGATATTGCGCAGGGTGATCGTGACGGAACTCGCGCAGCGATTGCGTACCGGTGAACATCACGATGTCAGGTGGCGGCAGCTTGTCGGGCCGGAAGTGGTTGTTGAAGAAGTGCACCGTGAACAGGAACACCGCAGCCAGGAAGGCTTCTTCAGCGTGCACCAGGGTGGCCACGTTGAACACCCAGCCGGGCAGGTATTCAGCTGTCACGTGGGGGAACGCCAGCATCATGCCGCTCCAGCCGATGATGTTGACACCCCAGAACACCGCCCAGTAGTCAAACTTCTCGTAATAGGCCCAGCGCTCGAACTTGGGCCGCTCGCCTTTGCCCACAAACCACTTGAACATACCCCAGCAGTCGGCAAAGTCCTTCCAGTTGGGGATCAGGGAGTCGGGGCCGAACCAGCGGAAGTTCTTGTCACGCAGCAGCTTCTGCATCACGTACACGAAGTGGATCATGAAGATGGCCACAAAGCAGGCCGCTGCCACACGGTGGATGAGGCCCAAGGTCTGTGGACCACCCAGCGCCTTGGCCACCACAGGTGCCCAGGCGCTGTTGGCAAACAGGGCAGTGGTACCGGTCAACACCAGGGTCATGGTAGCCAGGGCGAACAGCAGGTGTCCGATGCGCCAGCCCAACGCAAAACGCTCGATGTGCATGTGCTCTTCATTGAGGTCCAGGCCCTTGACATCGATGCGGTGGTGCGGCTTACCTGCCTTGCGGTCTTGCCACTCGCGGTAGTACCAGAGGCCGGAATGCAACCAGAAGAAGGCGAACACGCCGATCAGCAATGCGATCATGAACTTCGATGCCACGTACATCACGGGGTACTTGGCAAAGTCATGCGTGTTGGCATGGGGGTGGAACGATGCGAATCCGTCAGTTGCTTTGGGCAGCTTCTTGCCATCGTGACATTTTTGGCAGGTTTTCAGTCGGTTGTCGGGATGGACTTTGGATTTCGGGTCTTCTATGGCCTTGATGCCATGGCTGTCGTGGCAGCTGACGCAACGGGCGGTGTAGGCAAAGCCGAGTTTGCTGACCTGGCCGTGGTAGGTATCGTGGAAACTCTTCAACTCCTGTTTGTGGCAGGTGCCGCAGTCGGAGGTGTTCTTGAGTTTGAAGGCATCCCCCGAGGTGCCGGTGACGCTGTGCGCGCTGTGGCAGTCCGTGCATACGGCAGCCTTGGAATTGCCCTTGTCCAGGACTTCCTCACCGTGCACCGAGGCGCTGTAGATGTCGAGCTGGTCTTCGTGGCATTTGCTGCCGCAGGTTTCCGGTATGGACTTGTGCCAGGCGGTACGGCGCTCGGTGCCTTTGGGCGGCACGTCAAAGTCGTGCGATGCGTGGCAGTCGTCGCACTTGGCAAGTGGCGTTCCGGGGATGTCCTTGTTTTCCTTGGCGTGGAAAGATTTCTTGTATGCCTCGATGTTCTCGAACACCACACCCAGCCGTTGTTTTTCAGCAGCCTTGCCTTCCTGCTGCGCCTTGGCCCACAGGTCGGTGTGGCAAGAGATGCAGTCGGCTTTGGGTGCCTTGGCATCCAGCTTGTGGTTCTTCTGGCTGTCCACAATGTTTTTGTGGCAGTCGGTGCATTGCAGGCTGCTGTGCACGCTCTTGGCAAACTTGCGCGGGTCAACCTGACGCAGGTCACGCTCATCCTCTTCGCCGTCAATGACGATCGGTACCTTGATCTTCGCGTGCTTGTTTTCGTGGCAAGAGAGGCAGGACTCCTTGCTGAGTTTGGCAGGGGCTTTGGCCGCCGCAGTGGTGTCGCCTGGCTGTGTGGCGGCACCGACACCCATCGCCACCAGCATCAGGACGGTGCCCAGCGCCGAGCGCAGGCACGATTTCAACTCGAACATGGAGATCCCCCTTTTCAGGTAAACCGCAAGCCGCGCCGAGTTGTGTGGGTCAGAGCATGCGGAAACACAACGGCGGTGACTGGCTCCAGGCAGTCACCGCCGCACGGTCAGGCCTTGCTCAGTGGCTCAGAATCCACTTGGCCAGATTGGCTTGGGCCTTGGCATCCTTGGTGTCAAGTACCTTGTGGTCCTCTTCCGAACCATCGTCGAGTTTGACCTTGCCGCCTTTGGTCATGTGCTTGATCAGATCGGCTTCAGCGGTGGCTTTGCCTTTGTATTCCTTCGCGATCTTCTTCAGCGATGGGCCTTTTTTGTTCTGGCTGGGGTTGTGGCACTTGCCGCACTCGTTCTGTTTGAACAGCAGTTTGGCGGCATCTTCATCCACCTGGGCAAAGGCAGCGGTCGAAAACAGCAGGCCAGCAGATGACAACAGTACGGCCAGGCTGCGAGAAAGTTTGGTCATGTTCAGCTCCTAGAAATTGAGTGTGGGCAACTCATCGTGTCGCCCCGATGCTCGGCAATCCAGGATTTCAACCTCTCTCGCTGCCCCAGGTCAGTGGGCACTTGAAGAAGCTCAACCGCTTTGTTTGCCGACGATGTAGTCTAGGTCGCAACCCTTCTTCCAGCAGGGGTTCCAAAGGGTCTCAAGGGGTATCCAAAGGGAGTAGTTCTAGGGGGTTTGGATGCGTTTGGGCGCACACTTGCCCTACGTTTTCCTGCTCGGATGCTTTTTTTTCCATGCACAGACACCATTACGCCCAATATGCAGCGCACTCATGGGTCGCAGGTGCCCTGCTGATGGGCCTTTTGCTGTGCGGTGCGTCAGCCCGTGCCGACGATGCCCGCAAGCTGGCCACCACCGTGTGCGCCGCCTGCCACGGCCCAGACGGCAACAGCGCTGACCCCCAATACCCCAAGCTGGCCGGCATGGAGCAGGAATATCTGCTGCGTCAGCTCAGTGCATTCGCTTCAGGCAAGCGGCGTGAAGAGGCCATGACCGCCGTGTTGGCGAATGTGGATCCGGGTCTGTTCTCGGGCTTGGCGGCCTATTTCGGGTCTTTTGCAGCAGCCCCTGGCAAGGTCGCCAATGCTCAACTGGCCGCACAAGGTAAACCCCTTTATGACGATGGCAACACGGACTCCGGCGTGCCCGCCTGCGCCGGTTGCCACCAGCCAGATGGCAAAGGCAATGCACGTTTCCCCCGCTTGGCAGGGCAGCACCAGGCCTATGTGCTCAAGCAACTGGCCGACTACAAAAGCGGCCGCCGAGCCACCGACGCTTTGATGACGACTGTGGGCAAGCGCCTGACGGCGACCGAGGCCCAGGCCCTGGCCGAATACATCGCCGGACTGTGACCATGAAATTGTTCTTGCAAATGGTGTTGAGCGCCACCGTGGTGGGGCTGTCCACATCGACCCTGGCAGACTCGGCCAGGGTCTGGAATGCGCCTTACCCTGAAAAAACTGCGGCCTTGCAGGCTAAAGGTGACCCGGTACGCGGTGAAGAGGCCTTTGTCATTTGCCAGGGCTGCCACCGTGTGGGCGCGCTGGGCAGGGCCGACGGCAGCTACCCCAGGCTGGCGGGGCAGCACGCCACGGTGCTCATCAAGCAGTTGGCCGATGTCCGTTCGGAGCGGCGCAGCAACCTCAAGATGCTGCCGTTCGCCGATCACCAGGCGCTGTCGGTGCAGGACATGGCAGACATTGCTGCCTACCTGCAAGGCCTGCCGGTGCCGCCGGATCAGGGGCAAGGGCCAGGCCAGGCGCTGGCGTTGGGGGAGCGGCTGTATGCCACCGATTGTGTGAGCTGCCATGGCCAGCAGGGTGAGGGTGATGCGCAGCGCTTCTACCCGCGTGTGGCTGGTCAGCACTACCGCTACCTGCTGCGTGAAAACCTGCTGATCCGTGACGGCAAACGGCGCAACTCCAACCCGGCAATGGTCGAGGCTGTCCGCCGGTACAGCGACGATGAACTGTCGGCCGTGGCCGACCACATGTCACGCCTCCCAGGTGCAAGTGCCCGCTGAGGCAATGCGTGCTCGCCGGAAAGGGGGTGGTGCCAGGGGTGGTTCAGCGTCAGGGCTGAACCGGGCCACGCACCAGGCGCACCGCTGCGGCTGCTGCGCTGTTGCCTACCAGCTCATAGCCATGCTCGAAGCTGATGAACATGGCACCCCCTACTTCCAACGCGACGTAGGTACCGGTCCAGTAGTAGTCGGCCAGTGAGTTGGGGAAGAACCGTTCGTCGATTTTTTTCGGCTGATCGGGGCGCAAAAGCCCCGCCAACTCTTTGGAGCTGGGCAAACGCCAGTCGGTGAAGCCGCAGAGCTTGCGCTTGTTGGCGGCGATGACCACGCCTGTGGTGTCGCAGCTGCCTTTGTGCGGGCAGCTGCCGCCGTCAGCGTAGCCCACCGGCATGCGTTCTTCAGCTTTGCTTTTGTCGTACCAGCTGTAGGTCCACCGTTTGCTGCTGGGGCCCCTGTCGTCGGTTTTGACTTCCCAGACCAGACCGGTTGTGGTGTCCCGGACGCAGGCGTGCGGTTGTGTGCCAGTTTTGGGCTGGGTGGGTTTGCCTTTGGCATCGAGTGCCACGTATGACCCGGCATCAGTTTGCGCGGCGGCCATTGGGGTGCAGACCGAAAGTGCAAATACAATAGTAAACAATTGTTTATACATAAGCGACAGAATTCATTTAAATATATAAAAATGAAGACTTCTCAGTGCGGTGCCAGCTTGGGTTTTTGGGGGGGCGGTGGCGGTGCGGGCATGCCGGAGCCGCCCAGGCTCAGGTCGAGCTTGCGCTCGGCGGTGGCAACAGCCTGCGCAATTGCGTCGTGGTGGTCGGTGTCCTTTGGCAGCAACTTGACCAGGCGACGCCAGTAGTGCAGCGCTTCGGCCCATTTCTCGCGTTGGAAGGCATCGAGCCCAGCCAGTTCCAGCGCCTTGGTTTCTTCGTAGCTGATGTCCAGCGCCGTCTGGATCAGTTCCATCGGTCGTCCGCTCAGGTTGCCTTGCTTCAGTGCAATGGCTTCGGCGTACTGCGCAATGATGCGTGCATCTTTGGGTGCCTGGATGGTGGCTTTGCGCAGGGCCTCTTCGGCGTCGTCGTACCTTTGGTAAGCAATGTAGGCGCGACCCAAGGCATACCAGCCTTCAGGGTCATTTGGGGTGGCTTTCAGTTTGCCTTCCAGGGCTTTGACCATGCCGTCCACGTCGTAACTGGTTTGGGCTTGTGTCAGGGCCTGCTCCGTCAGGATGCCGGGTGCCCCCAGGTACATGTAGAGCCCGATCGTGACGGCAGGCAGCATGCCCAGTACACCTGCAGCAGACCAGCGTGTCGCTGCCGTTGTTTCGCCCAGCGCCTTACGCTTGCGCAACAGGGGGAGCAGCACACATGCCAGCGCCAAAAGTATCAGAACACCTATCGCGATCCACAGATTCATACCTTGTTGTCCTTCCTGCGTGCGCCCATGGCAGCCAGCACGCCGCCAGCGGCCATCAGCAATGCACCACCCCAAAGCCAACCGACAAAGGGCTTCAGGTACAGCTGCATGCTCCAGACACCGTCGGGCAGCGGCTCGCCCATCGCGACGTACACATCTCCCGAGAATCCGTAGCGGATGGCGGCTTCTGTCATGGTCATTTTCGAGCGGACGTAAATGCGTTTTTCAGGCAGCAACGTGCCGACGGTTTGACCGCTTTTCTTCAGCTCCAATGTACCCCGCATGGCTGAATAATTGGGGCCGGGTACTTCCTGTGCACCCTGGTACATAAATTCGTACGCCCCCAGCTGGGCGATGTCACCGGCTTTCATGGCAACGGTTTTCTCACTCTGGTAGGCCGACACCAGGCCCATGCCGATGAGGCCGACAGCCAGGCCCACATGGGCGGTGCCCATGCCCCAGGCCGACAAGGGGAGGCCACCACTGGCCAGGCGGCGTGCCAGCAAGCCTGTGACGGTGGACAGGATCACCCACGCAGCCAGTGCCAGCCCCAGTGCAGCCTGCCAGCGCCAGTCGCCAAAGGCCAGGGGCAACGCCAGTCCAATGGCCACCGCCGCGACAGCCTGCCAGCGAATCTGTTTGAGCACATCCGGCAGCGAGGCTTCGCCCCAGCGCATGCGCGGTGCCAGGCCCAGCAGCAGCAGCACGGGCACCATCATGGGCACGAACACCGCGTTGAAGTAAGGTGGGCCGACGGAAATTTTGCCGCCGCCAAAGGCATCCAGGATCAGGGGGTACAGCGTGCCCAGCATCACGGTGGCCAGTGCGGCAAGAAGCAACACGTTGCCGGTGAGCAAGGCCGACTCGCGCGACACCATGTGAAGTTGCGCCGCAGATTTGATGCTGCCCGCGCGTTTGGCAAACAGGATGAGCGACGAGCCGATCAGGATGCACAAAAACACCAGGATGAACAGCCCGCGCAACGGGTCAAGCGCGAATGCATGCACCGATGACAGCACGCCGGAGCGCACGAGGAAGGTGCCGATCAACGACAGTGAGAATGCCAGCAGTGCCAGCAGAACAGTCCACACCCGCAGGGCGTTGCGCTGCTCGGTGGCCATGAGGGAGTGCAGCAGCGCGGTACCGGCCAGCCAGGGCATGAGCGATGCGTTTTCGCTCGGGTCCCAGAACCACCAGCCACCCCAGCC
>DDUQ01000004.1:15701-49386 GCA_002344885.1 Comamonadaceae bacterium UBA2334
GCCCAGCGTGCCCAGGCGGCATCGAGCCGACCTGAAATGAGCGCTGCGATGGCAAACGCAAATGCGACCGAGAACCCCACGTAACCCATGTACAGCAAGGGTGGATGCAGAACCATGCCAGGGTCTTGCAGCAGCGGGTTCAGGTCGCTGCCGTTGGCCGGTGGCGGGTGCAATCGCATGAACGGGTTGGACGTGAACAGCAGATAGGCCAGAAAAAAGAAGGCCAAAAGGCCCAGGATGCCCATCACACGGGCATGCAGGTCGGCGGGCAGCTGGCGGCCCTGCCAGGCCACTGCAACGGTCCAGCCAGAAAGCAAAAGCGTCCACAACAGAAACGAACCCTCATGCGAGCCCCAGGTGGCCGTGACGCGGTACTGGAGCGGCAGGTGGCGCGACGAGTGGTCGGCCACGTTCATGACGGAGAAGTCGTTGACCACGAACGACCACGCCAATGCCAGAAAGCCGACCAGCACGCACAGCAGCTGCCCAACGGATGCGCCGCGTGCCATGGCCATCCAGCCAGGGTTGTCACGCCAGGCACCAGCCAGGCCGAAGAAGCCCTGGAGCAAGGCCAGTTGAAGGGCAACGATCAGGGCCGCGTGGCCAAGTTCAGGGATCATGGTTCAACAGGAAAAACACCAAAAAGGCAGGGGCGCGGATGACCGCGCCCCTGATGTTACTGACTCAGGTCAGTGTTACTTGGCAGCGGCAACCGGTGTTGCTTTCAGGGCTGCTATCGCGTCGTTCAGCACTTTGATACCTGCTTGCGACTGATCTACTGACTTGGTCAGTGATTCACGCGCATCCTGTGGGTTGTGGAAACCGACAGAGTTTTCTGCCGTCCACCATTCCCAACGGGTCTGGGCTTCGTAGTGGTGCTTCTGAGCTTGTTTGACCGCGTCAGAGTTGCGGGGCACGCCGGCGTCGTAGGCACGCGTGAACGTGTCAATCAGCTGGGCCAGCCAGTATTCGGCCTTGATCAGCTTGCCGCGTGTGTAGTTCTGGATGGCGTCGATTTGGTACTTGGCTTGTTCCTCGGTCATTTCGCCGTGGCACTTCACACAGGTTTCCTTCAGCATTGAGCGTGGGGACTTCTGCTGGTGATCGGTGAAGGTCTTGCCGTTCTTCTCGATCTTCCTCATGTGGCAGTCTTTGCACTCCACGCCTTCGCGCTCATGCTTGGACATCCAGAAGGTCTCGGTTTCTGGATGTTGCATCTTGTTCAATGCGGCACCGGTCACGGCATGACGGAAGTCCCTGAAATTGAACTTGTCAGTCATCTTGGCGTTGTACTCGGAAACCTTGGTCCAGGGGAACAGGTTGGCGCGCTGGTCAGCCATCGTCACGGGCTTGTCTTTGCCGTCAGGGCCGGCATTGGGCTCGAAACCAGGGTTGCAGTTGTATTCCACGTGGCACTGGGCACACATGACGTTGGAGTCCGGCTTGGACAGCAGGCCGATGGCGCGGAAACCGTCGCGGAAGGTCACCTTCTTCATCGGGTTCTTTTCGCTCTTGGCTTTGTCATAGGGGTACGTACCTTCGCCGCGATCCACGACTGCCTGAATCAGCGCATCGCGAGCCACACGAGGTGCCGATGAGTGAGGGTCGTGGCACATGAAGCAGTTCAGCGCGTGGGTGATGTCCTTGGCGAACTCGACGGGCTTGGATACCCGGCTCCACTTGGCTTTCGGGTCAGGGTCACCCATGTACTTCCAGCGCAGGATGTTGTCGAACGACTTGCAGTTCATGCAGACCGGGTTGGCAGCAGTGGCGACCTGCGGCATAAAGGCCTTCTGGTCGGTGTTGCCAGGCTCACGGTCCTTGAGAATCACGTTCCACAAATCAGCCACGGCGCTTTTGGCATCGGTGACGTAGGTCCAGTCTTTCATCTGGAAGCGGCCGCCGTAAGCGCGATCAACAACCAGGTGATCCATGGTCATGAAAATGTGGCTGCGTGGTTCGTTGTGTTCTTTGGTGAAACCGTGGGGAGCCATCAGTTTGTCAAAGAATGGTGAAACGCCACGAGGATGCGCTTTTTCTACCCTTGCACCAGACTCGTAGTTCATGTTCGCAAACGTATTGAACTGTTCCTGGTGGCAGGTTGCGCAGGGCGCATGGTCTGTACGTGTCACGATCGATGGCTTGACCGGCTCCAGTGCGAGGGGCTTGCCATCATTCTTCAAGTGCTGATCCGCGCCGGTGTGGCAGTAGCCGCAGTTCACACTGGCATGCTTGCTGCCCATGTGGAACTCTTTGATGTCCTTGTGGCAGCTGTAGCAGTTGGCCACATCGACCAGCTGCACCTTACCTTCCGCAGACTTGGCGACATTGCCCTTGATCTGACTGATGGTTGATTCCTGCTGTTTCGCATATGCCGGGTCCGGGCCTTTGGCCTGGGCGACGGCAGATGATCCAAACAGCGCTGTTGCACATATCGTCGCTGCGGCGGCGAGTCTGCGCAATAACTTGCTCGTACTCATTTTGATTGCCCCTTCGGTTGAAGTAGTTGGAGATATGTGGGAACCTTGTTTGAAATGCGAACTCCACACCCGATACCCACGCTGGAGTCTAGGCTTCTCGTTTTGTGCTCAGAGGTGTGCTAAAGGCTAGAGAGGGGTGTCCAAAAGGAGTAGTCCGGGCGGTTTTGGGAACTTTTTTGCTGTTATGGTGTGCTTCCACCCCGCCAAACCGACCGTCCGCCGTGTCAACTGACCACAGCCTGCAAGCCTTGAAAGCCCGTTACGGCGATGCTTACCGCTGGCTGTTGCTGTTGTCGGTCATGGTGGGCACCATGGCATCCGTCATGTCGTCCACCATCGTGAACGTGGCCATTCCCGACCTCAGTCAGCACTTTGCGCTGGGTCAGGCACGTGCGCAGTGGGCCACGTCCAGCTTCATGGCCGCCATGACGGTTTCGATGCTGACCACTCCCTGGTTGCTGGCGCGCTATGGCTACCGCCGTACTTACGCGGGTTGCATGTGGCTGCTGCTGGCGGGTGGGGTGGGGGGCGGTTTTGCGGCTGACTATGGTCTGGTGTTGCTGGCGCGCGTTGTCGAAGGGCTGGCTGCCGGGGTCACGCAGCCCATCCCGGCCATCATCATCCTGCGGGCATTCGAGCCGCACGAGCAAGGCCGTGCCAGCGGCCTGTTTGGCATGGGGGTGGTGCTGGCACCCGCCATCGGGCCGAGCATTGGCGGTGTGCTGGTCGATGCATTCGGCTGGCGTTCCATATTTTTCATGGTCGTGCCTTTCTGCCTGCTGTCGCTGTGGCTGGCACGTCGGTATGTGCCCACCACGGCCCCGGGCGGTGTGCTGGCCGGTGGCGATGGGCTGGGGCTGGACTGGCGGGGTTTGCTGTTGGCCACCGCCAGCACGCTGTGCCTGCTCAATGGCCTTGTGCAGTCGCAGGCCGGATCTGCCTGGTGGGCGGGTGGTTTGCTGGGCGGTGCGGTGCTGTTGGCGGCTGTGTTCGTCGCCTGGCAGCGTTACCTGTTGCGCCGTGCGAGCCGAGAGGCGGCCTCTGGCGCAAAGCCGCTGGTGCATCTGCCCCTGTTTGCCTCCAGGCGGTTTGCTATGGGCAGTCTGGTGGCCGTCATCTATGGCACGGCGCTGTTCGGGTCCACCTATCTGTTGCCGGTGTACCTGCAGATGGGCTTGGGTTTGTCCGCCTCATTGGTAGGGGCCATTCTGTTGCCTGCGGGGTTGGTGTTGGCCGTCAGCATCGCGCTGGTGGGGCGGCTGGCTGACCGTCAGCCCGCCTACCGTCTGGTGTCTGTGGGCTTGTTGCTGCTGGCCTTGTCGTTTGCGCTGATGCCCACGGTGGGGCCTCGCAGCCCGGCCTGGGTGTTGCCGTTGCTGGTGGCCTGGACGGTGATGGGGCGCATCGGTCTGGGCTTCATACTGCCGTCGCTGAACCTGGGTGCCATGCGGGGCCTGCCCCCGGTGGACATTCCGCAGGGTGCCAGTGTCATCAATTTCCTGCGCATGCTCGGTGGTGCAGCCGGGGTCAGCGTGTGCGGCATCGTTCTGGAGTGGCGGCTTCGGGTGCACGGTGCCCGTTTGGGTGGTGGCGATGGGGCTGCGCGGCTGGCAGCATTTGACGAAACCTTTTTGTTGCTGGCTGGCCTGTGCCTGCTGGCGCTTGTGGCGGCCCGGTACATGCGTGACGACACCCCGCCCACATGATTGTTCCGATACCTGATAGTTTGAAAAAAGCATGAGCTCTCGCCACTTGCACGCCTTTTTGCAACCCGCCACCGTGGCTGTGATCGGGGCCAGCGACCGAGAGGGATCGCTGGGTGCCTGGGCCTGGCGCAACCTGACGTCCGGTGGGTTTGAGGGGAGCGTGTGGCCTGTCAGCCTGCGCCACGGGCACGTGGGCGGCGTACGTGCCTTCAAGCGCGTGGCCGATTTGCCCGCGACGCCCGAGCTCGCCGTGGTGTGCACCCCCGCCGATGCGGTGGCAGATGTCATGGCCGAACTGGGTGAGCGAGGCACTCGTGCCGCTGTGGTGGCAAGCGATGGCCTGACGGCTCAGCAAACGGCGGCCATGTTGCGGGCGGCGCGCCGCCACCGGGTGCGGATCGTCGGGGACCATGCATTGGGTGTCCAGGTGCCCCGTCTGGGCCTGAACGCGGGCGTGGCGCCTGTTTTTGCAGCGCAGGGGCAGTTGGCACTGGTGTCGCAGTGTGGGGGGGTGACCTCGGCCATGCTGGACTGGGCGCAGGCGCACGGCATCGGGTTTTCCACAGTGGTGTCGCTGGGCCGCAGCCTGGATGCCGACACCGCCGATTGGCTGGATCACCTGGGCAGCGACCACCGGACGCGGGCCATCCTGCTGTACATGGACACGGTGCACAGCCCGGCCAAATTCATGTCGGCCGCGAGGGCTGCAGCGCGCAACAAGCCGGTCATCGTCGTCAAGGCGGGGGCTGTTGCCCATGCGGAGGCCGCTGACCAGCCCGGTCAGGATGCAGGTGGCGTGTTGCCGCCCCATGTGGTGTCGCCTGACGAGGTGTTTGACGCGGCGGTGGCGCGGGCCGGTCTGTTGCGGGTGGGCAGTTTGCACGACCTGTTCCTGGCAGCAAAGGTGCTGGCCCGCTTCAGAGAGGGTGGAGACGGTCAGCTGGTCATTCTGGCCAACGGCGGCACCGGTGCGCTGGCGGCAGACACCGCATGGCGTTTGGGTGTGCCCATGGCACGTTTGCCGACCCCTGTGGCAGAAGCGGTCGCGCAGCGGCTGGGGGTGCCCGTCCAGGCGGTGGGCAACCCGGTGCAGCTACCGAGAGAGGCATCGGGCCAACTGGTGGCCGAGGTGGCGGAGCTGGTGTGCGCCGATGGTGCCCATGTGTTGCTGGTGGCCCATGCGCCGACCTGGGCGGTGCCGGCGGTGGACGTGGCTCAAGCCTTGTTGCCGCTGGCAACCCGGGCACCGAACCGGGTCATGGCCGCCTGGCTGGGCGGGGGGGCGCACGATGCAGCCACCCAGGTGTTCGATCAGGCAGATTTGCTGACCTGCGAAACACCTGAACAGGCGGTACAGGGGCTCGCGCTGCTGCGAACCCACGCGCGCCACCAGCTGGAGCTGATGCAGACACCGCCGACCAGCCCAGGGCGCTTGCTGGTGGATCCGGCCAGCCTTTGCGCTCAGGCCGATGCCCTGATGCAAGGTGAGCCACAGGCGCTGTCGGGCGCGGCTGCTTTGCAGTGGTTGTCCGGTCTGGGCTTTGCCGTGCGCCATGCCGACGCGGCACCCGGGAGCCACCTGCCGGGCACGCGCTGGCGTGTGACGTTCAGCGTTGACCTGGCCTTTGGTCCAGTGATCGGATTGGGCACGTCTGGCCTGCCACGGCAGTTGTCCCGCCATGCAGTGGCGCTGCCCCCGTTGAACGTGCCGCTGGCGCATGCCCTCATGGTCAAGGCGGGTGTGTACGACAGTGCCAGCACCACAGACGGGCCGGATGCCGATGCTGCCGTCCACGGCCTGATGGAGTTGTTGCTGAACTGCTCGCAGCTCATGGTCGATTTGCCCATGCTGTCTGCAGGGCACATCACCTGTGTGCAGGACAGCAACTGGCAGGTTGTGGAGGCCGCCTTGCAACTGCATCCTGCGCGTCCCATGGGGGCAGACCGGTTTGTGGTGCAACCCTATCCGCAGCATCTGGTGGAGACCGTGGCGTGGCAGGGGGAGACGCTCACGGTGCGCCCCATCCGTCCGGAGGACGAGGCACAGCACCTGGCTTTTCTGGCCTTGCTGTCGCCCGAAGACATCCGCATGCGCATCTTCCACATCCGCCGCACGATTGCCCACAGCGAACTGGCACGGTTGACACAAATCGATTACGCACGCGAGATGGCTTTCATTGCCACGCGTGTGAATGCCAAGACCGGACAGGAGGAAACCCTGGCCACCGTGCGCGCCACGGTCGATGCCGAAAACGACATGGCGGAGTTCGGGGTCATCGTCCGCTCGGACATCAAGGCTGGCGGCTTGGGCCGGTTGTTGATGGGCCGCATGATCGACTACCTCAGGCGCAAAGGCACACGGCAGCTTTCAGGCACGGTGCTGGCCGTCAACACGCGCATGCTGGCGATGGCGCGTGCGCTGGGTTTCACCGAGTCCGACAACCCCGACGACCCGGATGACCAGGCGGTGCGCTTTGTGCTGCTGAACTTGCAGCAGCCTGCCGACATCGGCTGACAGATACCCCTTTTTTTCGCCTCACCCTGAGGGCCAGTGTGCCTCCGGGTGAGCTGCCGCATGGGCTTGCAGATGGGTGCCGGCAGGGTGGTGATGGTGCGTGCCGGGGAAGGGTAAACACCGATAAAACAGCCGTTTCGGCCACTTGTTTTAGTTACTTTCAATAACCATAATTCAGTTCATTGTGAGGTGCAAAACGATGACAAACGGTAACGATATTCAAATGGAGTTGCAAGGCGCTGTGGCGGTGGTCCGGCTCAACCGGGCGGCCAAACGCAATGCGCTCAGCGACGGCCTGGTGCTGGGTTTGCAGGATGTGTTCACCCGCATGCCGGACGATGTGCGCGCAGTGGTGATCGACGGCAACGGCGAGCATTTCTGCGCCGGTTTGGATTTGTCCGAGCTCAAAGAGCGCGATGCTGCCCAAGGTTTGCACCACTCGCGCCGCTGGCATGCCGCGCTGGCTGCCATCGAGCAGGGGCCGGTCCCGGTCATTGCCGCACTGCACGGCGCAGTGGTGGGTGGCGGGTTGGAACTGGCCAGCGCCTGCCACATCCGCGTGGCCGATGCATCGACCTTTTACGCGTTGCCTGAAGGCAGCCGTGGCATTTTTGTGGGAGGTGGTGGTTCGGTCCGCATCCCGAAACTGGTGGGCGCAGCCCGCATGACCGACATGATGCTGACAGGCCGCGTCTACAACGCCGAGGAAGGCGAGCGCGCCGGGTTTGCGCAGTACCTTGTCCCCCAGGGCGAGTCGTTTGCAAAGGCGCTCGAACTGGCTCAACGTGTGGCCACCAATGCCCCGCTGACCAACTACGCCCTCATGCACGCCTTGCCCCGCATCG
Organism: Comamonadaceae bacterium UBA2334; assembly: GCA_002344885.1. GTDB lineage: Bacteria > Pseudomonadota > Gammaproteobacteria > Burkholderiales > Burkholderiaceae_C > UBA2334. The sequence continues at coordinate 23,248 of DDUQ01000004.1, forward strand.
CGGAACAGCCGGCTGACCATGGTTTCTTCACCGAGGCGTTGATGTCGGCCATTGCGCAGGCGGCACCTGAAGCGAAAGAGCGTGTCCGCGCCTTTCTGGAAGGTCGCGCCAACAAGGTTCAGAAAAACTGAGTGCCCAGGTTCCGCCAAGAGAACCGAGCCAACCACCAGGAGACAAACATGAACGCCACCTTGGCCACAGACGCTGTGCCTTTTCGCAACCTGCGCTTCGGTGTGAAGCGTGTGAGTGTGAAGGACGGTGCAACCGGCACCCACTACATGGCCGCCGAGCAGCCGCTGCAGCCCTACGCCGAGCGGATGACCGATCGTTTCCGCCATTGGGCACAGACCTCCCCTGACCAGACCTGGGTGGCACGCCGTCAGATGGCATCGTCGGACGGTGCGCCATCGGACGAATGGGTTCGTGTCAGTTACGGTGAGGCTTGGGGCCAGGCGCGGGCCATTGCACAGGGCCTGATCGACCGGGGCCTGAGCGCCGAGCGGCCCGTCGTCATCCTGAGTGAAAACAGCATCGAACACGCGCTGCTGGCGCTGGCGTGCATGGTGGCGGGCGTCCCGTTTGTGCCCACATCGCCAGCGTATTCGCTCGTCAGCACCGACTATGACAAGCTGCGTCACGTTCTGCGCACGGTCACGCCGGGCCTTGTGTTCGCCAGCGATGCGGCGCGGTACGGCAAAGCCATTGCGGCCACCCACGATGCGGCGGTTGAGGTGGTGCTGGTCCAGGGCAGCGTGCCGGGTGTGGCCAGCACGGCGTTTGCCGATCTGGCTGCGACCGTCCCCACGCCCGCAGTGGAGGCGGCGATGGATGCCACCGGGCCCGACACGATCGCCAAGTTCCTGTTCACCAGCGGTTCGACCAAGCTGCCCAAGGCGGTCATCAACACGCAGCGCATGTGGTGTGCCAACCAGCAGCAAATGACGCAGTCCATGCCGGTCATCACCGAGCACCCGCTGGTGCTGGTGGATTGGCTGCCGTGGAACCACACCTTCGGCGGCAACCACAACTTCGGCATGGTCATCTACAACGGCGGCACGCTGTACATCGACGACGGCAAGCCAACGCCTGCCCTGATTGGCGAAACGCTGCGCAACCTGCGCGAGGTGGCGCCCACGGTCTACTTCAATGTGCCCACCGGTTTCGAGGCCATTGCCAACGCAATGAAGGAACCCACCGAAGAAGGCCGGGCGCTGCGGCGCAACTTCCTGTCGCGGGTGAAGATGTTTTTCTACGCCGGTGCAGCCCTGGCCCAGCCGGTGTGGGACAGTCTGTACGAGAGCGAAGAGTCCGAAATCGGTGAGCGCATTGTCATGACATCGGGCTTGGGCATGACCGAGTCCGGCCCGTTCGGCCTGTTCGTGACCAGTCCGAATGTGAAGGCGGGCGACCTCGGGGTGCCCACGCCTGGCATGGAAGTGAAGCTGGTGGACACACAGGGCAAAACCGAGGTGCGCTACCGTGGCCCCAACATCACCCCCGGGTACTGGCGCGCGCCACAGGAAACTGCCGAGGCGTTTGACGAAGAGGGTTTCTTCTGCTCGGGCGATGCGGTCAAGTGGATCGACGAAACCGATGTGCACCAGGGATTGAAGTTCGACGGGCGCATTGCCGAAGACTTCAAGCTCGCCACCGGCACGTTCGTGAGCGTGGGTCCGTTGCGCGGCAAGATCATTGCAGCGGGTGCACCCTACATCCAGGATGTGGTGCTGACCGGCTTGAACATGAAAGAAGTGGGCGCCATGGTGTTCCCGACCCAGGCCGTGCGCCGTCTGAGCGGTCTGCCAGCCGATGCGTCATTCCACGACGTGCTGGAAAGCGCGCCGGTGTTGGCCCACTTCCAGCACGTCGTGAACGACCTCGCGCGTACCGCCACCGGCAGTGCCAACCGCATTGCGCGCATGTGCCTGCTGGCCGATCCGCCGACCCTCGACCGGGGCGAGATCACCGACAAAGGCTCCATCAACCAGCGCGCGGTGTTGGCGCACCGGGCTGACACGGTGGAGCGGTTGCACGACGACAGCCTGCATCACATCCTGAAGCCACAGGCCTGACAGGCACACCCGCCTGTCGGATGTTTCAAGAACACACCTGGACACCACCATGACCACCCAAACCAAGGGCCTTTTCTTCTCTTACAACGACGTCTGGATGCTGGACGGCGTGCGCACACCCATGGTGGATTACTGCGGCCCGCTGGGCCACGTGTCCCCCACCGACATGGGCATCAAAGCCGCCCGCGAAGCCCTGAAGCGCAATGCCGTGCCGGGCGAGCACATTGGCAGCGTGATCGCGGGCAACATGGCCCCTGGCGACTTTGACCAATTCTTCCTGCCCCGCCACATTGGCCTGTACGCCGGTGTGCCGGTGGAAACACCTGCGCACATGGCGCAGCGCATCTGCGGCTCCGGCTTCGAGCTGTTCCGCCAGGCAGGAGACCAGATCGAAAGCGGCGCATGTGATGCGGCTCTGGTGGTGGGCACCGAGAGCATGACGCGCAACCCCATCGCCGCTTTCGACCACCGCACCGGCTTCAAGCTGGGCGCTCCCGTGGGCTTCAAAGACTACATGTGGGAAGCTCTGAAGGACCCGGCCGCCGGCATCAACATGATCCAGACTGCCGAAAACTTGGCCAAAAAATATGGCATCACCCGCGAAGAGGTGGACCAGTTTGCCAGCGCCTCGTTCGCCAAGGCGGTGGCCGCCCAGGAAAGCGGCTTCCTGGCTGGTGAAATCGTGCCGGTGGTGACCGAAAAGTTCGAGCTGGAAGGCTACAAAACCCGTGGCATCAAGCTGCAAGGCAAAGTCACCGAACTGGCTACCGACACCCATGCCCGTCTGTCACCCTATGAGGTGCTGGCCAAGCTCAAGCCGGTGTTTGAAGGTGGCGTGCAAACCGGTGGCAACAGCTCGGCCCTGGTGGATGCCGCTGCCGCCAGCGTGGTGGTATCGGGCGCCTATGCCAAGGCGCAAGGCAAAAAACCTGCAGCCCGCCTGGTGGCGGCTGGTATTGCCGGTGTGCCGCCCGAAATCATGGGCATCGGCCCCGCACCCGCCATTCGCATTTTGTTGGAGCGCACCGGTTTGAGGCTGGACGACATTGGCCGCTTCGAAATCAACGAAGCCCAGGGCGCACAAACCCTGGCCGTGGGGCGCGAACTTGGCATGGACCTCAGCCGCCTGAACGTCAACGGCGGCGCCATTGCGCTGGGTCACCCGCTGGCTTGTACCGGCGTGCGTCTGACGCTGACGCTGGCGCGCGAAATGGCCCGCAGCAACGTGCGCTATGGCATTTGTGGTGCCTGCATCGGCGGGGGTCAGGGCATTGCCCTGCTGCTGGAAAACCCAAACGCGGCTTGATGGTTGTTTGAACACAGTCTGAACCACGTTTTTCAATACAAATTCAGCCTCTACCGCTTGCTTGACAGGCGGTTGTAGCTATCAAATCAAACAAGGTTTTATCATGCAAATTCAAGGACAAGCCGCCATCGTCACCGGTGGCGCATCCGGCTTGGGTGAAGCCACCGCCCGCGAACTGGCCCGCCTGGGTGCCAAGGTGGCGGTGTTCGATGTGAACGCCGAACTGGCGGCCAAGGTAGCCGCCGACATCGGTGGCGTGGCCTGCGTGTGCGACATCACGAATGCCGACAGCGTGGCGGCTGCACTGGCCCAGGCCACGGCGGCGCACGGGTCGGCCCGCATCCTCATGAACATCGCTGGCATTGGCACCGCCAAGCGCGTGGTGGGCAAAGACGGCAACGCCGCCCCGCTGGAAGACTTTTCCCGCGTGGTCAACGTCAACCTGATCGGTGCCTACAACATCAGCCGCCTGTTTGCCGCCGAGTGCGCCAAGCTGGCCCCCATGGAAGACGGCGAGCGCGGCGTGATGCTGTTCACCGCATCGGTGGCCGCGTTCGACGGCCAGGTGGGCCAGCAGGCTTACAGCGCATCCAAGGGCGGCCTGGTCAGCATGACGCTGCCCATGGCGCGTGATCTGGCGCAGCACGGCATCCGTGTCAACACCATCGCCCCCGGCCTGTTTGCCACCCCGCTGATGAAAACCCTGCCTGAGCCGGTGCAGGCCTCGCTGGCGGCCAGCATTCCGTTCCCGTCCCGCCTGGGCAAGCCCGATGAGTTTGCAGCGCTGGCTTGCCACACCGTGACGAACACGCACCTGAACGGCGAAACCATTCGCCTGGACGGCGCGCTGCGCATGGCCCCACGCTGAGAGGCCGACCATGAGCGAACCCACCCCCAAAACAGTTGTGTACGAAGTGGAAGTGATGTTTGGCGACTGCGACCCCGCCGGCATCGTGTTCTTCCCCAATTTTTCCAAGTGGATGGACGCCTCCTCCCTCAACTTTTTCGTGAAGTGCGGCGTGCCGCCGTGGCGCGAGTTGGTCAAAACCCGCGGCATTGTGGGCACCCCCTTGCTGGAAATCCACACCAGGTTCATGCGCCCCGCCACCTATGGCGAGCGCCTGCAGATTCACACCAGCGTGACCGAATGGCGCGAAAAGGTGTTCATGCACAAACACGTGGTCAAGCGCGGTGACGAGGTGCTCTGCGAGGGCACCGAGGTGCGTGCCTTCGTGGTGCACCCGCCCGAAAACCCTGACCGCATCAAGTCCATTCCCGTGCCCGAAGACATCAAGGCGCTGTGCACCTGAACGACGCGGCGCGCCCCCTTTCCCGTTCCCAACCCACCACCAGGAGACACACCATGAAACTCAAATCCACCGTACTGGCTGCTGCCACGATGCTGACCCTGTCGGGCGCGGCACTGGCCGACATCACCATCGGCATCAGCCTGCCGCTGACCGGCCCGGCCTCTGGCCTGGGCATCCCGGTCAACAACCAGATCAAGCTCTGGCCCACTGCAATCGCCGGCGAGAAGCTCAAGGTGGTGGTGCTGGACGACGCCACCGACCCCACCAACGGTGTGAAGAACGCCAAGCGCTTCGTCACCGAAGACAAGGCCGACATCATCATGGGCTCGGTTGCCACGCCCGTGGCCATTCCCATGGCCGGTGTGGCCGCAGAGGCCAGCACGCCTCACCTGAGCTTCTCTCCCGCCGTGCTGCCACCTGGCCAGGACGGCTGGACCTTCCGCATGCCCCAGTCCAACGCGGTCATGAGCCACGCCGTGGTCGAGCACATGAAAAAGCAGGGCGTGAAGACCGTCGGCTTCCTGGGCTACACCGATGCGTATGGTGAGAGCTGGTTGAAGGACTTCACCGCCACCGCCGACAAGGCAGGCATCAAGGTGATTGCCACCGAGCGTTTCGCCCGCTCCGACACCAGCGTGACCGCCCAGGCGCTGAAGCTGGTGTCGGCCAACCCCGATGCGATGCTGATCGTGGCGTCCGGCTCCGGTGCCGCCATGCCGCACAAGGGCGTGGTGGAACGTGGCTACAAGGGCAAGATCTACCAGACGCACGCTGCTGCCACCCGCGACCTGATGCGCGTGGGTGGCAAGGACGTGGAAGGAGCATTCGTGGTGTCTGGCCCTGCGGTGATTGCCGAGCAGCTGCCTGACAGCCACCCCTCGAAAAAAGTGTCCATGGAGTTCGTGGCCCAGTATGAAAAAGCCTATGGTGCGGGCAGCCGCAACCAGTTCGCCGGGCATGGCTACGACGCCATCTTGGTGATGGAAAAGATCGTGCCCATGGCGCTGAAAAAAGCCAAGCCTGGCACGCCTGAATTCCGCGCGGCGTTGCGTGAAGCCATGGAAACCATGGGCCGCACCGTGCTGGCGCACGGCGTGCTGAACTGGACCAAGGACGACCACTGGGGCTACACCAACGAAACCGGCGTGATGCTGAAGGTGGTGAACGCCGACTGGAAGGTCGAATAAGTCCGCGCCAGGCAGGCCGCCAAACAGGCATCTAAACAGGCAGCCAGGCGGGTGCCCCGGCGCACCCGTTTGATCCCCAACCCTTCACCCGGAAGCGCAAGCCATGGACTTTTCAATTGCCAGCATCCTGATGCTGGACGGCATCACCAACGGTGCCGTGTATGCCCTGTTGGGGCTGGCCACCGTGCTGGTGTTTGCCGTGACCCGGGTGATCTTCATTCCCCAGGGGGAGTTTGTGGCCTATGGCGCACTCACCCTGGCCATTTTGCAAACCGGGCAGGTGCCCGGTACCGTGTGGCTGCTGCTGATCCTGGCGGGGGTGGCTGCGCTGATGGACGGCTGGGCTGCCTACCAGCGCCACCACTCGGTGGCTGATGCGGTAGTGGCCCTGTTCAAAACGGCGGCCTTGCCGGTGGCCATCGCCTTGCTGACGATGTGGGCCGCGCCGCAAAAGTGGCCGCTGCTGGCGCAGGCTGCGCTCACGGTGGCGCTGGTCACGGCATTCGGTCCGTTGGTCTACCGGGTGGCCTATCAGTCGCTGGCCGATGCCACATCGCTGGTGCTGCTCATCGTGTCGGTCGGGGTGCACTTTGCCATGACCGGCTTGGGCTTGCTTTTTTTTGGTGCCGAGGGCTTTCGCAACCCCTCGTTCTGGGACGAACGGTTTGCGGTGGGCCCACTGATGATTGCGGGGCAGGCCATCATCATCGGCGTGACCACGGTCGCGCTCATTGTGCTGCTGTGGCTGTTCTTCGAGCGCACGCTGTACGGCAAGGCGTTGCGGGCCACCGCCATCAATCGTCTGGGTGCGCGGCTGATGGGCATCTCCACCCACGGCGCGGGTCAGTTGACGTTTGCCATGGCGGCGCTCATCGGCGCACTGTCTGGCCTGTTGATTGGGCCCACGACGACGGTGTTCTATGACTCGGGCTTTCTGCTGGGGCTAAAAGGGTTTGTGGCTGCCGTGATGGGCGGGCTGGCCAGTTACCCCGTGGCGCTGGTGGGGGCCATTTTTGTGGGGTTGGTGGAGGCGTTCGGTTCGTTCTGGGCCAGTGCCTTCAAAGAGGTGATCGTGTTCACGCTCATCCTGCCCATCCTGCTGTGGCGCTCGCTGACCGACAAGCACGTTGGGGACGATCACTGACATGACCAAACTGTTTCCACACTTTCCCCGCCAGTACGCGCGCTACTTCCTGCTGTTGCTGGTGCCGCTGGTGGTGTTGCTGCCGCTGCCCGATTTCTGGATCACGCAGCTCAACTACATCGGCCTGTACAGCCTGGTGGCCATGGGCCTGGTGCTGCTGACCGGGGTGGGCGGGCTCACGTCGTTCGGCCAGGCGGCGTTCGTGGGCATCGGTGCCTACACCAGCGCCTACATGACCGTCAACCTGGGCTGGTCGCCCTGGGCCACCATTTTTGTGGGCATGGCCATCTGCGCCGTCAGTGCCTTGCTGGTGGGCTGGCTCACCTTGCGCATGTCGGGCCATTATTTGCCGCTGGCAACCATCGCCTGGGGTCTGTCGCTGTACTACCTGATGGGTAACCTCGATGCCCTGGGCAAGTACGACGGCATTCTGGGTGTGCCCACCCTCAGCCTGTTCGGGTGGGACGTGGGCCAGGGCCGGCCGTTCTTCGTGCTGGTGTGGGGCACGGCGCTGTGTGGTGCGTTTGCGCTCATCCATTTGCTCGATTCACGCACCGGCCGCGCCATCCGCGCCCTGAAGTCGGCCACCCAGATGGCCGAGGCCATGGGCGTGAACACCTTGCAGCACAAGGTGGGCATTTTCCTGATCGCGGCCAACTATGCTTGCGTGTCGGGCTGGCTGTTTGCGCACTTCCAGCGCACGGTCAACCCGTCGCCGTTCAGCCTGAAGTTCGGCATCGAGTACCTGTTCATGGCCGTGCTGGGCGGTGTGGGCCACGTGTGGGGGGCCATCACTGGTGCGCTGTTCACCAAAATCATGGAAGACCAGTTGCAGGTGCTGCTGCCCAAGCTCATCGGCACCAGTGGCAGTTACGAGGTGATTGTGTTCGGCATCATGCTCGTGCTGGTGCTCAAGTATTTGCCTGACGGTGCATGGAGCATCGTGGGCCACCGTTTTGCGGTGCGTCAGCGCGTGAACAACTGGTTCAATGCCGCGCCGCTGCCCGAGCGCAGCAAGCCTGCCATGGGCGAGGTGGTGCTCGAGGTGAGCAAGGTCCGCAAGGAATTCGGGGGACTGGTGGCGGTGAATGACATCAGCTTCCAGGTCAAGGCGGGGCAGATCGTGGGGCTGATCGGGCCCAACGGCGCAGGCAAGTCCACCACGTTCAACCTGGTGACTGGGGTGTTGGGCCTGACATCGGGTGCGGTCCGGTTCCGGGGGCAAGACATCACCGGTCATTCGTCGCGCGAGATTGCCACCCGGGGCATGTCGCGCACCTTCCAGCACGTGAAGATGATCCCCGACATGACGGTGCTGGAAAACGTGGCGCTGGGTGCCCACCTGCGTGGCGAGGCGGGTGCCATCAAGGCCATGCTGCGGCTGGACAAGGACGAAGAACGTCGGCTGTTCCGCGAAGCGGCACGCCACCTGGAACGCATCGGCATGGCCGAGCACATGCACGACCTGGCCGGCAACCTGGCCATGGGCCCGCAGCGGTTGATGGAAATTGCCCGCGCCCTGTGTTCCGACCCCGCACTGCTGCTGCTGGACGAGCCCGCCGCCGGTCTGCGTCACAAGGAAAAGCAGGCACTGGCTGGCGTGCTGCGCCAGTTGCGCAGCGAGGGCATGAGCATCCTGCTGGTCGAGCACGACATGGACCTGGTGATGGACGTGACCGACCACATCGTGGTCATGGAGTTCGGCACGCACCTGATGGAAGGCACCCCTGCCGAGGTGCAGGCCAGCGAGAAAGTCCGCGCCGCTTACCTGGGCACTGAACATTGAGGAAACCATGAGCACACCGTTGTTGGAAGTCAAAGACCTGCGGGCCGGTTATGGCCGCGCCGAGGTGTTGCACGGCCTGAGCCTGCAGGCCGATGCGCGCAGTGTGGTCACCGTCATCGGGCCCAATGGCGCGGGCAAGTCCACCTTGCTGAACGCGCTGATGGGCGTGCTGCCCGCCAAGGGGCAGGTGTTATACAAAGGCGAGGACATCAGCCGCCTGAGCCTGGAAGACCGCGTGATGCTGGGCATGGCGCTGGTGCCCGAGAAGCGTGAGCTGTTCGGCTCCATGCCGGTCGAGGACAACCTGGTGCTGGGGGCTTACCGGCAGATGCGCCTGCGCAACCCGCGCTGGAAAGACCAGCTCGAGGCCGTGTACCAGCGCTTCCCGCGCCTGAAAGAGCGGCGCGTGCAGGCGGCGGGCACGCTGTCTGGGGGCGAGCGCCAGATGCTGGCGGTGGGCCGCGCCCTGATGTCCGGTCCTGAATTGCTGATGCTGGACGAGCCCAGCCTGGGTCTGGCCCCGCTGATCGTGAAGGAAATCCTGAACGCGGTGGACGAGTTGCGCAGCACCGGTGTGACGATTTTGCTGGTGGAGCAGAACGCCCGCGCCGCGCTGGGGGTGGCCGACCACGGCTATGTGCTGGAAATGGGTGCCATTGGGCTGCACGGCCCGGCCGCAGAACTGGCCAATGACCCTCGGGTGATCGACACCTATCTGGGGGCGGCGAAGAAGGCGGCTTGAGGGCTGGTGTCCGTGAAAAGTGCGGAGGGTCTGGCTGTTGGATGCGCAGGTGCTCCGGTTGTGTGGGCGGGGCAGGTGGGTGGCATGGGCCGGGCGCTCATGCCGTGGGCTGACCGCTGCGGTGCTCGCCTGTGGGTAGGGCTGCGGAACTCACTGCACGTTGCGCTGCAACGTTCCGTTCAGACAACCGCAGGCAGTCAGATGACGATGCGCACTGCGTGCGCCTACCCACAGGCTGTGCGCCTCGCTGCCCACGGAAATCGCGCCCGGCCCATGCCACCCACCTGAGCACAGAAACAGTTTACTTTCGAAGAAAAATCGATCTTCCGCATTTTTTGGCGGTAACCAATAGCTATTGAATCAGGAGTTTTCATGTCTCACCAGCCCCATACCGGCGACATCGGGTTCATTCTGTTCGATGTGCTCCAGGCCACCAACCAGTTGCAGGCACTCGCGCCCTTTGCCGAAACCGACACCGACCTGATGCAACAGGTGCTGGAAGAGGCCGCGCGCTTCGTGGCGGACAAGGTGGCCCCTATCCGGCGCGAGGGTGATGAAGTCGGGGCCGTATTCAGCCATGGCACCGTTACCATGCCGCCCGGCTCCAAAGAGGCTTACGAAGCCTTCTGGCAAAGCGGCTGGGCCAGCCTGTCGTGTGCAGAGGAAGACGGCGGCCAGGGCTTGCCCGAGGTGCTGAACCAGGTGTTGTACGAAATGCTCAGCGCCGCCAACCACGGCTGGACCATGGCACCCGGTTTGTTGCACGGGGCCTACGAGTGCATCAAGCACCACGCTTCTCCAGCGCTGAAAGCCACCTATCTGACCAAAGTGGCGACCGGCGAATGGCTGGCCACCATGTGCCTGACCGAGGCGCATGCGGGTTCCGATCTGGGCCTGGTGCGCACCAAGGCCGTGCCGATGGCCGATCAGCCCGATGCCCACGGCCTGGGGCCGTTGTACGCGCTGGACGGCACCAAGATCTTCATTTCAGGTGGCGAGCATGACCTGACGGACAACATCGTTCACCTGGTGCTGGCCCGTTTGCCCGATGCTCCCCCCGGCCCCAAAGGGTTGAGCCTGTTCCTGGCACCCAAATTTCTGCCTGACGGCAGCCGCAATGCCGTGGTGTGCGAGCGGATTGAAGAAAAAATGGGCATTCACGCAAGCCCTACGTGTGTTTTGCGCTTCGAAAACGCAAGCGGCTGGCTGGTGGGTGAGCCCGGCAAGGGCCTGGGCGCGATGTTCGTGATGATGAACGCTGCCCGCCTGCATGTGGGCTTGCAGGGTGTGGGCCTGCTCGAAGCTGCCTGGCAGATGGCCAACGCCTATGCCCACGAACGCCGCCAGATGCGAGCGCCCGTTGCGGCCGGTGGTTCACGCCCGGCAGATTCAGCCGGGCATGCGGCCGACCTCATCGTCCACCACCCCGCCATGCGCCGCATCCTAGACACGCAGCGTGCCTGGGTGGACGGTGGCCGTGTGCTGGCCTACCAGACGGCCCTGGAACTGGACATCGCCCGCCACCACGTTGACCCTGCCCGGCAGGCCCGTGCGCAGCGCTGGTGCGCGCTGGTCACGCCGGTGCTCAAGGCCGCGTTCACGCACCAGGCTTTCCATGGTGGCAGTGACTGTCTGCAGGTGTTCGGCGGCCATGGCTATGTCCGCGAGTGGGGCATCGAGCAGGTGCTGCGCGATGCCCGCATTGCCATGATCTACGAAGGCACCAACGAAATCCAGGCCATCGACCTGCTCGTGCGCAAGGTGGTGGGCGACCAGGGGCAAGCCCTGGCCCAGTTGCTGGCTGACCTGACGGCCGATGTGGCCGCGCAGGGGGCTGACGGGGCCGAGTTGGGGCGCCTGGCCGCCCAATTGCAGGACGCCACCGGGCAACTCCTGGCGCGGGCAGCGCAAGTGCCCGACCACCCTTACTGGGTGGCTGGCGACTACTTGCGTGCGGTGACCCTGGTGTTGATGGCGTGGGCCTGGGCGCGCATCGACCATGCCAACGGACCGGGGCAGGATCGCTGGTCGCGGCCGGGAAAGGCGATGCGCGCGTGGGTGATGCCCGAATTCGACCTGCACATTGGGCTGTTGTCAGCGACACATTGACGAAAGATGCAAGATATTGCATTTGTCTGGCTTCGATGCTTGGTGCTTGATGTTGAATCTCTTGACGTAGATCAATATAAAGTCATTTAATGCACTTTTATTCGTCTCTGCGGCGTGGCGAGTGGAATAATAGTTCCACATTTCAACCTGCACCCAACCGGAGACGCACATGAGCACCCAAGACGACACCCTGGTCGAAGACAAAGCCGCCATTGACAACGACCGCTTTGTGGAAGTCAGTTACGACGACGCCATTCCCAACAACGTCAACCTCTCGTCCGACCGCCAGTTGCTGCGGGCGCTGGAAAGCTGGCACCCACAGTACCTGGAGTGGTGGAACGACATGGGCCCCGAGGGCTTCCAGAACGCCGATGTATACCTGCGCACCGCTGTGGGTGTGGACCCGGCTGGCTGGGCCAAATTTGGCTACGTGAAGATGCCCGACTATCGCTGGGGCATTCTGCTGGCCCCGCAGGTGGAAGGCCGCACCATTTCCCACGGCAAACACAAAGGCGAGCCGGTGTGGCAGGAAGTACCCGGTGAATACCGTTCCCTGCTCAAGCGGCTGATCGTGGTGCAGGGCGACACCGAACCCGCCAGCGTGGAGCAGCAGCGCTACCTGGGTGCCACCGCGCCCAGCCTGTACGACATGCGCAACCTTTTTCAGGTGAATGTGGAAGAAGGCCGCCACTTGTGGGCCATGGTGTACCTGCTGGTCAAATACTTTGGCAAAGACGGCCGGGAAGAAGCGCAAGCCCTGCTGGAGCGCCGCAGCGGCCAGACCGACAACCCCCGCATCCTGGGTGCCTTCAACGAGCGCACGCCCGACTGGTTGTCGTTCTTCATGTTCACCTATTTCACCGACCGCGACGGCAAGATGCAACTGGCCGCGCTGGCCGAAAGTGCGTTCGACCCATTGAGCCGCAGCTGCCGCTTCATGCTGACGGAAGAAGCGCACCACCTGTTCGTGGGCGAAACCGGCGTGGGCCGCACCATCCAGGCCACCTGCGAGGCCATGGTGAAGGCCGGCATCACCGACCCGTACGACACCGATGCCATTCGAAAGCTGGGCGTGGTGGATTTGCCCCTGCTGCAACGCAAGGCCAACTTCCACATGTCGGTCACCCGCGACCTGTTCGGGTCGGAAATTTCATCCAACGGTGCCGAGGCGTTCAGCTCAGGCCTGAAGGGCCGCTTCAACGAAGCCAACCTGAAGGGCGACGACCATGTGCTGGCCGATGCCACCTATGCCGTCACCCGTGTGGTGGACGGCCAGCTGGTGCAAGAAGACGTGCCTGCCCTGCGCGCCATCAACTGCCGCCTGCTGGACGACTACATTGCCGACTGCCAGGGCGGGCTGGACCGCTGGAACAAAACCATCGAGAAAGCCGGCATCAACTTCCGAATGCAGCAGCCGCACAAAGGTTTCAACCGTCGCATCGGCGAGTTTGCCGGCCACCGCATCAGCCCCGATGGGCGTTTGCTGACCGAGGCCGAATGGCAAGCCGGTGTGGAAGGCTGGCTGCCCAACGACGCTGACATGCAGTTCATCAACAGCCTGATGAAGCCCAACCATCAGCCGGGGCAGTATGCGTCCTGGATTGCCCCACCCCGCATGGGCATCAACCAGCAACCGGTGGACTACGAGTACGTGAAGATTGACTGATGGGCGACGCTGGGGGACGCCGGAGGCGGGCCGGACGCGCTAAGCTTGGAGGTTTGAACCCTCCCGCACGCCATGGCCCGAGCATCCGCCAAACATCGGCAGGCACCTGATGCCTTGCCCAGCACCCCAGAACCTGACGCGGTGGCGTCCGATGCCATCGACACCTCGTTCCTGGAAACCCTGATCGGCTACAACGCCCGCCGCGCGGCGCTGACCATCATCGGCACTTTCATGGAGCGCATGGCGGTGTATGGGGTGCGCCCGGTGGATTTTTCGGTGCTGTCGGTCATTGCGCACAACCCGGGTATCACTTCGCGCCAGTTATGTGCCAGCCTGGGGCTGTTGCCGCCCAATCTGGTGATCATCCTGAACCAGCTCGAACAGCGGGAGCTGCTCGTGCGCCAGCCGCATCCGCATGACGGTCGGGCCATCGCGCTGTCACTGTCGACCCAGGGCCAGGCCATGATGGCCGAAGCCGAGGCCACGGCTTACCAGCTGGAAATCGATGCCACGTCGGCCTTGACCGATGCGCAACGCGTCACGCTCAAACGGTTGCTGAAGCTGGTATACGCCCCGCCCGAACAGGCCACCCGCAAGCGGCGGGGCACCGCGCCACCCCGCGCACGCACCCCGGAAGCCACCGATGTCTGAGCCCCGTTTCCGGCCAGCGGCCGTAAACGGCACCGGGGGCGGCCCTTGAACCACACATGGGGGTTCCTGTCAGTCCACACGGCCAGCCCGCTGGACGTGGAAACCGCACGCGCGTCGCTGCTGCTGCGTGCACACCAGTCGGTGCATGCCCGTTACGCCGTGTGGGCCGTGTGCGTGGCCCTGGTGTGGGCGCTGCGCGAGTCGGTGCCGGTTGTGAATCTGCTGGCCTGGGCCATCCCGTTCATGGTCATGGCAGAGGTCAACTGGCAGGTTTCCCGTCGCGCCACGGTGACCGTGCCCGCCGGGCTGAAGGCCGATTTGCGTGCCTGGCAGGTACGCCTGTGGTGGATGACCGTGCTCAACCAGTCGCTTTGCGGCAGCATGGTGTGGTGGCTGGGCAGCAGCGGACAGACCGGCATCGAAGAGCTGGCCACCGGCCTGCAACTGGTTTATGTGGGCGCAGCCATGATCAATGCCGCCACACACCCGACCACCTTTGTGACGGGTGCCTGGATCAACCTGCTGTCGGCAGTTGCGTTCTGGCTCACGCGGGACAGCATCAGCTGGCCCCTGGTGCTGGCGCTAGTGGGTGCGGGTGCCATGGTGACCCGTCTGTCGGTCGAGATGGCCGACAACCTGCGCGAGTCGTTGCGCATGCGCTTCGAGCACGATGCGCTCATGACGCAACTGGCGGCCGAGAAGCAGGCAGCTGAGGATGCGACCCGGTTCAAGTCGGACTTTCTGGCCAACATCAGCCACGAAATCCGCACGCCGGTCAGCGCCATCATGGGCATGAGCTTTCTGGCGCTCAAATCGAACCTGACCGACCGCCAGCGCGACTATCTGCAGGTCATTCAGCAGTGCAGCCAGCACCTGCACGGGCTCATCAACCAGGTGCTGGACTTTTCGAAAATCGAAGCCAGCATGCTCACGCTCGAAAAGACCGAATTCAGTTTGCGTGCCGTGCTGGACAGCGTGCAGGCCATCAACGCCGACAAGGCAGCGGCCAAGGGCCTGATGCTGCGCGTCACGGCTGCACAGAACATCCCGCGCCGGCTCGTGGGCGACCCGCTGCGGCTGACGGAAATTCTGGTCAATTTCATCAGCAACGGCATCAAGTTCACGTCGCAAGGCCATGTGCTGTTGACTATCGAGTCGGTGGATCAGCGACCGGGGCAAGTGCAACTGCGCTTCGCAGTGCAGGACACCGGCATCGGGCTCAGCCCGGACCAGATGGGGCGGTTGTTCAAGAGCTTCAGCCAGGCTGATGCCGGCGTGAGCCGCCAATTCGGCGGCACCGGCCTGGGGCTGATCATCTCCAAAAGGCTCGCGGCCTTGATGGGGGGTGACGTGGGTGCCAACAGCGAACCCGGCAAGGGCTCTCTGTTCTGGTGCACGGCCTGGTTCGAACTGCCGGTCGAGGCTTCGACGGACCTCACCGACACGGGCAGCTTCAAGGCGGCAGCATGGCGTCAACCTGACACCTGGGCCGCCACGGAGCCACCTCCTGTGGACGCCGAGCTTGCATGGACGGCCCCCGATCCGGCCAATGGGACCGAAGGCGCACAGCTTTGCCGCCAACTGGCGGGGCTGGTTGCGCAAGATGACCCTGCCGCGCTCGCGCTTGCCCATGCCCACGAAAGTGTGTTGCGCCAACGGCTGGGCCCGGCTTTGGATGGCTTGTTGCGGGCAATGCAGCGTTACCGCTTGCCACAGGCCCAGCGCCTGCTGGCCCAGGCAGGCTACGAACCACTGGCAGCGACACCGAGCAGCGCGACTGACCACCCACCACGTGCCACCGTGCTGGTGGTGGATGACACGCCGGTCAACCTGACGCTGATGGCCGACCTGCTGGCTCCCCACTACCGTGTGCGGGTCGCGGCCAGCGCGCAGCGGGCGCTGGACATTGCGCAGGGGCTACAGCCACCCGACGTGATCCTGCTGGACGTGATGATGCCGGTGATGGACGGCTACGAAACGCTGGCAAAACTCAGGGCCCACCCGTCAACCGCGCACCTGCCCGTGGTGTTCCTCACGGCCAAGAGCCAGTTGGAAGACGAGGAACGGGCGTTGCAACTCGGCGCACAGGACTTCATCACCAAGCCCTTCAGCCCGCCTGTGCTGTTGATGCGCTTGCGTACCCTGCTGGCTTGGGCTGCGGCGCAGGTGGCAGGGCGTTCTCAACGGGCTACCGATTGATCGGCCTTCGATTGTTCAGATAAAAAAGTCATCAGCCGCTCTACAGCTGGTGTGAGTTTGCTATGTTATTGGAAGCAAATCGCAAACTCCCTGTGTGCCCATTCGTTCAGCAGCCGCACCAGCTTCACCTGGCCTGCTGACACGTAAATCTGGCTCACCTGCCGGGGCACCACGCTCACCCCCAGGTTGGCGCCCAGCAATTTACGGCAACACCTGTTCGTTACCTCAGCACCATTTTCACGATTTCGCCATTGGTTATGCGTTTGACGTACAGCGTGCTCTCGACCATGCGCATATCTGAACAGCCACTTTGGAACCGTTGCCATTCGATACAAAGTTGAGACCCTTCTGCGCGCCACTTGCCGCTGTCGGAGCTGTTTCCCGAGTTAACGTAGACATAGGTCTCTTTGAACTCCAGCCGCACAGCTGCGCCGTTTGCATACGTCATGTTGAACACATTTCCCGTAAGCTTTTGCTTCAGGTCATCTGGTGACAGCGTCACGGCACCGGGAGGAAATTCGGTGGGGAAGGTCGGCTGAGCAAAAGCGAGTACGGGCGTGAACAAAAAACCAACCAGTAATGTGCGCATAAACATCTCCTTGAGTAAAAAATTCTGTCGGGCTGAAACCTAGAGGCGCTAAAGGTACTGACCACGTGCAGAGAAGCCATCAGGGAAAACGCTTATGGGAGAGTTTCGGAGTGATGGGTGGGTTGGCCACAAGTTGGTATCAGCCCAGCGGCTTTGATGCGAAATCACGTACGCTGTCGATGGTTGCCTGTACCTGATCCTTGTGCGGTGAATGCCCGCAGGCGGGCAGTTCCAGCAAGTGTGTGTGGGGGACGCTGCGCCGGATGGTGCGAATCTGCTCCAGCGTGCCGTATTCGTCGTCCAACCCCTGAATGGCCAGCACCGGGCAGGTGATGTGGTGCAGGATGGGGCGGATGTCCCAGCTGCGAAAGGCCGCTGACAGCCAAACGTCGTTCCACCCCCAGAAGGCGGAATCCGGGTCGGCGTGGTAGCGGGCCAGGCGCTGCTTCAAGTCGGTGTCCAGATAGGCCTCGCGCGCGGCCTGAATGCTGGAGACGGACACGTCCTCCACCATCACATGCGGGGCCAGCACCACGATGCCTGCTGGCGGTGTCGCCCCCACGGTGCTGGCCAGCGCGGCGTGGATGAGCGCAATGCTGCCGCCATCGCTGTGGCCGA
The DNA here is from genome assembly GCA_002344885.1 of Comamonadaceae bacterium UBA2334. Taxonomy (GTDB): domain Bacteria; phylum Pseudomonadota; class Gammaproteobacteria; order Burkholderiales; family Burkholderiaceae_C; genus UBA2334. The sequence goes on from DDUQ01000004.1 coordinate 40,627, forward strand.
ACAGCCATACCGGGTGGGCGGGGTCATCCAGGCCTAACACTTTCAGCAGCGCGGGCAGCACCTCCAGCGCCTGTTGTTGCAGGAAATCGGGCAGCCAGTGTTCGTCGGGCGAGCGTGGTGTGGATTGCCCGTAGCCGGGGCGCGAATACACCAGCCCGCGCCAGCCCAGAGCCGTGCACAGCCGGTGGGGGAAGTCCCGCCACATGGCGACCGAGCCCAGTCCCTCGTGCAGAAACACCAGGCACGGGACATCGTGGCGTGGGCTGCCGACCCAGGTGTGTTCCACCTGCACACGGCGTCCGCGCCAGGACAGGGTGCAACACCCTGCGTCGGGCTTGGGTGGGGATGGCATGGACTGAGAGGCAGCAGCTGTCATGCGAAGTTCCGGCGAGGAGGGGGGTCAGGTGCCAGCCTGTTCCAGTTCGCGCAGCTTGAAGCGCTGGATCTTGCCGGTGGCTGTTTTGGGCAGGTCCTGCACAAAGGCAATCTGGCGCGGGTACTTGTAGGGGGCCAGCTTGTCTTTCACAAAGGCTTTCAGCTCGGCTTCGGTGGTGGATTGACCCGCCTTCAACACCACAAACGCCTTGGTCTTGGTCAGGCCGTCGGCGTCGTTCACGCCGATCACGGCGGCTTCCAGCACCGCTGCATGCTGGATGAGCGTGGCTTCCACCTCGAACGGGCTGACGTAGATGCCGCTGACCTTCAGCATGTCGTCGCTGCGGCCGCCGTAGGTGTAGGTGCCGTCGGGGTTGCGCACGTACTTGTCGCCGCTTTTGGTCCAGCCGCCCTGGAAGGTGTCGCGGGTCTTTTCGCGGTTGCCCCAGTACATCATGGCCGCACTGGGGCCCTGGATGTAGAGGTCGCCCGGCTCGCCATCGGGCACAGGGCCGCCATCGTCGCCACGCAGGGCAATGGTGTAGCCCGGTACCGGCCAGCCGGTGGTGCCGTAGCGCACGTTGCCGGGGCGGTTGGACAGGAAGATGTGCAGCATTTCGGTGGAGCCGATGCCGTCCACGATGTCCACGCCAAAGTGGGCCTTGAAGCGTTCGCCCAACTCGGCTGGCAATGCTTCACCCGCAGAAGACACCAGTCGCATGGCCACGTCAACACGTGAGGGCAATGCGGGGTGGGCCAGCATGCCCGCAAAGCCGGTGGGTGCACCGTAGAACACGGTGGGTTTGAGCCCGCCGATGCCTCCGGTCCAGCGCTTGAACGTGGCGTCCGGCGTGGGGCGTTCGCCCATCAGGAGGGTGGTGGCGCCCACGCTCATGGGGAAGCTCAGCGCATTGCCCAGGCCGTACGCGAAAAACAGCTTGGCGGCGGAGAAGCACACATCGTCTTCGGTGAGCTTGAGCACGCGCTTGCCATACAGCTCCGCCGTCCAGTAGGGGTTGCCATGCGAATGCACCGTGCCTTTGGGGCGGCCGGTGGACCCAGATGAATACAACCAGAAGCCGGGTTCATCCGGCCCGGTGGGCGCGGGTTTGGCAGCGGCAGGGTGGGCGGCCAGGAAGGCCTCGAAATCCACCTCAGAGGGGTGCAGCGGCGCAGCGGGTTTGGAGACGATGACCTTCTTCACCTCATGGTCACTCTTGACCAGGGCCGAGGTGAGCGTGGGCAGCAGCGCGCCCGACACCAGCACCGCCTGCGCGCGGGAATGCTCCAGCATGTAGGCGTAGTCGTCGGCGGTCAGCAGGGTGTTGACCGCTACCGGCACCAGCCCGGCGTACATGGCACCCAGAAAGCTCACAGGCCAGTCGTTGCCGTCGTGCATGAGCAGGAGCACCCGTTCTTCGCGGCGCAAGCCCAGGCTTTGCAGGGCGGTGGCCAGCTGGCGCACCCGCTGAGACAGGGCTCCATACGTCAGGGTGCCGTGGTCGTCGATGAAGGCGGCCTTGCCGGCACGGCCCTCGTTCAGGGTCAGCAGGTGTGCGGCGAAGTTGAAACTTTCGCCGGGTGGGGTGATGTCGTCGGGCAGGGTCATGATGTGTCTCCTGGTTATATTGCGCAGCTGCAAACGTCCGTCAGATAAGCGGTGGAAGCCAAAAAGGCTTTGAAAATCATGCCAACTGGTCCAGCACGGCAGTGCTGGCCTGGATGGCACTGCGGCGGTGGTAGAAGGTCAGCGCCCGGGCACCGCCCAGCTCTTCGCCGCCACCGGCGCGGCCCGGCCCACCGTGCAGCGATTGCGGCATGACGTTGCCGTGGCCGGTGTGCAGCGCGGCCACATCGGGGCTGATGACGTGCACGCGGCCATGGCTGTCGGCCAGTTCCAGCGCGGCGGCAGACAGGGCAGCCGCGTCATGGCCGTAGACGGAAGCCACCAGCGAGCCCTGGCCACGGCGGATGAGGGTGTAAGCGTGCTCGATGTCCCGGTAGGGCATGAGCGTGGCCACGGGGCCAAACACTTCCACGTCGTGGACGATTGCTGTGCCATCGGGGTCGGTGGTGCCCAGCAGCGTGGGCGCGACGATGCAGGCCTTGGCGGGATCGGCGTCGACCAGCGGGGTGTTCGTGCCGTCGTGCAACACGGTGGTGTGGGCCTTGAGCTGCGCCAGACCGGCCTGAATGGCGTTGAACTGCGCGCGGCTCACCAGCGAACCCATGCGCACGCCTTCGCTGCGCGGGTTGCCCACGGTGGTTTTGGCCAAGCGTGCGCTGATGGCCTTGGCTACGGCGTCATACTGCCCCTGGGGCACGAACACGCGGCGGATGGCGGTGCACTTCTGGCCTGACTTCACGGTCATTTCCCGAGCCACCTCTTTCACCAGCAGGTCCACGGCTTCGGCGGACGCATCGGGCAGAAGCAGCGCGGAGTTGACGCTGTCGGCCTCGACGTTCACGCGCACCGAGCGCTGGGCCACGGCCGGGTGGCTGCGGATGACGGCGGCTGTGTCGGCCGAGCCGGTGAAGGACACCACGTCAAACGGCTGCAACTGGTCCATCAACCCGTTGGAGCTGCCACAAATGACCGACAAGGCACCTGCGGGCAGAATGCCGGCATTGACCACGTCCTGCACCATGCGCTGCGTCAGCCAGGCGGTGGCGGTGGCGGGTTTGACGATGACGGGCACGCCCGACAGCAGCGCGGGCGCAGCCTTCTCCCACAGGCCCCATGACGGGAAGTTGAAGGCGTTGATGAACAGCGCCACACCCCGTGTGGGGGTGAGCACATGGCGGCTCTGGAACAGCGGGTCCTTGCCCAGGCGGGCCAGGTCGCCGTCGGTCAGGAAGTGGCGTTCGCCCAGCTCACTGCCCATCTTGGCGTACACGCCGAGGGTGTAAATGCCGCCGTCCACGTCCACGGCGGTATCGGCCTTCACGGTGCCGCTGTTGGCCACCGAAATGGCTTCGTAGGCTTCGCGGTTGGCCTGGAGCACCTTGACCATTTGCGACAGCAACGCACCGCGCTGGGCATAGGTGAGGGCGCGCAGGGCGCGGCCACCTTCTTCGCGGGCGAAGCGGAAGGCCTCGGGCAGGTCCAGCACGGTGGCGTCCACGCGCACCAGTTCGTCGCCCAGCACGGGGTCGAACAGCGGGGTGCCCGCGCCGGTGCCGGCCTGCCAGCGGCCGGCGACGAAGTTTTCAAGCAAAGGGGTGGTCATTGTGTGTGATTCCTGAAAAATAAGAGCAAAAAACTCAACTTGAAAAAGCGAGGCAGCCTTGAAAAGCTTTCAGTTGCAGGTGCGAGGCTGTGGTCGGCCCGGGCGAAAGCACCTGGGCCTTTCAACCCGTGAACTGGATCTGCCCGTCGGGCAGCAGGTACAGCACCAGGGCGCGGCCACCGGTGACCGTGGGCGGGTGGGCGCTGCCGGGCGGGTACACCAGCCAGCCTGCGCCGTGGCCGTCAAACCGGGCCGTGGCGTCCAGCGGCATGATCAGGTCGATCTCGCCGTTCGGGTGCACATGGTGCGGGCCTGCCAGGTTGCACATGTCCACCACATCGACTGAAAAGCCATCCAGCCCGTCGGCAGGCTTGAAGATGCGGCCGTACTTCAGGCTGCCGTGGGTGCCGGGTGCCTCGCGCTGGCACAGCCAGCCGTCCTTCACGCCCGCCTCGCAGCTGGCCTTGAGTTCGGCAAACACGGAGCTGCCTGCGCCGTGGTGGGTGTTCAGCCAGGTTTGCAGGTTGGCATCCAACGGGCGGTTGGCGAGCTGGGCGGTCAGGCCGGCCAGTTGGGTTTTGAAGGCCTGGGGTGTCATGGGTATCTCCTCGTTACACTTGCGCTGCGCGCCAATATGCAATATCGTGCATGGCGTGAAGATTAGCGAAAAGAAATTTAATGTCAAGCAATATATTGCATGAGCCAGGGTTAACCCCTGGTCTGTCGGTCGCGGACGACAAAAACCCCTTTCTGGCGGCGCTGGGCGAGCGTGTCCGCGCCCTGCGTGCGCGCCGTGGCATGACCCGCAAGGCGGTGGCGCAGGCGGCGGAGGTGTCCGAGCGTCACCTGGCCAACCTGGAATATGGCGAAGGCAATGTCTCCATCCTGTTGTTGTTGCAGGTGGCGCATGCTTTGCAAAGTTCGCTGGCCGAACTCTTGGGGGATGTGACCACGCAGTCGCCCGAGTGGCTGCTGATCCGCGAGTTGCTGGAGCGGCGCGACGAGGCCACGTTGCGCAAGGTGCGCATCGCGCTGGCCGACATGCTGGGCACGGGCGCCTCGGGCGGGCCGCGCAGCAACTGCATTGCGCTGATCGGTCTCAGGGGGGCGGGCAAGTCCACGCTGGGGCAGATGCTGGCCGACGACCTGGGCTACCCGTTTGTGGAGTTGAGCCGGGAGATCGAGAAGTTTGCCGGTTGCAGCGTGTCTGAAATACAAGGGTTGTATGGCCAGAATGCCTACCGCCGTTACGAACGGCGCGCGGTGGAAGAGGCCATCCAGATCTACCCCGAGGCGGTGCTGGCCACGCCGGGCGGTCTGGTGTCGGATGCCGCCACGTTCAACCTGCTTCTGGCGCACTGCACCACGGTGTGGCTGCAGGCCGACCCCGAAGACCACATGAACCGCGTGCGGGCGCAGGGCGATTTGCGGCCCATGGCGGCCAGCCACGAGGCCATGGAAGACCTGAAAACCATTCTGGCGGGCCGCTCGGCCTTCTACTCCAAGGCGCAGTTCCGCGTGAACACCAGTGACCAGCCGCTGGCCGACACCTTCATGTTGCTGCGTGCCACCGTGCGTGAGGCTTTGAGCCTGCCCGTTTGAGGTGGCGACAGGGGTGCTCAAAAAAAGATGCAAAAAAATGCATGTTATGCTTGACATGAAAAAATAATAAGCAGTATGATGCATGCCATCGGGGTGCAAGATTGTGCAGCCCGCCAACAGGAGACCCTCATGAACGCCCCCATCGCCGCCCAAAACCTTGCCCCCGCCCGTGTCAACTACCAGACACATCCCAGCCAGTACCACCACTGGAAACTGAGCTTTGACGGGGCTGTGGCCACGCTCAAAGCAGACTTCGATGAAAACGCAGGCCTGCGCCCCGGCTACAAGCTCAAGCTCAACAGCTATGACCTGGGTGTGGACGTCGAACTGAACGATGCCATCAACCGCATCCGCTTCGAGCACCCGGAAGTCCGAACCGTGGTGGTGACGAGCGCCAAGGAAAAAGTGTTCTGCTCCGGTGCCAACATCTTCATGCTGGGCGTGTCCAGCCACGCCTGGAAGGTGAACTTCTGCAAGTTCACCAACGAGACCCGCAACGGTCTGGAAGACAGCTCGCGTCACAGCGGTCTGAAGTTTCTGGCCGCCGTCAACGGTGCGTGCGCCGGTGGCGGTTACGAGCTGGCGCTGGCCTGTGACGAAATCATTCTGGTGGACGACCGTTCCAGCGCCGTCAGCCTGCCTGAGGTGCCGCTGCTGGGCGTGCTGCCCGGCACCGGTGGCCTCACCCGCGTGACCGACAAGCGCAAGGTGCGCCACGACCTGGCCGACATCTTCTGCACCACCAACGAAGGCGTGCGCGGCAAAAAGGCCAAAGACTGGCGCCTGGTGGACGACATTGCCAAGCCCGCACAGTTTGCACAGGTGGTGCAGGCGCGTGCACAGGAGCTGGCCGCACAGAGCGACCGGCCTGCCGATGGCAAGGGTGTCACGCTGACACCGCTGGCGCGCACCATCGATGCCGACAGCCTGACGTATGAACACGTCAGCGTGCAGATTGACCGCGCCCTGCGCACGGCCACCTTCACAGTGAAGGCCCCCACGGGTTCGCAGCCGACGGACGTGGCTGGCATCGAAGCCGCAGGCGCAGTCTGGTTCCCGCTGCAAATGGCCCGCGAGTTGGAAGACGCCATCCTGGAGATGCGCACCAATGAGCTGGAAATCGGCACCTGGCTCATCAAGACGCAAGGCGACGCCGCCGCTGTGCTGGCGATGGACGCGACCCTGCAGACCCACCGCTCGCACTGGCTGGTGCGCGAAACCATCGGTCTGTTGCGCCGTACCTTCAGCCGCCTGGACGTGAGCAGCCGCAGCCTGTTCGCGCTGGTCGAGCAGGGCTCCTGCTTTGCCGGTACCTACCTCGAACTGGCCCTGGCTTGTGACCGCATCTACCACCTGGCTTTGCCCGACGATGAGGCCAATGCCCCCAGGATCACCGTGGGTGAACTGAACTTCGGCACCTACCCGATGGCCACCGATGAAAGCCGCCTGCAGCGCCGCTTCTATGACGAGCAGCCTGCCATGGATGCCGTGCGGGCGGCCCAGGGCCAGCCGCTGGATGCCGATGCCGCGTTCGCCCTCGGCCTGGTCACCAGCAACCCCGACGACATCGACTGGGCTGACGAGGTGCGCATTGCCATTGAAGAACGTGTGGCCATGAGCCCTGACGCGCTGACCGGCATGGAGGCCAACCTGCGCTTCAACGGCAAGGAAAACATGGTGACCCGTGTGTTTGGCCGCCTGACCGCCTGGCAGAACTGGATTTTCCAGCGCCCCAACGCCGTGGGCGAAAAGGGTGCGCTCAAGGTCTATGGCAAGGGTGACAAGGCTGCTTTCGACTGGCACCGTGTTTGATGACTCATTCGCCTGCTGCGCGGGCACATCTTGCGTCTGTGATGCTCGCCGTACAGGAAGTACGGCTGCGCTTCTCGACGCAAGCTGAGCCCGCTCGCGACGGCGACTGAGCCATCAAACCAAAGCCAAATTTTTGACGTTGTGCAGCGTGTTCCTGGCGGGGCGCTGCAACCTCACTTCTTCCGCCGAGCCTTCTTGAAACCGGAGACCCGACATGTCCTCTATCGACTACAGCGAAAAAATCCCCAACAACGTCAACCTGGCCGAAGACCGCACGCTCAAGCGCGCGCTGGAGCAGTGGCAGCCCAACTACCTGCAATGGTGGAACGACATGGGGCCTGACGGCAGCCAGAACTTTGACGTGTACCTGCGCACCGCCGTCAGCGTCGACCCGCAAGGCTGGGCCCAGTTCGGCCACGTGAAGATGCCTGACTACCGCTGGGGCATCTTTCTGAACCCGACTGAAGCCGACCGCAAGATCCACTTTGGTGACCACAAGGGCGAAGCCGCCTGGCAGGACGTGCCTGGCGAATACCGCGCCAACCTGCGTCGCATCATCGTCACGCAGGGCGACACCGAGCCTGCATCGGTCGAGCAGCAGCGCCACCTGGGCCTGACCTGCCCCAGCCAGTACGACCTGCGCAACCTGTTCCAGGTGAACGTGGAAGAAGGCCGCCACCTGTGGGCCATGGTCTACCTGCTGCACAAATACTTCGGCAAGGATGGCCGCGAAGAAGGCGAAGCTCTGCTGGAGCGCAACAGCGGCAATCGCGACAATCCCCGCATCCTGGAAGCCTTCAACGAAGAAACACCCGACTGGCTGTCGTTCTTCATGTTCACGTACTTCACCGACCGTGACGGCAAGTTCCAGTTGTGCGCGCTGGCCGAGTCCAGCTTCGACCCGCTGGCACGCACCACCAAGTTCATGCTGACCGAAGAAGCGCACCACATGTTCGTGGGCGAGTCGGGTGTGAGCCGCGTCATCAACCGCACCTGCCAGGTGATGAACGAGCTGAAAACCGACGACCCCAAGCGTTTGCGCGAAGCCGGCGTGATCGACCTGCCCACCATCCAGCGCTACCTGAACTTCCACTTCAGCGTCACCATCGACCTGTTCGGTGCCGACGAGTCGTCCAATGCGGCCACGTTCTACAGCACGGGCCTGAAAGGCCGCTACGAAGAAGGCAAACGCGCCGACGACCACCAGTTGCGTGGCCAGCACTACAAGGTGCTGAACGTGCAGAACGGCGCACTGGTGGAAAAAGAAGTGCCCATGCTGAATGCGCTGAACGAAGTGTTGCGCGACGACTACATCAAGGACAGCATCGGTGGGGTGGACCGCTGGAACAAGGTGATCGAAAAGGCGGGCATCCCGTTCCGCCTGAGCGTGCCGCACAAAGCCTTCCACCGCAACATCGGTGCCCTCAAGGGCGTTAAGGTGGCCCCGGATGGTCGCGTGGTGAGCGAAGCCGAATGGCAAGCCAACCGCGACAACTGGCTGCCGTCCGAAGCCGACCGTGCCTTCGTTGCCAGCCTGATGGGCCGTGTGGTGGAACCCGGTAAATTCGCCAACTGGATCGCGCCACCGGTCATGGGCATCAACCGCCAGCCGGTCGACTTCGAATACGTGCGCTTCAACTGAGCCACCCTCCAGAGGAGCTGCCCCATGGACATGAGCGAAACCCAGGTCGTCAAGCAACACCTGATCGACCCCGAAATCTGCATCCGCTGCAACACCTGC
>DDUQ01000004.1:49609-56374 GCA_002344885.1 Comamonadaceae bacterium UBA2334
CTGCATCCGCTGCAACACCTGCGAATCCATCTGCCCGGTGGGGGCCATCACCCACGATTCGCGCAACTATGTGGTGGACGTGGACAAGTGCAACTGGTGCAACGACTGCATTTCGCCGTGTCCGACGGGCAGCATCGACAATTACCGCCGTGTGATCAAACTGCGTGCCTACACGCTGGAGGAGCAACTGGGCTGGGACGTGTTGCCCCCTGAGCTGTCGCCTTCCGAACTGACGCAACAGGCCGCCGAAGGGGGTGCTTCGTCGGGCGAGGCCGGTGCGCCAGCTGCCGCCAGCGTGGCCGACAGTGTGGCCAGTGCCGGTCAGGGCGGGGCGGCATCACCCGCGTTCAACAGCGCGCAGTACGGCGCCACCGTGCCGCCCTGGTCGGCCGCGCACGCCTACAGCAACCTGTATGGCCCCAAAGCGCAGCAAAAGACCATCGAAGCCACGGTCACCGGCAACCTTCGCGTGACCGCAGTGGGCAAGGACTATGACACCCACCATGTGGTGCTGGACTTTGGCCAGATGCCGTTCCCGGTGCTGGAGGGGCAGAGCATCGGCATCATCCCGCCGGGGCTGGATGCCGCAGGCCGCCCCCACCATGCCCGACAGTACTCGATTGCCAGTCCCCGCAACGGCGAGCGGCCTGGCCACAACAACCTGTCGCTGACCATCAAGCGTGTGCTGGAAGACCACCAGGGCAACCCGGTGCGGGGCGTGGCCAGCAACTACATGTGCGACCTGAAGGTGGGCGACAAGGTGCAGGTCATCGGGCCGTTCGGCACCAGCTTCCTGATGCCCAACCACCCACGCAGCCACATCGTGATGATCTGCACCGGCACCGGCAGCGCGCCCATGCGCGCCATGACCGAGTGGCGGAGGCGGCTCCGCGCCAGTGGCAAGTTCGAGGGCGGCAAACTCATGCTGTTCTTCGGTGCCCGCACGCCGGAAGAGCTGCCGTATTTCGGGCCGCTGCAGAACCTGCCCAAAGACTTCATCGACACCGAGTTTGCGTTCTCCCGCGTGGCGGGTAAACCGAAGCGCTATGTGCAGGATGCCCTGCGGGACCGCGCGGCCGATGTGGTGGGCCTGTTGTCAGACCCCAACGCCTGCTTCTACGTGTGTGGCCTCAAGGCCATGGAAGAAGGCGTGGTGCTGGCGCTGCGCGACATTGCCACACAAGCGGGGCTGGACTGGAACACAGTGGGTGCCGCCCTGAAGCGCGAGGGCCGCCTGCACCTCGAAACTTACTGACGAACCAGCCCCCATGCGTCGCTTTCCAGCGACGGGGCTCCACCGCTTTGCGGGTCGCTGCCCCCCAAGGGGGCCCAATCCGCCTTTGGGCGGCCCGGCGCCGGATTGATCTCCAACTGACGTACATGAATTTGCATTTCGAAACCCTGTCAGTGACCACCCGCCAGCCCGGCGTGGCCCAGGTCACCATGAACCGCCCGGCCGTGTTCAACGCGTTTGATGAGGCCATGATTGCCGAGTTGGACGCGGCGTTTGCCGCGTTGGAGGCAGACGCCTCGGTACGCGTCATCGTACTGGCGGGCGAAGGCAAACACTTCAGTGCCGGGGCCGATTTGCAGTGGATGCAGCGCGCCTCTCAGGCGGACCGCGAATGGAACCTGGCCGATGCACGCAAGTTTGCCGCCATGCTGGCCCGCATCGAGTCTTGCGCCAAGCCCACGCTTGCACGTGTGCAGGGCGCGGCATTGGGCGGCGGCGTGGGCTTGGCCGTGGCGTGCGACATTGCGGTGGCTGCCGACAACGCCAGCTTCTCGGTCAGCGAAGCCAAGTTCGGCATCTTGCCCGCCGTTATCGGCCCGTACGTGACCAATGCGGTCGGCAAGCGACATGCGCGCAGGCTCGCGCTCACGGCCACGCGCATCGGTGCGGCAGAGGCCCTGGCCATGGGCCTGGTGCAGCAACTCACCCCACTGGATGCACTCGATGCCGCCGTGGATGCCACGGTGAAGGAACTGCTGGTGTGCGGCCCCCACGCGCAGTCTGAAATCAAGCAACTGTTTGCGCAGTTGGCGGTGGGGCCCATCTCGCCCGAGGTGCGCGAACTGACGGCACGGACCATCAGCCGCGTGCGCGGCACCGAAGAAGCCAAAGAAGGCTTCGCCGCCTTCCTGGGCAAACGCCCTGCCAACTGGATACCTCAATGAATCCACTGAACCTTTCACACGCGCCCGTGCTGGTGGTGGGTGCAGGCATCATGGGCGCGGGCATCGCGCAGGTGGCCGCCCTGGCCGGGCACCCCGTGAAGCTCTTTGACGCGCGCGACGGCGCTGCTGCCGAGGCCAAGGAAAAACTGGCCAGCACCTTCATCACGCTGGTCGACAAGGGCAAGCTCACGCCCGAGGCGGCCTCGGCGGCCATGGGGCGTGTGGTGTCCATCGACACGCTGGACGATGCCGCAGGCGTTCGGCTGGTGGTCGAGGCCGTGGTGGAAAAACTGGACGTCAAGCGCAGCCTGTTCAAACAGCTCGAGGCCGTGGTTGCGCCCGGCTGCGTGCTGGCCACCAACACGTCGTCCATCTCGGTCACGGCCATTGCCAATGGTTTGCGTCACCCCGAGCGGCTGGTGGGCATGCACTTTTTCAACCCCGTGCCGGTGATGAAGCTGGTGGAGGTGGTGTCGGGTCTGCAGACCGCGCCTGCGGTGGCGCAGGCCATTTTCGATGTGTCCAAAGCCTGGGGCAAAACGCCGGTGCATGCGCGCTCCACACCGGGCTTCATCGTCAACCGCATCGCCCGTCCGTACTACGCCGAAACGCTGGCGCTGCTGCAGGAACAGGCGGCCACACCGGCGGTGCTCGATGCCTGCTTGCGTGCAGTGGGCTTCCGCATGGGGCCGTGCGAGCTGATGGACCTGATCGGTCACGACACCAATTTTTCGGTCACCCAGTCGGTGTACGAAGCCAATTTTTCTGACAAGCGGTTCGTGCCTTCGCTGGTGCAACGCGAACTGGTCGACGGCGGGCTGCTCGGTCGCAAGTCTGGCCAAGGTTTTTTCAGCTATGCCGAGGGTGCGGCCAAACCGGCCCTGCCCGCCTGGGTGCCGGCCCCGTTGCCCACCTGCCGCACACTGGTGGTGATGGGCGCTGGCCCGTTGGCCGACCGGCTGGCGCACTCGCTGCACGAGGGCGGCCGCCCGTTCACGCGCAACACCGGGGCCGAATGGGTGGGTCTGTCGGTGGACGGTGCGCACCTGCGCCAGACCGATGGCCGCCCCGCCACGCTGATGAACAACCCCGACACGGTGGTGTTCGACTGGCTGCCAGGCACCGAGCCCGGTGCTGCGCTGGCCTGTGCGCCTTCGTTGCGTGCCACCGAGGCGTGGCAGCAGCAGGCGCAGGTGTGGCTGCGCGCACTGGGCTGGAACCCCGTGGTGCTGGCTGATGCGCCGGGGTTGGTGGTGGCGCGCACGGTTGCCATGCTGGTCAACGAAGCGGCCGATGCGGTGCAGCAGGGCGTGTGCACGGCAGACGGTGCCGATGCGGCCATGAAACTGGGCGTCAACTACCCGGCCGGGCCTTTCGACTGGCTGGGCAAGCTGGGCGCACCGGCCATTGTTCAACTGCTGGATGCACTGGATGCACACTATCGGGGCGAGCGCTACCGCGTCAGCCCGTGGCTGCGGATGCGGGTGATGGCGCACCTTTAAACATCTTTTTGCCAGCCAGCGCTTGTTGAGCGGCAGTTGATAGCTATGAAATTCAGTGATTTCCAGGTGGGGCAGGTCATCGAAGCCGGGCCTTACGAGTTGACCGAAGACGAGTTGCTGGCGTTTGCACGGCAATGGGACCCGCAATGGTTCCACATCGACCCCCAGGCCGCAGCAAATGGCCCCCACGGTGGCCTGATTGCCAGCGGCTGGCAGACCTGTGGCATTGCCATGCGCCTGGCCGTACCGGCTGCGCTGGAGGGCTCGGAGTCGTTTGCGTCACCCGGTCTGGCTTATGTGAAGTGGACACACCCTGTGCGGGCGGGCGACACACTCCGCCTGCGTGCCACCGTGCTGGAAACCCGCCGCTCGGCCAGCCAGTCCACCCTGGGCATCCTGCGCTGGCGCTGGCAGCTGTACAACCAGGCCGACACCCAGGTGCTGGACCTGGAAGCCACCAGCCTGTTCAAACTGCCGGGTTGAGCGGTTTTGTGGTTTTTATAGGCTTCCTGCGCTTATCTTTAAAACGAATTCAGCTATCACTTTTATAACTCGGAGACACCATGACCTCTCAAGCCTTCATCTGCGACGCCATCCGCACCCCATTCGGGCGCTACGGTGGCGCATTGAGCAGCGTGCGCACCGACGACCTGGGGGCCATCCCGCTCAAGGCACTGATGGCCCGCAACCCGAATGTGGACTGGGCCAGCGTGGCCGACGTGCTGTACGGCTGCGCCAACCAGGCCGGTGAAGACAACCGCAACGTGGCGCATATGTGCAGCCTGCTGGCCGGGCTGCCGCTGGAAGTGCCGGGCGGCACCCTCAACCGCCTGTGCGGCTCGGGCCTCGATGCGGTGGGCACCGCGGCCCGCGCCATCAAGGCCGGTGAAGCCGGGCTGATGATTGCCGGTGGCGTGGAAAGCATGAGCCGCGCCCCCTTCGTCATGCCCAAAGCCGAAAGCGCCTTCAGCCGCAGCAATGCGGTGTACGACACCACAATCGGCTGGCGCTTCGTCAACAAGCTGATGAAGGCCCAGTACGGCGTCGATTCGATGCCCGAAACCGCCGAAAACGTCGCCGTCGATTTCAAAATCGAACGCGAAGCGCAAGACCTGATGGCCATGAACAGCCAGTTGCGCGCCGTGGCGGCCATCGAGGCCGGGCATCTGGCCCGCGAAATATGCCCGGTCACCATCCCGCAGAAAAAGGGTGACCCGGTGGTGGTCGATACCGACGAGCACCCCCGCAAAACCAGCCTCGAAGCGCTCGCCAAACTCAAAGGCGTGGTCAGGCCAGACGGTACCGTCACAGCAGGCAATGCATCAGGCGTGAACGACGGTGCCTGTGCCCTGCTGCTGGCCGACGAAGCCACCGCCGCCAGAAACGGCCTCACGCCCAAAGCCCGCGTTGTAGGCATGGCGGTAGCCGGTGTGGCTCCGCGCATCATGGGCATCGGCCCGGCACCCGCCACGCAGAAGGTGCTGGCCCAGACCGGGTTGACGCTGGACCAGCTCGACGTGATCGAGCTGAACGAAGCCTTTGCCGCCCAGGGTCTGGCCGTGTTGCGCCTGCTGGGTCTGAAGGACGATGACGCGCGCGTCAACGCCTGGGGCGGTGCCATAGCCCTGGGCCACCCGCTGGGTGCCAGCGGTGCCCGCCTGGCCACCACTGCGGTCAACCGCCTGCACGCCACCGGTGGCCGTTACGCGCTGTGCACCATGTGCATCGGGGTGGGGCAGGGCATTGCGCTGGTGCTGGAGCGGGTTTGAGCGTCTGAGCGCTGTCGGCGCCGGTACGTTTGCAGACAGCCAAGCTTCGGTGCCATAGCGCCCGGCCGGTGCGTCTCGGCTTCCAGGTGTGCTGCTGCCTACTCGGGCGGCAGTGTTGAACTGACTTTTCGTGTTTCGTCATTGCCATGCACATTGCCACCGTCAGTCCGCTGGCGTCGCGCCAGCCGCGCCACCAACTCAAAGGCCGCCAGCCCACTCCCGGTGCGCTGGGCGAGGTGCGCGCACTCTTCGGCGCTGCGCCCCTGGATGGGCATGACCGCAGCTTGCTCATCGAGCACCTGCACGCCGTCAACGACCGCTTCAACGGCCTGCCACGCGACCTGCTGGTGGCGCTGGCGCACGAGATGCGCCTGTCCACCGTGGAGGTGATGGAGGTGGCCACCTTCTACCACCACTTCGAGGTGCTGCCCGATGGCGTGGCCCGTGGCCCCGACCTGACGGTGCGGGTGTGCGACAGCCTGTCGTGCCGCATGGCCGGCGCGTTGCCGCTGCTGGAGCAGTTGCAGGCCAGTCTGGGTGAACACGGTGCCGACGGCAGACCGCGCGTCCGCGTGCAGGCAGCCCCCTGCGTGGGCCGCTGCGAGCAAGCCCCTGCCGTGCAGGTGGGCCAATGGCCCGTAGCCCAGGCCAAGCCCGATGCCGTGCGCCAACGGGTGCAGCGAGTGCTGGACAGTGGTCTTCATAAAGAAAAACAGGCTCCAGCGCTTGTTAATGAAGCGTTGAATGCTGCGAATTTTGTGGGTTTTTCTGCTTGCCTTGGCCAAGGTGGCTATGCCCATGCGCAAGCGGTGGCAGCGGGCACGCTGGCGCACGAGCAGGTGCTGCACACGCTGGAACACGCAGGCCTGCGCGGTCTGGGTGGGGCAGGGTTCCCGGCCGGGCGCAAGTGGCGCATCGTGCAGGGCAACGCGGCGCGGCTGGGTGCCCAACCGCTGCTGGCCGTCAACATCGACGAAGGCGAACCCGGTACGTTCAAAGACCGCTGGTGCCTGGAGCGCGACCCCCACCGCTTCCTGGAAGGCCTGCTGGTGGCCATGCAGGTGGTGGGCTGCGAGGCCGCCTACCTGTACCTGCGCGACGAGTACCCGGTGCAACGCGCTGTGCTGGAGCAGGCACTGGACGACCTGCACGACCACCTGCGCCACCACCGGGAGAACCCCCTGCAATCGCAACGCCACGGCGCAAAGTGGGCCGAGCTGGCCGAATTTGTGCTCACGCCCGTGCAGGCACCGGGCCTCAGTGGCCGCTGGCCGCGCATCGAACTGCGCCGGGGCGCGGGGGCCTACATCTGCGGC
>DDUQ01000004.1:56594-57100 GCA_002344885.1 Comamonadaceae bacterium UBA2334
GCCTACATCTGCGGCGAAGAGTCCGCCATGATCGAAAGCATTGAGGGCAAACGGGGCGAGCCCCGGCTGCGCCCGCCCTACATCGCCGAGGTGGGTCTGTTTGGCCGTCCCACGCTGGAACACAACTTCGAAACCCTGTTTTGGGTGCCCGAGTTGCTGGAAAAAGGCGGCGACTGGTTTGCTGCCAAGGGCCGCCATGGCCGCAAGGGTCTGCGGCGGTTTTCCGTCAGCGGGCGGGTGAAGGAGCCTGGCGTGAAATTGGTCCCGGCGGGCACCACGCTGCGCGAGTTGGTGGACGAGTTTTGCGGCGGCATGGCCGAGGGGCACACGCTGTATGGCTACCTGCCCGGCGGGGCCAGTGGCGGCATTTTTCCGGCCAGCCTGGCCGATGTGCCGCTGGACTTCGACACCCTGCAGCCGCACGGTGGTTTCATCGGCTCGGCGGCGGTCATTGTGCTGGGCGAAGCCGACCGTGCCCGCGACGCCGCGCTGGCCATGATGGACTT
>DDUQ01000004.1:57310-57748 GCA_002344885.1 Comamonadaceae bacterium UBA2334
CGCCGCGCTGGCCATGATGGACTTCTTCGCGCACGAAAGCTGTGGCCAGTGCACCCCCTGTCGGGTGGGCACCCACCAGGCTGCCGGGCTGATGCATGCCCCCACCTGGGATGCCGACACGCTGAACGACCTGTCCGCCGTCATGCAGGACGCTTCCATCTGCGGCCTGGGCCAAGCCGCGCCCAACCCGGTGCAAACGGTGCTGCGCTACTTCCCCCGCGAAGTGGGCCACCTGCCCGGCAACCCAATGCCTGCCGACGGAGGTGCCGCATGACCGCTGCTGCCATGGCCACGGACCCGATCGACCTCACCCTGAACGGCCAGCCGGTGCAGGCCCGAGCGGGCGAAACCCTGCTGCAACTGGCCGACCGTCTGGGCGTGCCCGTGCCGCGTATGTGCGCCGCCGACGGCCTGCGCCCCGACGGCAACTGCCGTGCC
>DDUQ01000085.1:0-199 GCA_002344885.1 Comamonadaceae bacterium UBA2334
TAGCCGGGTGTATCGATCAGGTAGGTCTGGCCACCTGCCTGCTCAAAGCTCGTCACGGCCGACTGGAGTGAATGGCCGAGCTGTTTTTCCACCGGGTCGAAGTCACACACGGTGTTGCCCTTTTCTACCGTGCCCCGGCTGGTGATGGCCCCCGTTGCGGCCAGCAGGCTTTCGACCAGCGTGGTCTTGCCCACGCCGC
>DDUQ01000085.1:473-716 GCA_002344885.1 Comamonadaceae bacterium UBA2334
GGATGTTGTCAGATGCGTTGCTGCTCATGAGATGTCCTTGTTCGTTGAATGCTCGGTCACACAGAAAAAAGCCAGTCTATGCCTGCCAATCCGGAAGGTGTTGATCTGCGTCAAGGTATGGGGCAGACATTGCCGCCATCCTCCTGGGAGTTCTCATCAACTTGCCCAAACCACTCCCTCCATGCATCTCGTTTACCGACTCATTTGCGCCTGGATAGCGGCTTTGGGCCCGCCGGCCCCAAT
>DDUQ01000085.1:949-2580 GCA_002344885.1 Comamonadaceae bacterium UBA2334
AGCGGTTTGGCCCCTGCAGCCCAAAGCCACACCCGTGCTGATACTCGATGAAACGTTGCGACAGCGCGAACTTTCGTCCTATCTGGTGGCGCTCGAGGATACGGAGGCTGCACTCAGCATTGATGCTGCCCGACAGAAGTTCGAAGCCGGTCAATTCCACGCGGTCGACCCTGCCAAAGGCTTCAACAAAGGCTACACACGCTCAGTGTGGTGGATTGCATTCCAGGTGCAAACCACACCACAACGCGCGCGCTCAGCCGCCCCGTGGCTGTTGGAGCTGGCGTTCCCCACACTGGACAGCGTCGACGTTTACGCCCCCGGATCGACCACCCCCCTGCGCGCCGGTGACACCTACCCCTTCAGCCAACGCCAGTTGCGCCACGTGAATTTTGTGTTCCCACTGACACCGGTCGGCTCCGACATCGAGACCGTGATCCTCAGGGTCCACAGCCAGGGAACACTGATGGCCCCGCTGTCAGCCTGGTCACCCGAGGCGTTTGCCGAGAGCAGCCGCCTGGTTTATGCCGGACAGGCGGCCTACTTCGGCGCGCTGCTGGCCATGGTCATTTACAACGCGTTGCTCTGGTTCAGTATCCGTGAACGGGTTTACGTCGACTATGTGCTCTACGTCACGTTCATCGGTTTGGGCATCGGCGCAGCCAACGGCATGACCGCCGAATTTCTCTGGCCAGACAGCGACTGGATCGCCAACTATTCCTACTGGGCATTCGGGTTTGCAGGCATTTTCGTCACCCGTTTTGCCCGCAGCTTTCTGAACACGGCTGAAAACGCTGTCCGGCTTGACCGGGCTTTGCAAGTGGCCGGCTGGCTGGTGGCCGTCCCCATCGCCATCGGGTGGCTCGTGTCCTACTACGCGGGAGGGCGTCTGGTGTCCGGCGCGTTGCTTCTGGCGTTGGTGGTGGCAGCCTGGTCGGGCATTTACAGTGTCTTGCACAACATTCCGGGTGGACGTCTGTACCTGTTGTCGTGGTTTTTGTTCCTGGCCTTTGCGGCGCTGTATCCGCTTCGAAATTACGGACTGGTCCCCACGAACTTTTTCACCGTCCATGGCATACAGATCGGCTCACTGGTTGAAATGATGTTGTTGTCATTTGCCCTGGCGGCTCGCATCAACCACATCCGGGCAGAAAAAGACAAAGCCCAACACGATGCGATGCAGGCACAGCATGCGCTGGTCACCACGCTCCAGGAAACCGAGAAAGTGCTGGCACAACGGGTCACAGAGCGCACGGCCCAGCTCGAACAAGCCAACCAGAAGCTCAGCGCCCTGAGCATGACGGACGGCCTGACCGGCATCGCCAACCGCCGCCGGTTCGATGAAACCCTGGCTGAAGAGTGGAAGCGGATGCAGCGGCTGGGTCAGCCGCTCACACTGGGCATGATTGACATCGACTGGTTCAAAAAATACAACGACCACTATGGCCACCAGGCAGGAGATGCCTGCCTCGTGGCTGTGGCAAGCAGCCTCGCTAGCACCATCTGCCGCACGGGCGATCTGGTTGCCCGCTACGGCGGCGAAGAGTTCGTTTTCATTGCGCCTGCAGTGGACCATGCCAACGGCATGGCGATGGGGCAAAAAGTTTGCGCGGCCATCTCAGCTCTGAACCTTC